>DARQ01000011.1:0-206 GCA_002503395.1 Euryarchaeota archaeon UBA60 | reverse complement strand
GGGGGGGTTACCTTGGAAAACCTGCATCTGCTCATTGCCGCAGCCATCCATTTAGGATGGTCGACAACTACACAGTTGCTCAATCGTGACCTGCGCAAGATGTCTTGGCAGAACCAACTTCTGGTTCCTCTTGGCACTACGCTGATCGCCGGCTTGTCATTTTTCTTGACCGAGTATTTCACCGAGAGTTTGGTCATCGCTTGGGC
>DARQ01000075.1:10611-13955 GCA_002503395.1 Euryarchaeota archaeon UBA60 | reverse complement strand
TGACGATTCCGGAAAACAGCCGCATCGGTGACCGCCGACGAATGAAGGGCATGGGCTATGTCGGTGGCTCGCTCGACCTTGAATTCATTCTCGCCGAAATTGAGGAGTTGACATCACAGCAACTGCAGGCAATCGAGAATCTGCGCCAGCACGGTCTGTGAGGTATGCTTGACCGCACAATCACCCAGCCGCGGGAAACTCGTGGGGCCAATCCTATTGCCCTCTCAATCCAATCGCATAAGTATGAGTGCCAATTACCCCGAAACGTGGCCTCAGAACCGCGTGACTTCTCACGATTAGCGGCGTGGATGGTGCCGCGTAAAGGACGTGTCCACCTCGCCATTTTCGTTCTCACCCTATTGATGATTCCAGGGGTCTTCACCGCACTGGAACCAATCGATGTCGAGTCTTATGAGATGGATTCACCCGAGATTGAAGCCCAGCAGGTCATCGATGATGAGTTCAGCACCTCGGAAGAGGTACTCGGCTTTCTCGTCACTCTGCGCGACCCTGAGTTTGTCGAAGATGGCCGGGCCGACATCCCTACACTTACAGGGGGGATTCCCGATTATGCAAATCTCCCTCCCAATACTCATCTCTACCCATATCCGGGGGATTCTGCCGGAATAACCGACCCGGTCGGCGGCATTCTCAACCTGACAGTATTGCGAGAAATTGACCGCAAGGGTAGTGCCGCGCGTGGCCACGTACTCGGCCAACACCTCACACCGATGGTCGACGATGTCACCGGCTGGCAATCGGATGGAGTGCTGGTGGTCGCGGATTTCTTCCGCTACTTCATGACCGATGAATCGATACTCTCGACCGAAGGGGTGACCCCACTCGGTGTCCATTTTCCCCAACCCACCCAATGGAATGACTGCGGTGAATTACAATGCTTGCTCTTCGATGACACCGCCCTGACTCAGGCACATATCGATTTGGCAGCGCATCGAATGGCCAATAATTCACAGGGAAGCTTCCTGCGCTGGCTATCCAGTGACCGCGCCTTTGTCGCCGATGAGAACTCCACGGTATTCGGCCCGATATCTGGTGTAATGAGCGAAGAGGGTGAGTTTAGTGATGCCGAGTGGGGGCGTGGCCGGTGGAGCGCCAGCGCTTCCTGGTTACTCATCCAGTTGGATAAACGGGAGATGGAAGACAATGGCTGGACCTTTGTCTGGAAGGATGCCCATCCCGAAGACAACATCGATTGGCCGGTGATTGGCGGTTATATCGTCCACGGTAATGAATTGATTTTCCATCCACCAAATTATGATGACGAACACTGCCAAAAACTGGTGAATGAATCAGGACCTTGTGCCGCAGAATGGTCGATAATGCATCTTGAAGGGACAATACGTTCCACCGACAATAACGCCATTAGCATCCTGGTCGGTGCGGGAGTGAATGTCGAGATAACCCGAGAGGTTCAATCCTCGATGAATCTCATCGTCTTGATGGGCTTGGCAATCGTCGTGTTGCTGTGGATGAGCCTGCGCCGAGTCTCGGATGTCGCTATCGTCGTAATCGCTCTAGGGGGCGCCCTGATGTGGATGCAGGGGCTTATCGGTCATGTGTCTAATCTCGGTGATTTTTTGGGTATCCGGATTATTTCCCGCAGTCAATTCTCCAACCTCCTGCCGATTCTCGTTCTCGCCCTGGGCATCGATGATTCTCTGCACGCCCTGCATCGTTACAAGGAGGAGCGCAAGAAGGGCGCTTCTCCCGAATCTGCGGCCAATGTCACAGTCTCTAAGGTCGGCAGGGCGATCATGTTGACCAGCCTGACGACGATGGCCGCATTCGCATCAAATCTATTCAGCGATATCGCGGCTCTGCGCTCTTTTGGAATCGAGGCCGCACTGGGGGTTTTCGCGGCCTTTGTCCTAACCGGGATCTGGGCGCCGTTGGTGCGCCTTTCAGTCGATCAATGGCTCGAGAAACGTGGTCGACTGGCACCGGGAAATGAGGACAAATTACACCTTATACCGGCCTCTTGGTTGAGCAAGACCACCACTACGGTAGCAGGTGATAAAACCAGATGGGTGGTCTTGGGATTAGCTCTGCTCATCACCATTCCGGCGGCTATTGGCATGGCGGGATTGGAAGGTGATTTTAAGGTCGAGGATTTCTTGGATGAATCCTCGGATATGGCGGTCTCGGTCAACCTCATCAATACCCGATTCGGCGACGAGGGCGAGCCGGCGGAGATTCTCATCGAGGGAGATATTCTCGACCCGCGGGTTTTCGCCGCCATCGATACGGTTAGAAACAATATGAATCGAGAGCTGGATGGGTTTCCCAACAAGGTCACCCGCACCCCGGATGGCCAAGTCGATGTGCACGGCGTCGACGAATTGGTCTATGCCCTGAGTGCCAGCATGATTGGAAATTCAACCCCCTTTGAGGCGGTTGGCTGGAACACCACCTCGCCCGACCACGGAGTCGGTTGTGGTGATACCGGAGCACCGCTGAAACTGCCAGATTTCGACCGCCGTGGGTGTCTGGTCTTCTTCTATGGATTCCTCTCACTTTACGGTATCCCAGCAACCGATAGTGTACCATTTATCCCGCCATCTCTGGTCTCCCTGTACATCTTCCCGGACCAAGAGTTACAACCACTCTCACCTCATCTTACCCTTGCTGGAGATGAGCCGACCTACAGACGTACCTTACTGCGCTTTGGCATCACCCAGCCCGAGGACTTTCCGTCGATGAATCCGTTCATCGAGAGACTCGAGGATGACCTCTCTCCCTTCATCAATCTGACCGCCGGTGATTTCCGGGTGCGCGGCAATGCTGATTCTGCCTTATCAGATGATGATAATCCGGTCTCATGGGTGATGTGGACCGGGCGGCCGATTACCCGTTTCGTCGCCGCCGACGCGATGCAATCACAGATGCAATCTAGTTTGATTCTGGGAGCCCTATTCGTCATACTCACCTTGTGGTGGGGCTTCCGCTCGCTGGTTCAGTCACTCTTGACCACTCTGCCGATTCTGACCGTGGTGGTGTGGTTGTACGGAATCATCGCCGCGGTCGGGGCGAGCCTCAATCTCGTCACCGTCGCCATCGCGGCGATTTCTCTGGGGGTCGGCATCGATTACTGTATCCACGTTACCGAGAGGTATCGCGAGGAACGCTGGAAGGGAGCGACGCGCAAGGTCGCATTGGCCGCGGTCGGTGGGGCGAGTGGACTGGCATTGGTCGGCTCTGCCGCCAGTGACATCTCCGGATTCATGATAATCTCCCTATCGCCGATGGGGCTGTTCTCCTCGTTCGGGTTCTTCAGTTCAGTGATGATTCTGCTCTCTCTGTTCGCTAGCCTGATACTCACCTGT
>DARQ01000075.1:8212-10556 GCA_002503395.1 Euryarchaeota archaeon UBA60 | reverse complement strand
ATCGGGTTGATGCCCGACAGCCGCGCCAAGCAGGAAAAGGAGCGGGAGGCTTTCATTCAGGCGCACACAGTAAGCATCTCCGAAGCGGTAATCCCCGACTCATACGACTATGCCAAAATGGCCAATATGCCCGAGGCCTACCACTCTCCCGATGAGAATCTATACGAAATCGACGACCCATACAATGTGGTTGCCCAAGCCCATACTACACCGCCCACCATAGAATCAACCCCGCAACCGATGCCGAAAAATACCGAAGGGAAGGTCGATTTCTCAAATATGCTCGATGACATCCTGTGATGGCGAACAGGCGAGGTTTCACGTCACAATGCCTGCTCGGCTAAGCCATGGCAGGTCGGAAATTGCTGACTGTGGGGATATTTCTTCTGCTCCTGCCAGTGACAGCCGGAACGGCACAAGCGCAGTTCGGTAATCTGTTCGACTGCCCGGCCTCGACCTTATTCGCCAGCAATATGCCCGAGCAGGTGCATATCGCCCTGCTCGATGACCCACAGCAGATGCAGGTCTCGTGGGCAACCCCGGGACAGACCGATTCAGAGGTCGAATACGGTTTGGAGGAAGACCTCAGCCAATCGGCGAGCGGGGATGAGGAATGCTATGACCACGACATGGTATTCCATACCGCGACTATGACTGGGCTTGTGCCGGCGAGCAACTATTCCTATCGCGTCGGCGATGGTAGTTCGTGGTCGTCGATTTTTACGTTCTCGACCTACGACCCTGCTTCACCGGTGGAATTCTACGGCTTCGGCGACCACGGCATGTCTTCGGAGGCTCTGGTGACCGGGGAGATCATTGAGGATAACCCCCTCGATCTGTTGATTCTGTCCGGAGATATCTCCTACGCCAATGGCGACCAATCGGTTTGGGATGATTACTTCCGCGAAAACGAACCCTCGATGTCGGCCATGCCTTGGATGGTGGTGCCCGGAAATCACGAGAACGAGACCGGTTATGGCTTCGATGCCTATGAGACCAGATATGAGATTCCCAACGACTCGAACACCGACCTGTATCACGCCTTCACCGTCGGCCCGGTACGCTTCATCGGCATCAGCACCGAGCACGATTTCTCTGCTGGCAGTACCCAGTTTTCTTGGCTCACGGGTGAATTGGTGGCGGCGAATGCCAACCGAGATAGCACCCCTTGGCTAGTGGTCTACGGCCACAAACCGATGTATACCTCGCACGGTGATGAAACAGGTCACGACATCAATGACATAATTCGTCAACAACTCGAGCCATTATTTGTCGACAATCAAGTC
The DNA here is from genome assembly GCA_002503395.1 of Euryarchaeota archaeon UBA60. Classification (GTDB taxonomy): domain Archaea; phylum Thermoplasmatota; class Poseidoniia; order Poseidoniales; family Poseidoniaceae; genus UBA60. The sequence goes on along the minus strand of DARQ01000075.1, from coordinate 9,270 downwards.
GATGTCGTCATATGGGGGCATGACCACTTTTACGAGCGCACCTGGCCGGTCATCGACAGCGTCGTCCAGGAAAAGGGCACCTTCGGCAAGGGCGGAGAATTCGCCGGCAGCCACGCCCCGATTCATCTCATCGTCGGCACCGCCGGGCGGGGCTCATACGACTATTCCGAAGAACAACCCGAATGGTCGCTCTACCGTGAGAAATCGCACGGCTTGATGCGCTTCAATGCCAGCATGGATTCAATGCTGGTGGAGTACATGCGCTATGACGGTGTCATCGGCGACAGTTTCATTCTCCTCAATGGCGAAGCCACCCCCACCCCAGAAGATGATGGTGGGTTTCTACCGGCGGAAGGGGTGATATTCACCCTGATGACGTTATTATTGGCGGCGCGGAGACAGCAATGGTTTCTTGAATGAAAGTCGCCACGCCTGTCTGTCTGGCACGGGGTTGGCCCCGGCAAGATGTCTCGCAATGGTGATACTTTGTCCGATGAAGAAGGGGATTCCAAGGCCAGCAAGTCCGGTGAGGTCGGAGAGGCCATCGAGGCCGAAGAGGATTGGGCCTCGTATTCAAACGCCGGATTCGGCAGTACAGATTACGACCTGTGGGAAGACCTTGCTCCTCTCAAAGAGACTGCCGGAGATGCAGATTCGGATGGCGCTGAGTTAGACGATTTCCCGGTCGAACAACTCGATACCCATCTGCAGGAGATACCCACCGCTCCCGCCGCCGAAGGGCTGAAACATCTGGTGCGATTGGGCACTTGCGACCACTGTCTGGGTCGGGTCGGTGGCAAGAAAACCTACGGCCAATCTCTGCTCGAGGCCGGCAAGGGAGTGCGAAACCTGGTGGTCGAACGCGATGCCAATATGGCCGAATTTCGAGATGACCATGCCATCTGCCCATTCTGTGAAGAGTTATTCGCTGAAATCGAACTTCTAGCTAACCTCGTCAGCGATGAATTGGCGCCGTACGAATTTTCTCGCTTACAGATTGGTGGACAATTCCCCAAGGCCCAATCCGAGGCTGAAGATGACCTGCGCAAGCGCTATGG
>DARQ01000075.1:6657-8042 GCA_002503395.1 Euryarchaeota archaeon UBA60 | reverse complement strand
TCACACTACATCTACGGCCGTTACCGAAAACTCGAGCGAGGGATTCCCCAGACCCGCTGGCCTTGCCGGGCTTGCAAAGGCCGGGGTTGTGAGCGCTGTAATAATACCGGGAAGCAATACGAGACTTCGGTGCAGGATTTGATTGGCGAACCGATTCTCCCCCTATTTGCCGGTGATGACCACGCCTTCCATGGCATGGGTCGAGAGGATATCGACGTCAGATGTATGGGGCGAGGCCGTCCTTTTGTCATCGAAATCAAGAATCCGCGCCGCCGTTCATTACCAGCGAGTGAACTTGAGCAGAAAATCAATCACGCCGCGGCGGGTAGAATCGAGGTCGATTCGATGCGCGATTCAACCCGTTCGGAAGTTGTCCGAATCAAGGATACACCTGCCGAGAAATCCTACCGCATCTGCTTCAGATTATTGCCTCAGGGAACCCTTCCGGTGCCCGAGCCTCACCCGATGCGAGGCAAGAGAAATCGCGGTAAGGGGAGGGGGCGCAGAGGCCGGCGCAATGAAAGCCAAGCCGAATCCGAGACCCCGGCAGGCAGCCCCGACACCAAAGTCACCTCAGGCTCCCCCGAATCCCAGAACTCTTCGAACCCCGCGGATCCCCAAGCGGTTGTTGGTTTGGATGAAAAATCTCTGGCCAAACTGAAGAAGGCTGAACTTGTCGCCATGTGCGAACAACACAATCTGGCGAAGACCGGCACCAAACCCATCTTGGTCGAGCGCCTTCTCAACCACCGGCTTGAAACCCAATCCGGTGAACCAGAGATCATCGTCCCACCACTGCCCGATCTCGACACCATCATCGCCACTCTGGACGGGCTGGCCGGCACCGTTCTCGAGCAGAGGACTCCGACCCGTGTTGCCCACCGTCGAGCCGACAAGATTCGCACCCGCAGTGTGCTCGAAGTCGCTGATTCCAGTGCTGAGATAATCGACGATGAAATCTTCGTTGAGGTCACCCTACGCTGTGAGTCGGGCACCTACGTCAAGGAGACAATCCACGGAGATGGCGGCAGGACGAATCCGAGCGTCGCCGGTCTGCTCTCGGCCGACTGTGAAGTCGTGTGGTTGGATGTAGCAGACATTCACGCCGATTAGTCAACACGGGGGGTACACTTAACGCGTCGGCGGGCTTAAATGGACGAGGTAGGTCGCCGCGATGCTCGTAGCGTTGCTATGGCCTGAGGTTGATGAATAATGAGGCGCAGTAAAGGTACTCGACAAGGGACACGAAGCATACTCCGCAAGTCGAAGAGCGAACGTGGCCGAGTCGTCATCAGGCGCATTCTCCACAAGTACTCAATGGGTGACCGCGTCGCCATCGTACTCGATGGTGGCCAACAATCGGGAATGCCACATCGCCGATTCCA
>DARQ01000075.1:5567-6571 GCA_002503395.1 Euryarchaeota archaeon UBA60 | reverse complement strand
AACATGAAGAAGACCGTGGTCGCTCGCCCAGAGCACCTACGGCCACTGGAGTGAGGATGATTAACATGAGTGAAGAGAGATTTCTTAATTTTGCTGACGTCCGCGACCAACTCATCGATGCACAAGAGCGTCGTGGTTTCTTGACCTACGAACAGAAGATGGCGCTGCAGCACGCCGAGTGGGCAGCCAGCGAGGCTCGCAACGGTTTCAAGACCGATTCCAAGGTCTTCAAAGACATGTTTGAGGCCTTGATGAAAATCGGAAAAATCGCTAAATTCCCAGACATTGCCGCCAAGTTGGCAGAGTTGATGCCGATGGACTCTGTCGATGTACGAGCTGTTCTAGGCAGTCGCCGCATCACCATAGAGTCTAGTGAGATTGAGGAAATCCTTGATATCATACGCCAGCATGTCGGTGTAGAATAGGCCGATGTCCGGGTGGACTTTCATGAGCGCATTTAACGACGACCCAAGGGCAAACAAGCCTGATGACGACCCATTGGCGGACGAGGTGTCTTGCCGAATTCTCGACCACGAGGTCGGCGGGCTGATCCTCGCAATCACCGAAAACAGTCTGAAGATGATTCGAATCCGGCCGAATAGCAGTGCGCAGATTCAGTCGGCAGGAACAATCCTCGTTTTTGATGATTCCCCGATTATCAACAATGTCCTCGGCACGATTCTTTATCGTAACCTCTCGTCCAGAGCCCAAGATTCACTGGCCGAGGTCATCAACTCGATAATTATCGATAATCCCGAGCCATACCTCTCATTCTACAATCGCGCCGGCAACCTTTCTCTGAAGATGCATGCCTTCGCCTTACTGCCGGGTATCGGCAATAAGAAGGCGCTTGAGATGGTCGACCTGCGAGGTCGCGATGGATGGGAAGAGTTCGACAAACTCAATGGTGATTGTGGAATCGATGGCGCAAAAATTCTCGCCGATAGACTGGCAAAGGAAATCGCCGACCACCACCTTGAGCCTCGCCTGGTCGAGTTATTGCT
>DARQ01000075.1:3281-5453 GCA_002503395.1 Euryarchaeota archaeon UBA60 | reverse complement strand
CCGAGCAAGGAGTTCGGTCAGCACTATCTCAAGGATGACGAGGTCTTGGCCGCCGCGGTAGAACTGGGTGGGGTCGGTGCGGGAGATGTCGTCCTAGAGGTCGGCAGTGGCCCGGGAACTTTGACAGCTCACTTGCTCAACAGTGGCGCTGAGGTGGTCGCGGTCGAAATCGATGCCGAATCCTGCTCTCACCTGAGAGGAGTTTTCGCAAAAGCGATTGAAAACGGGGATCTAACCCTGCTTGAAGGGGATGCACTGGCAATCAATTTCCCTGCCGGCATCACCCATGTCGTCGCCAATATCCCATTCCAGATATCCAGCCCTCTCATCGACCGTTTACTGAAACATCACCGCAGTGGACGGGGTTTGTCCGCCATCGTTCTGCTCTTACAGGATGAATTCGCCACCCGCCTCGCCATGCTCGACGGCCCATCCAGCCGTGGTCCGCTCGGTATCACCACCGCATTCGAGTGGCAGGTTGAGGCTGAGCGTATCGTCCACTCACACTCCTTTACCCCAGCCCCAGCCATTCATAGTCGTCTGGTGCGCCTGACACCGCTAAAGCAGGGATATGAGATGCCGGATGGAATGGCAATGCCCAATCTGAAACTCGCTCGAATGGTCGTTCGTGAATGCTTTGTCGAGCGCCGAAAAAAGATCCGTAATCGCATCACGGTGATACCAAAACGCATTGCTCGGGTAAAGGGTTGGTATGCCAAGGCCTGGCGCGCGGCGGCGAAAGCGGTATTGCGGCAGGAGAACCTACCAGCACTGCCCACAGGTTGGTACGAGGCTCGGCCAGAGCAACTGTCGACCACCGATTGGTTGGTCTTGGTAGCACACATTGAAGCCTATAAAGAGGAGTGATTTACGGGGGGTTCACATAGGGCCGGCACTTGGCCTTGCTCGCTCGGAGGGATATGGATGGCAAAGAAGGACACCTACCTTGCTCTATTACGCCGAGGAATCGACCAGACAACGGCCAACCATTTGGCTGATGCCGGATTGAAAATCGGCGATTTGAAGAAGATTGACAAAGAACAGTTAATCGAAAACTATGGTCTGCAAGGCACCATTGCCGACGGTGTGATTTCGATTATCAACTCTGGCCACAAAACCCACGGTAAGGAGCGCTTCTTGGCTAAGGTTCTCGCCCCTGAAAAGAAGAAGATGGACCGCATCGAAGAACAGCGGTTCAAGCGTAAGCAAAAGGATATTCTCGCCGATTTGGCCGAGCAGAAAGAGCGCCTGAAGATTGCTCGGGTCGAAGCTTTCCGCGGCCAGAAAATCGTTATGAACCGCTTGGGCAAGACCATTGAGTTAATCGTCAAATTGGAAAACAACCTCAATGACGAGAGCAAGGATGACCAGAAGGTCAAGATTCGCGATCAGTTGGAGACCCGTGGCTTGGAAGCGGCCCGTGACCACGAAATGCTCGAATTGGAAGGCACTCCCCAGGATATCGTCGACTTTCGTCGCATCATGGTTCCCGAATTGATACTCCACGCCTGCCCGGAGTGCGGCGAAGAATTGGACCCCCGCTCAAGTCGTGAAACCAGTTTTACCGAGGAATGGACCTTCATCTGCTGGGATTGCGAGAATACCTTCACACCGAAATTATCGCACAGTGTCGAAGGCTTGCTGAGCAATGGTAGTCGAATCAAGATAGACCCCGATGCCAAGCCCCGTAACCCAGTACCACGCCGTCCTTCAAGTCGCGACCTGAAGACCGTCACCGACTTCATCCAAGCCGATTTGGAGACCACTGGGGCGACCGCCGACGAACTTGCAGCCGCGGCTGAAGCCAGTGCACTATCTTCCGGATTGATGACCATCGATGACTGGATTAACCAAACCCTCGCAGCCAAGGGCTATATTCAAGCACAAGAAGACCGCGAGGATTTCATCCTGCGCACAGGCGCCGGAGCGACCAAGTTCAACAAGTGGATGAAGAAAGCCGGCCTGTACTTCAACAAGCAGACCGGTCAGTGGACTCGATACGAGGAGCGCTAAGGTGCTAGGGTCTCAAGGTGATGATATGTCGCCGAACAACGGTCAAGTGCGTTTTTTCCGCGGTAGCATACTACTTGGATCAGCACCTCTCGATACCGAACTGACCCTGTGCGAGCATGCCGAGATGGCCGAGGTAGATATCCCGACCAATTGCACCTC
>DARQ01000075.1:1233-3233 GCA_002503395.1 Euryarchaeota archaeon UBA60 | reverse complement strand
ATCGGCGTGGCCAAAACTTCGCTCGATATCGAAATTCGACCGCCACTGTGAGGAATAGTGATGCCCACCTCAGAATGGTCGGCGACAGAATCACTGGCTCTCGCCTTCAATATCGTTGTAATCGGCTTCATAATATGGGCACTGCGACGCAAAATCCGAAGCAAACTGAATGAGGTCGAAGAGCGGCAAAAGAGGGCGCTCGAGCGGTCAATATACCCTGAAGATGATAATTCTGAGTAATGAAAACCTTTGAGAGGGAGGTGTGGACGGCGAATCATGGCCGAACTTCGTCTACAGACCAGCGCCGGCGGCCGCCTCTCCAAAGAGGCGTTCTCGTTGGCGACGCTACGCCAAAGTGTGGCCGGTCAGGGTCTGGCATGGCTTGATATCGTCAATCCGGATGAGGAGATTCGTAATTTCCTGTTGGATGATTGTGGTTTCGATGAATTGGCGGTCGAAGATACCACTGGCCATACCGCTAACACGGTGCAGAAATTCGATAACCACCGCTTCGTGGTCATCAAGGCCCGTGACGACGACAAGAATCGACTTGATACCGAACCGGTGGCGATTTTTCTGCAGGAAAATTTGATGATCACCGTTCGCCACACAAAAATCCCAGCACTGAAAGTATTCTCCAAGCGTCTCCTTCGTGCTGATGCGGAAGACATAGATATCGGCGTAGATTACCTGTTGTACGAAATTCTCGACTCCATCGCCGATGACTGGGCGAGCCGGCTGGCCAATTATTCCGATGAGTTGGACACCCTCGAATTCCGCGTCTTCGACCCGTCAACTCGCTACGAAAACATGCTTGAGGACCTACACCTGTTGAAACAGCGGCTGCGCGAGGTTTCAAAGTCGGTGGAATCTCTGCACTCGGCCTGCAGCCGATTACTCAGAGCCGGTGAGCGATTGGTGAACGAGAAGTCGATTACCCACTTCACCGACCTGCAGAACCTGGTCACCACTCTGGTTAAGCGGACAAACAATTACTCGTTGGGAGCAAACTCGACCCGAGACACCTATCTGACCAATGCCAATTTGAAATTGGCCGAGAGTAATAAGCGTCTGACCGAAGTTATGACCACCCTTGCCATCATCGGTGCAATAATGTTACCACTGACCCTCATCGCCGGAATCTTCGGAATGAATACCGACCTGCCCTTCGATGCCTCTACTCGGAACGGGTTTTGGGTGATCATGAGCCTGATGATTGCTTTTGGACTAACCATGATTGCCTATTTCTGGCGCCGTGGATGGTTCCGTGAACCCGGTGAATGAACAACGTAATTGGTTATTCAGTCTGAGCCAATAATTTAGAGCCCCAACGGTATGGCTAGGCATAACTGAGAGTGAATAATATGAGTGAAGCAAGTTTGAACAGCAGGTTACTGTGTGAGGCAATAGGTACATTCGCATTGACATTTATCGGCGCTGGGTCGATAATGATGGGGGGGGACCTACAGACCGTTGCGCTGGCGCACGGAGTGGTATTGGCCATCGTCGTCAGTGCGACGATGAATGTGTCCGGGGGACACATAAATCCGGCGGTGACACTTTCAATGATGGTATGCAAGAAAATCGATAACGAAACTGGGGTGAAATACATTCTCTCCCAACTCGGAGGGGCTTTGGTCGCCGGGTTGATGTTGGTTACTCTAAAAGAACAGAGCGACATCGTATTTGTTGCCGGTCTTGGAACTCCAGCACCTGCTAGTGGGCTAGGAAATATCGGTGTGGTAATGGTTGAAGTCGTTCTCACATTCCTGCTATTGTTTGCCATCTGGGGTACTGCAGTCGACCCAAGGGCTCCAGCCATCGCCGGATGGGGAATTGGAATGATGGTGGCGGTCGACATCATGATGGGTGGCGGCCTTACCGGTGCGGCGATGAACCCGGCCCGCCATCTGGGCACTGCGGTTTTCGCCGGGGGAGAGCATTTGGGTAATATCTGGATGTATTGGCTCGGTCCTGTGATTGGTGCGGTGCTGGCGTCT
>DARQ01000075.1:0-1100 GCA_002503395.1 Euryarchaeota archaeon UBA60 | reverse complement strand
ACCACTCAATCCACTTATTGAGCGTGCAGATACTTATTGCAGGGCTGCTAGGACGGCGTCATAGTCTGGTTCTTCACCCGGACTGTCTGCGACCCACTTCCACATCACATCACCTGCTTCGTCGACGATGAATACCGCCCGTTGTGACACGGTATATCCCGGCATTCCGGCGAAATCATCCAGCGTCACCCCATATGCTCGGGTGACGGAACGGGTGTAGTCGGAGAGAATCGGGAATGTTACCCCCATGTCTTCGGCAAAGGCGTGGTTGGCGAACGGTCCATCGACACATATTCCGAGAACCACAGCATTAGCGTCATTCAGGGCGGCAGCGCTTTCTTGAAATGTACACATCTCCTTTCGACACACGCCTGTGAAAGCCGCGGGGAAAAACGCCAAGACGACCTTCTTCCCCTTGTGTTCTCCACCTCTGACCGAGTTTCTTTCCGTATCGAGCAATTCAAAGTCAGGAGCATCGTCGCCAATTTCCACCATCTTCTCACCTGAATCATCCTGAGGAATGGCTGTTATCAATCCTGCGTCGAGAGTTTCCCACCTCTCCTTCACAGTTTTGCCATCACTGATTGATGACTTTCGTCCAACGACTTGACTCAAGTACGCCGATAACTTCGATATGCACCGATTCAACCCGCTTTTGCTGCAGAAGAGTTTTGCGCATTTTGGCCAAGTCAAGAAGACAACATGGACAATGTGGACGCGATGGCGTGAAGGCTATCTTCACCACCCCATTGGAATCCACATCTACCCCTTTCAGAGCTCCAGTTTTGGTAACCGGGCCATGACCATGGGGGTCATTCCAAGAGGAGAGTGCGGTCGCGACTCGCCGGCGGATCTTGTCCAACCTGCGGTCGGCCATGCCGCTTGCTGGCATTCTTCAATGATGAAAGCAACGGGGATTCTCGAGTTCAAGCAAACGGGTCGAGGTTTACGACCTGTTCGATATCGACCCGCTTGTAGCCTCGCTCAAGCGCTATCTCGCCACTACGTTTGAGCATCCGCCGCATCCACCCCAAGCGCATCAAATCCTGCAACTTGGAAAGATGGTCGACGAAGGGCTCGGGGTTCTCGGCGGTGATACC
>DARQ01000104.1:31204-34696 GCA_002503395.1 Euryarchaeota archaeon UBA60 | reverse complement strand
AAATCGCCAACCTGCGTACTTTTTCCCCGACCTGCGAACGATTCTTGTTGGTGATGAACACATTCAGCAGGATAGGGATGGCAATGATTCCAACCAGCAATCGATGAAACCACTCGATGAAAATCTCAAAAGTCGAATAGCGATGTTGGGCGCCGCGTGAATCGATTTCATCAGGATTCTCCTGCCACCAAGATTCCTGTTGTTGGGGCGATGAATCGAATCCCCAAGAGCCGAAGCAGGTCGGCCAATCAGGGCATGATTCTCCGGCATCGTGAATCCTGATTGTGCCACCAACGATAGTAATCAATAGCGCGATACCGGCGATGAAAAGTGGTAGGTGGACCTGACGCTCATCGCCCACCTCGTCCATGCCCCTTCGTTGAGCCACTCACGTTTGATAGTTACTTTATCGCTGGACTGTGAAGGACGGGTTGGTCGTTTGGCTGGGTGTAAAGTAGGCAGAAGGATAGGCGATGGGTTCAATAACAGGCCACAGGTCGGCGATTCCGTCGAAGGTGAATCCAATGGCAAATGAAAACCACACCCGCTTTGAACGCGCTCGAATTATCGGTGCTCGTGCTTTACAGATAGGAATGGGTGCGCCGCTAAATGCATCTGAAGAAGAACTACGCTCGGCATTCAAGGCCGAATTGATTTCACTTTTCGGAGTTGAAGAAGCTAATATCAGGTTCGTTCTCGACCCGCTGAAAATCGCTCTGTACGAATATGAGCACGACATGATTCCCATCGATACCGACCCGCACTTGGACTGAACCAATTTCTCACCGATATCGAGGACTCCTCGGACTCTGGGGGAAGGGCACCGTAATACCATTTGAGGCGCATCATTAACCACGGAAGCCGTAGGCCTCAGGTTTCTTTACCGGCGGTAATTCACTGCGCTTGATCAGTAGCGTGCGTACCGCCCACAGATCGGTGAAAATCCTCATCTTCGTAGTCGCATCGAGATAATCGACCCCAGATGAGCCCCCGGTTCCGACCCTGCGACCAATCATTCTCTCGACCATGCGAGCGTGATGGGTGCGAAATAGCAACATCGATTGCTCCATTTCCACCACACTATCTACCAGTGCGCGCGGCCATGCCAACAGTGGCAGGTCACGGTAAGACTCGATGAAGAGTAAACCCGCTCGGGCGCGGTCGACCTGCCCATCTGGCAACAAGAATTCTCGCGCTCCTTCAAGCGACGCGGCAAATCTGGCGCCAATCTTCTCGATATCCGTCTGCCCAATGTCGGCGAAATGCTGTAAAGCCGATTCATGCAATGCCGAAGTCGTTGCCAGATGCTCCTCGACGAAATTTCGCACCACCGCCTCATCACCATCATCATCCGGAGAAGAACCGTGGATTGGGGTTCGCGATAGCCAGGTGCGAAGTTCTTCCCGAATCGTAGTCTCTTCGGACACTTTTACCAGTCTTTGATATGCTGCGCGCGATGATTCGCTCTCATCCGCCATTCTAGCAAAGTGCTCTAGTGGATTCATTTCTCCTGGACGGTCGGTGGAATAGATTCCCAGCATTATCTCCAATTCTCGCAGTTGGAAGGATTCAAAACCCGATGCAGTGCCGAGTTCATCGCGAAAATTCAAAAATCCTTGCGGGGTCAAGGTCTGCATTACCTTCCATTGCCCCTGAAACAAATTGAAAATCTCTGTCACTCGCTCAAGTTTGTGAACAATTCTAGGAATGTCATCTTCTGGAACAGGCCGCTGTGCCAACAGTATTTTGATTTCACGCATCTCAAAGAGAATCCGACAAAACCACAATTCAAAGGCTTGGTGAACGATGATGAAATGGTGTTCATCACTACTGATTTTTCTATCCCCTGCGCCGTCTTGGAGATTAATAAGGTCGTGCAGGTGCAGATAATCGGCATAGGTGATACGGCGTTTTCCTTCCCCCATGCATCGAGCAGTGGTGGCATTCCTTACGAACTTCACCCCATGAGAGGTTCAAGAAATGAGTTCGTCCAGACAACCCTTGTTGAGGCTGTTACGAATACTTCTAGCGATTCTGCGGCCGGTCGACATCCGGTATTCATTGAGGTCGGAATATGGTGAACCACCGACGAATGGGTTGGAGCCGGCAACGATTCGAGCACTTATTTCAAAGACCTTGAATTCCAATTGGTCGGTGACGATTGCCTCAAGACAGAATGGCCCAATCATACCGAATGCCTCATCTTCCAATTCGTATGATGCCGCTACCGTACCTTCGGCGAGTTCGAATGCCTTCGGCAGAAGACTCTCACGAATCACCACTGGTTGATTCCCGGTCACCACAAAGGACGGCTCAAGGTTCATTTCCCTCAGGTCACGCAGACTTCCCAATTTGTAGAATTCATCGACATTGCTCTCATCGCGGCGGTCCATGCTCAATAATTCAAGCCGGCCGAGTTTTTTGCCGGTGTTGTTGCCGATGCCACGCACTTGATAGCCATCAGAGGCTATGGGGTCGAAGAAGAAATGCATGTAGTATCTACAGCCAATAACATATTCCTGAATGGTGAACTCCTCTTCAAGGTTGACGTTTCTACGGAAATCTCGGTAGTCACGGGCGATGAAGTAGCCTCGCCCGCCCTTTGCGCCAGCATACTTGACAATCACCGGGCCATCGATGTCGTGCGGGTCATTTACGACCGCAGGCATGGTACAGCCGCCTAATTCAAGCCATTGACGTTGAGATTCACGGTTTGACTCCCATTTCAGGATGTCACGATTGCCAAAGGACGGTAGCTCGAGATTGCGGAAATTCTCAGCCCCGAGATATTCCACCAAAGAGCCATGAGGAATGATGATGACGTTGCGCTGCCGTAGCCATTCAGCTTGGGTGAGAAGTTCACGGTAATCTTCCAGCATCAACCACTCATCGGGCTGAGCGCCTGGAAAAGCTGAGTAGAGTCGGCGGCGATTATCTCCGACCGCAATGCCGAGGGTTTTGAAGCCCTCTTGACGAGCACCGTGGAGAATCTGTAATGATGAATGTGACGCTACCACTCCGATGGTAATCTCATCTGGATCGTAGGCGGCTAGCCACTCTAGCACCCTTTCGCGTGGTATCCCCATTAGGAGGGGCTACTGAGTAAGCCATATGAACCAATCGGAAATCACTTCAAATTTCTATTTATGCGGGAAGTTTTTCGGCGGGCCGAAAACTAATTTTTCTCATCGTGCTCGGATGTATCAAGAGCCTCATCTGCAGTCTGGGATTCTTCATCTTCTGGTGGAGATGAAGGAGGTTGGGGAGCGGAATCACCGACAGTGAAACTCGCCACCAACAATATCGGTTCACCGTGTGAAAGTTGGGAATTGTATTCCTTGAATTCACCCTTGACTCCAGTAATTAATTTGAATTCCGTTGGGTCCTTGGTGCGCCTCTTCTTATGCTTCTTGTAATGGTGAACATAAACCTTGTACAAGCCATCATCAGCATCTCCGACATCCCAGACCACGTTCTCGACCGGTTTCTTGG
>DARQ01000104.1:19027-31156 GCA_002503395.1 Euryarchaeota archaeon UBA60 | reverse complement strand
CCGGTTTCCTCCGTGGATACGCTCACCCGAGGGACAGACCACGTGAAGGTCGAGGTCATTGAAATTATTCCACATCAATGAGATGTTGACGTCTCCGATTCTACCTCCAGCCTGCTCGAGGCGGCGGCGTAATTCTCGGGCGGTCTCTTCGGCTACTTCCTCAGCTTCGACATGGGCCTGGTGAGCGGCATCTTTCGCATCCTGCTCAACGGCGGCTTCGGCAGCGGCGATTTCAGCGAGCCTCTGATCTTCAGCAGCGGCCAGATCATCCTGCCTCTGCTCCTCGGCCAGTCGGGCAGCCTCTTCCTCGGCTTCCTTGTGAGCGGCTTCTTCCTCCTCGGCCAATCGGGCGGCCTCTTCCTCGGCTTCCTTGCGTGCGGCTTCTTCTTCCTCAGCCAATCGAGCGGCCTCTTCCTCGGCTTCTTTACGTGCAGATTCTTCTTCAGATTCCTTGCGTGCGGCCTCCTCTTCCTCGGCCAGACGAGCGGCTTCTGCCTCAGCCAATTCCGCTTGATATGCCGCTTCTTCTTCAGGAGTGCGTTCGCGCATCTCAAAATCGGTGACGAGCATTATCGGGTCGCCGTTGGACAATTCCGAATTGTACTCTGTGAATGTGCCACCGGCATTGACGATGACCTTGAATGCAGTTGGGTCTTTGGTACCCCGCTTCTTATGCTTCTTGTAATGATGAACGTATACCCTGTAGGTACCGTTGGGAGCATTGCCGATATCCCAGACAACGTTCTCGACCGGTTTCTTGGAGTCGGGCTTGACATTAGCGTCGACATCGAGTTCGCCATGGCATGCCGAGGTGCGGTTTCCGCCGTGCAGCCGCTCACCGGATGGGCAGACCACATGGAGGTCGAGGTCGTTGTAATTATTCCACATCAATGACACGTTGACATCGCCGATGCGACCGCCCGCTGCCTCAAGTCTCGCCCGCAGTTCTGCTGTGGTTTCGTCATCGACCTCCTGCGCCTCAAGCATCGCATCGGCCTCCGCCAAGGCGGCAAGTTCAGCTTGGCGCTGCTCTTCAAGCGCCGCAAGTTCTTCTTGGCGAATACGTTCTGCCTCGGCGGCTTGGGATTCCAACTCGGCGGCTTCGGCGTTAAGGCGCGTCTCTTCCTCACTGCGGCGGCGGTCTTCTTCAGCTTGCAGTTCAGCTTCCTCAGCCTCTCGGCGCCGTCGTTCTTCCTCCATTCTCTCCCTTTCGGCGTTAAGTTGCTCTTCTTTGAGACGAAGTTCTTCACCCCGCAATGCCGCTTCAGCGGCATCAATTCTCTTTTGGCGGGCCAACTCGGCCTCGGCGATTTTCATCTGAGCTTGTGAACGCGCTCGATTACGTCGCGACACTATGGCCAATCGTTGCTCAATCTCCTTACGTGCCTCTTTGAATTCTGGACCTGTACGCCGTCTGCTGAAGCGGGAATAATCGTTAGCATCCAACCTTCGGCGGTCGGGTTTATCGACATCCCCGCGGATGATGAGTACCCATACTCCACACATGAAAGCGAGGCCGAGTACGCCAATCATCATCCATTCGCCCGCTCCCACCATGTACGACCCAGGCCCGACGAGTATGTTTAGATTATTGCCGTCAAATCCTCAGTTTGAAAACTCCTTTACGCTGTCGACCAAATCCATTTTCTTTATCCTCCACATTCCGAATGGAGTAAGTGAGATGGACATCAACACAACGGTCCCACCAATGATGGCTAGTGAGCCAAGACTCGCTTGCACTGTGAAGAAGAACGCCCATTGTACCATTGAATCAATCAGCAACTGGGTTCCAAGAACTGAGAAGATACAGGCCAGTGCCCCCCCAATCACCCCGATGGCCAGATGCTCGCCGAATATCATCGCTCCCAATCGATTAATCGGGGCACCAAGGACTCGCAAGGTCGCCAGTTCCGAGTCTCGTTCAGCCAGATTCATCACCAAGGTGTTGAACAGTACCCCGAATGCCATCAGAATCCCAAGCCCCTCGACCGCGATGAGGAACTGTATCTGTTTATCCATAATTTCATCAAATGCTTTGTCCTGATCCGCCATCAGAGTAATCCCCTCTGATATCGCTCCGAGTTCCGAATCGACCTCGACCCCATTAGGCAGGTCGAGCAGCACAGAAGTCGCATTCAGTCCGACCTCTGCAGACAGATCTGACCTATGGAGGTAGACTGTGCGGAATATCTCACCCTTGGTTATCCCCGTAACCTCGACCTTCTTAGAGATGGACCCAAACATCATGGTCGGCTGATCTCCAATATTCCAACCAAGGAATTCGCTTGACCCTTCATCAATCAGGACTTGAGTGACTGTAGCATCCGCGACAGGGAATGACCCCTCTTTGAGTTTGACATGAATCATGCCGGTAGGGGAATCGGTCGAGGAGAATTGGTCCAATCCATTCACCGAGAGCAGGCGTGAATCACTCTTTGCTGGACTTCCGGGATACTGCAATAACAGTTCATAGGAGACACCTTTGCTCTGTGCCCATTGGATAATCTCATCCTCACCACCCTCAGGTGCATTCACTCGAGCATCCCAGGTTTCTCTCTCAGTCCCGAACATATCCTCAATCGATCCCATCATCAGAAGCATCGACCCTAAGATCAACATCGAGAGTCCTACTGCGAGGAATGTGAATGCCAAGCGAACCGGTTTGCGGATGCTTGAACGGATAGTGAGGCCAACGGTAGCGGGCATTCTGGCCGTCCATCTCTGAATCCTTCTCGAGGACAACCTGACCTCGTGCTGACCTCGCATCACTTCCAAGGGCTGCATCTGTGCTGCCTGCCAAGCGGGGCGGATCCCCGAGAGCAGGACGATGACCATTACGATCACCACATTGAGGATGACGAGGGATGGGGGAACTGAATAACCGATTATTGGAATCCCCATGATGTCCTCGTACATGCCAAGCATGGCTGGTGCACCGACCCACACGCCAAGAGCCGTACCAATGGCCACACCGACAGAACCGATGATCATTGGTGCGAGGATGTATCCTGGCATGATGGACCTGCGGGGAACCCCTAAGGTCCTAAGAACAGCAATCTCCTTGGCTTGAGATTGAATCAATCTTTGTAGACTGAGGAAGATGGTGATGCCTGCTACCACAGCAATCATACCGGTCACGTAAGGATACATTTTGTTTGCACCCTCAGCATCGGCGCGGAGTAATTCGACAGAGTAGATACCTGATTGGTCATACACCGAAACCGGGTCGTCGGACTCCTCGCTCATAATCTCCAAAATCTGAGCTTTCACCGCGTTCAACTCCACCCCCTCGACCGCATCGGTCGATTGGAGATCATAGGATGGTGTTCCTTTGACGTCGATCAGTATTATGTTTGACGAACCTGCACTTCGGTTGGCCAATACCTCCATACCGCTTGCAGAAAGGTATCCGGTTGCGAAAGTGCCTGCGGAGGCGGGGTAAAGCGCACCCTCCTCAGCGAAGTACAGGTGATTGGAATACAGACCGATGCCGACGACAGTGAGATTCATCCTTCCTGCACCTGCGGCAATCGAGATGCTTTCACCAACATCGATACCCATTCCAGAAGCCGCGTGTGCATCGAGCACAATCTCGTCGGCTGCGGCAGCCAGACGGCCCGAGCAGCAATCATGTTCTGGCATCCACACCCTGTCGACCTTGCCTTCGTCGATTCCATACCACACCGCGTGGACCATATCTTCAGACCCATTATCCAATAGATTGAACATCAATCCCTCCAAGGTGAGCCTAGGTTCACAGAATTCCAATTCAAGTTCGGGATTCGTCCATTCATCCCTGATCGCCTGACACATCTCTTCTGAAGTCGTGCCGTTCCAGACCCCACCTGGATTCTCCACCACTACATCAGCGAGATTGATTCGGCCTTCTTCATCGGAATAGATGTCATCATACATCATGGTCGCGGCAGTCCCATAAGCACCGAAGGAGATGCCGGCGAACACTCCGACAGCAATCATCAGTACAACTGCGGAAAGGCGTAGTTTGGTGCGCCACAGGCTACGCATCAATCTCTTTGTCAGGAGCATCGACACCCATTTACCCCCTCGTCACAAACCCATTTTCTCATCCGACGTGACGATTCCACTATCCAATCGCACGACTCTGGTCGCATACTTCGACAATGATTCATCGTGAGTGACCATCACCGTGGTGATGTTCTCTGATTCGCACGCCTTGATGAGTACTTCCATCACCATTGCGGTCGTCTTGGAGTCCAGATTTCCGGTCAACTCGTCACCAAGAAGGAGTTTCGGGGCCTTCGCAAGACTTCGAGCAATTGCTACACGTTGCTGTTGTCCTCCACTCATCTCTGCTGGGAAGCGGTCGACTTCCCCCTCAAGGCCAACCAATCTCAGCAACTCTCTCGCACGCCCCCCGTCGCGCCCACCCGATAACTCTTGGATGAGCAGGATGTTCTCAAGTGCGGTTAGATCCTGAAGGAGATTGTAGAATTGGAAGACATAACCAATATTGTCTCGGCGAAAGGAGGTCATTTTCTCTGCGTGACCTCGAGGTACTTCGTTTCCATTGAAACTGTATTCTCCTGCCGTCGGATTGTCCAGGGCGGCGATGCAATTCAGTAGGGTCGTTTTTCCGGAACCAGAGGGACCTAGTAGGAGAACCCTCTCTCCTTCCTCAATCTCAAGATTGATTCCGTCAAGGGCTTTGACGGTCTCTGACGACATTTCATAGTATCTTTCTATTCCCTTCATGGAGAGCATCGCTTCAACCATCATGTGGCCGAAATTACGGTAACTTCTAATCATTTCTTAGTATCGTATTACTAATGGTTTGATGAGGGGCAATTGCCTCGCCGCGGTGTGAGCGCTATGGGTGAGAAAAAAGAACGGTTGGGAAAACTGCTACCTAATGGTCGAGGGGTTTGGATTCCGCTCGACCACGGGGCTTCTTATTACCCGCTGGCAGGGCTTGAGGATATGGGATCATTATACCGCTCCCTGGGCGAGGCCAATGTTGATGCCGTAGTCGCCCAAAAAGGTGTGGTAAGTCATTTTTCCTCCCTTTCCGGCCCTCCATTGGTCGCCCATCTCTCGGTTTCAACTATCCATGGTGGTGAACGTAGTGACGACAAGGTGGTCGTGGGAAGTGTCGAAGAGGCACTGTCGCGCGGGGCGACTGCAGTCAGCCTGCAAGTTAATCTCGGGTCTATACACGAGGCGGAAATGATTACTCGAATGGGCTATGTGAGCGAGCAGTGTCATAGACTTGGCGTGCCATTACTCGGAATGATGTATGCTCGAGGAGAAAATCTCCAGATTGAAGGGGACCCCACCAACGGTGCTGCCCATGCGGTGAGATTGGGTTGGGAACTCGGTTGTGACGTGGTCAAGACACAGTGGACCGGGTCAATGGAATCTTTTGAAATCGTAACTTCGGGTGTTCCGATTCCAGTCTTGGTCGCCGGCGGAGAAAAACATGACGATATCGAAGGGCTGCTGAAAATGGTCAAGCAATCAATCCTGGCCGGAGGGGCTGGTGTATGCATGGGTCGGCAAGTATTCTCCCATCACGACCCTGCGGCCTATGCAAAGGCCTTGCACGATGTTGTGCAGCGCGGGGTAGGGCCGAGGGAAGCGGCGGAAAAATTGAGGTGAGACGGTGCAGTTATGGCTTGAGGTTCAAGATTCGGACACTCCTTGCCATATCGATTCGACAGATTTATCCTCGGCCATAGATGTTAGATTCGGCGACGAGATCACCACCGATGGGAAGCGTTTATTCGACCGTGACGGTAACCTGATTGGCGCCCATTTTCACATCGATGACCCGGACGGCCAGGCCGCCGCGCGCAGCGCCGTAGGTTCGGTGAACTGGCTCTTGGTCGAGTGCCGAGATTGGACCCTGATTCCACTGGAGAACCTCATCGCCGACGCCGGTGGAACACCAACCTCAATCGCGGTGAGATTGGAAGATTCGAAGTTGATTCCAGGGGCAGCATTCGCCCTCGATATCGGAGTCGATGCAATCCTGTTGGCTGATGAGGAGGAATTGTGGCAGGCCGCGGCGATTTGCAAAGCCCAGAGATTGGAGCGCAGCGATGGCTGTATCACCAAAACTGAGACTATTGAGCAGGGGCAACTTTCACCGGTGATGATTACCGCAATCGAGGAAGGTTCGACGGGTGATCGTGTATGCGTCGATTTCGTCTCTCTTCTCAACCATGGAGAGGGTATTCTCGTCGGCTCCAGTTCCAGCATGATGGCGCTGGTTCATGGTGAGACTATCGTCAGCGGTTATGTTCCACCGCGTCCGTTCAGAGTCAATGCCGGAGCAATTCACTCGTATTGTATGCGAGCCGATGGTAAGACGTGCTATCTTTCTGAGGTTTCTGCCGGTGATGAGTTGCTGGTTTACAATGCCGCCGGAGAGACCCGACCTATGACAGTGGGTAGGGTGAAGATTGAAAATCGACCACTATTATTATTGAAGATGAAGGATGTAAATGCTCATACGGCCTCTCTGTACGCCCAACAAGCGGAGACTGTAAGGTTGGTGTCGCCGAGCGGAATTGCATTGTCTATAACTGAACTGAAGGAAAACGACTACATATTAGCGAGAATAGACACTATGGGCAGACATGTTGGAGCGGAAATATCAGCAAAAGTAGTCGAAAGGTGAGTTTGAATGGTAGTGTTGGGCAAGGGTAAGGCACACGGTGCGTGTAGTCTACTTCACGCCGCAGCCTTAGGTTTGGGCGCCAGTATGGCACTCGACCTGAATACCGTAGCGATGGTGCGCGACGACGCCCCTAAAACACCACCCAAAGACCCGGATGGTCTGCTCGCCGCGGTGGTCGAGGCTTGGCAGGGCGCTGGGTACATTTTGCCGGTCGAACAAGTGTACTGGACGATTCGCTCGAGGGTTCCATCGGGTCAAGGACTGAAATCCAGCGCTGCGGTGGCGGTGGCGGCGCTACGTGCACTCGCTGAAGCAACTGAACAAGAAGTTTCCATTACTGAACTCATCGATATGGCTGGAGCCGCACAATCAGCGGCCGGGGTGAGCATCACCGGTAGCAAAGACGATGCCTGGGCTGCCGCTACCGAGGGTTGGAAGATCATCGACCCTAATGTACCCGCGGCGGAGGGAGTTCTGCTCGAAGGAAATGGGCCTGTAGCAAATGATTGGACGGTAATCTTATTGCTGAGAGGTAGCCGCTCAGAGCCACCAGATGCCGAGGCTTTTCTTTGGCATCAACAGGGTTTCCAACGTGCCCTTACCGCCCTTGAGAGTGGCGAGGATTTGGTGGCCTTGACCGCAAACGGCCGTTCGATGGCAGGAGTTCTAGATGATACAGTGGGCCGTCGAATATCTAACGAAGCAATGATGTTCGGAGCCAGAGCTGCAGGAATCTCAGGTTCAGGCCCTGCCGTAGTCATATTCATTCCGTCCGTGAGCATACCGACAATTGAGCATTTACAGAATCACTACGAAAATAATGATGATGTCGAGAAGGTAATTATTACCAAGGTGTTAAACCCGATAGTAGAAAATATTGAAGAAGAATTGGAGTAATCAATTCTGTATCTCCGATTCGATAAGGCCAAAGGTATGTGAAAGAAACTCAATTATGCCATCGAGTTCGTTCTTATCGACGAGGAAATGTAGCGAAGGGCCTTCACTATTGATGAATTTCAAGCCTTCTTTCCAGCACTCCTGTTCTAGCATCATCTGTTTGAAGCCATCCGACCAGTTGGCGAAACCACTGCCTATTACCGAAATCACAGCAGAAACTTCTCCCACCTCAACGTAGAAATCGGACCGTTTCAGGTCCTCCAAAGGCCGATTAAACCCATCATCGTCAATTATCAACTCGATACTGCCGGGCAGAGCATGTAGAAACCACGCCTCCACATCGTGCTGTTCAAGAATTTCCAAGACCTTGAGGGTAAAACCCGACGCTCGGCGGTGAATCGGGCTTCTGATAGTGACCATACGCACTGGATATGCACATGCTATCGCTTTCACCTGTGGTTGTTCAAGATGGAGATCAGGTCCGATGACGGTGCCGTTACCGGAGCCATGAAGCGGGCGTAATTCAATCGGGATGCCAACGATAGCGACCGGTTCGATGCAATGTGGATGGAGTACGGTCGACCCGAGACGAGCTAATTCGCTCGCTTCACTATATCCTAGATATGGGATTCGAAGACCTTGGAGGCCGAGCCTTGGAGGCACCGCCAAAACCCCTTCAACATCTTTCCATAATACCACATTATTGGCTTGCAGGATTCTGGCAATCACCGCCGCGGTAACGTCGCTACCACCTCTCTCAAGAACCGCGATCTCGCCGGACTCATTGCTACCATACCATCCGGTAATTACTGGTATCACCCCTTTCTGAATGATATTCAATAGACCAGGAGAGGTCGCGGCCAAATCTATTCTTCGTTGCCGGCCCTCACCGATAATGGCAATTCCGATTTCTTCGGCCGATATCGATTCAGCGGTGGCTCCGGAACGGCGCAGATAATCGGCGACAACAAGGGTGGCGAGTTTCTCTCCATATGCGAGAATACGGTGTTCGACCCTGATGTTGTTGTGCGAGGATTGTGATAACTTGAGGTCAGATTGCAATCGAGTCAATAACCGAGCAAATTCTTCGGTTTCGACGACTTCGGCGGTAGAAAGGGAAATCTCGCGATGTATAGCCCGTATTTCGCCGACAAAATCGCCGCTACTCTCACATTCATCAATCGCCCCCAGCAACAGATTTGTGACCCCGTTGAAGGCTGATATCACAACCACAACACGCTCCTCGGAATTATTGACTATCTCGGCTATTCTCGCGAGGTCGGATTCGCTCTTTAGACAGGATCCACCAAATTTGTGAACGATGAAACTCATGCTCTCCAACCCCCCCGAAGGGCTAAATCGCATACCACCAATATCCCGGTCGCTTCGACTACAGCAACAGCCCTTGGCGCGATTACCGGGTCGTGCCTGCCGACGATGGTCAGAGACTCCTGTTCACCTGATTCCAGATTGAGGGTGACCTGTTCCTTGCCGATACTACTCGGTGGCTTGAAAATGACCTTCAGTTGCAGGGGTGCACCGGTAGAAAAACCACCCAATGAGCCATCTGCATCATCTCCTTGTGGTCGCGGGCCAGCGTCGGTGTTTTGCCAGGCATCGTTATGTTCGCTACCGCGCATTTTCGCCGCTTGCACCCCTCTCCCGAACTCGACTGCACGGGCAGCAGGTATCGCCATCAATGCGCGCGCCAGAGCCGGCTCAAGGCCGTCATACCAAGGTTCGCCCAAACCGATGGGAAGAGATGAAATTCTCATTTCGACACTGCTGCCGATAGAGTCGGATTGCTGACGAAGTTCTTCTACCAGTGAAACCATTCTCGATGCGGCCTCGGGGTCGCGACATCTGGTGCGCTCCCAGTCAGCGCCATCAGGCGGCGGGCAGTCGGATAGTGGTTTGGCGGTTATTTCACCGATTGAAGAAGTATGAGACTCTACTTTCCAGCCCCATGAATCCATCAGTGAACCGCAAAGTGCTGCAGCCGCGACTATCCCTACGGTCAGACGTCCGGAGGTACTCCCACCACCTCGGGAATCCGCATGCCCCCCAGTTCTCTCCATCACCGGCAGGTCGGCATGGCCGGGACGGGGATGATGGGGTAGGAAAGAATAATCGGAAGAATGGGCATCGGTATTTCGCACAAATAGCAGCACCGGCCATCCGGTGGTCCTCCCCTGATGGATTCCAGAGAGTATCTCACATTGGTCTTCTTCTCGGCGCGCCGATGCCAGTGAGCCACCTGGACTACGGCGACTGAGGGCGGTTTGAATTGCCTGCTCATCGACCTCCAGCCCACTTGGTAAACCCTCAACCAATGCCCCCACACCGATTCCGTGGCTCTCACCAAATAGAGTAACCCGTAAATGCTCGCCGAATCCCATGCGCAAGGAATAGCCCCCTCGACTCAACTGCTGAGGTTTGACTTCACAAGCCTTATCATCGGGCACTTCGCAGACTATTCCTTATTTTCTCGCCAACGCTCTATTCGCAACGGGATATTTGCCGCAAATACCGCTCCGACAACCAAGAATACTATCAACGAGCCCAAAGCCACCCCGTATACCGAAATCAACTCAACACTGGCTTCCATTCTCAGAGCCGTTTCAGCGCTGAACGGCCGCACAAATATTGGCAGAATCATATTCACCGAAAGGACCAGAAATGCAAGTCCACCAGCGATGAGCGGATTCATTAGCAGACTACGATGATATTTTCCAATCACCCGCTTGACATTCATCACGTATACTTCATTCGTCCTGATGCTGGTATCGAGCATGCTGAAGCGGATGACTCCATTGGTCAATTCAAAATACATCACTAGAATTACCGCATACATGACAACTAGAATCGTCAACATAGTGGGGCTATCGGCGAAGCCAAACCAGTCGTTGGACAAACTCACCTTACTGCTGGCAAATCTAAGTGCCGAGACGATGAAAAGAATGTAAGATGTCAGCAACCAACGCGGGTCTCGGCGGAAGGTCCCCCAGAATCCCGCACCTACTGAAGTCGCCACGAGCATGGTCTGAATCAACTCTGCGATTCCGGCACTACTGAAAAGCCAGTACCACATCGTTCCCTGTGGTGGAGTGACAATATAGGTTAGAATGCCCAATGCGACCAAGAGGGCGTAGGCAGCCAACTGCAGAGTTTGCACCATCTTGTCGGCGGGAAGGAATTTCACCTTCGGCACCAAAGGTCCACCGAGCAGACTTTCGATAAATGAAGGAATTTGAACTTCGGGAATCGCATCAGCGGGGATTTCTCCACCAGCAGTAGACATCTTTCCGGCCAATTTCTTTCGGCTCGGAGCTGCTGCACGGACGGTTTTCCCTTCGTAGAGATGTGAGGTGTCGCCCGATTTATCTTTACCACCTATCCTCCCTCTCGGCTGGTTCATCGCTGAATTCTGAGACGGTGCGGCAGGTGCTGGTGCGGTCGGTGCTGCCGGTGGTGGTGGTACTGCCATCATATTCACCTTAGAAACCCCTTGCGCCCGCAAGGGCGGTCGAGAGCAGCATGTCGGGCTCCCAATCCATGATATTGACGCCAAGGCTGCGTAATTCGCTGATTAGAATGTCGCGCTCTGTCTTGAGAACGTCGTAACCGGTCCTACCAATGCGTCGGGCGTCGAATTCAAATTCCAAACTCGAAGGGGATAGTACGGTTACATCGAAGTTGCGGGCGCGGAAATCTCGTAGAGCATTGATGGCTGTCGGGTCATCCTCGAGATTTGAGAGTACGATAATCGGGCTTCCCTTGTTGATGTGCGGCAAGATACGGTTGACGACTACTTGAAGAGGGATATTGCCGCGTGCCATCGCTCCTGACAACTTTGTCAGTAGGACATATAATTGCTTTTTCCCGGTATCTCGGTCGACGCTGATGACCTCATCCCCATAGACAATCAGGCCGACCGAGTCGCGTCGCGAGAGGAAATATCTGGCCAGACTGGCGGCGGCTCGAGTCGAGTAGACCAAGGCATTGCGCGAAACCGGACCTGTTTCACTTACCGCACGGCCGTCGACGATAAGAATGATGTCACTGACCGCGTCGCGCTCCCTCTCATTCACCATCAAATTACCACTACGGGCATAAGCATTCCAGTTGATCTGTCGGAATGAGTCACCATCGATATATGAGCGAAGACTGTAGAATTCACTCCCTGGACCAGGCTGACGAATGTTTACCGCACCAGTGAAAATCTTTGGTACCTTACTCTTGACAAAGGTATCCTTCAGGTCTTCCATCTTCGGGAAAACCAAGAAATCACTGTATACGTGCAGTTCTTTTTCCTTATGGAATAGTCCAAAGGTATCCTGTATCCTTACGGTTACCGGACCAATGCTGTAGAATCCCCGAAGCGGACATTCGACGGAATACTCGATGTGCGTCTCGCGGTTGGGGCCCAATTCCATCAAGATGTAATTGGCTCCTTCCTTGATACGCATTACCTCGGGCACACGGTCGCGCACCTCGAGGACCTTCGGTATCGAACTGTGATTCTGACACCGTAACGTGACTTGAAAATCGCCATCCTCAAAGATTCTGGC
>DARQ01000104.1:18151-18958 GCA_002503395.1 Euryarchaeota archaeon UBA60 | reverse complement strand
CTCTTCGGCGCGCCTGCCGCTACTCGCCACGTCGGCGTGATTGGTGAATAGTGCGGCATAGGTCAAGAATACAAAGATGACCACAGCCACGGTGACCAATTGTGAATTTCGCAAGGTCAGCCCTAGGAGGTATAGGGCTACAGCAAGGCTTCCCAGCATCGCCGATTTGCGACTCCACATATTG
Source organism: Euryarchaeota archaeon UBA60 (assembly GCA_002503395.1). GTDB lineage: Archaea > Thermoplasmatota > Poseidoniia > Poseidoniales > Poseidoniaceae > UBA60. The sequence goes on along the minus strand of DARQ01000104.1, from coordinate 18,774 downwards.
ATTCACCACCTATCGGTACGTGTTGAGGATTCTCAAACAGTAGGTACCGGGACCTCGCGCAGGATGGTCTGAATAATCTCTTCGCACTCCAATCCCTTGATTTGATGTTCGGGCTTGAGAATCAGTCGGTGTGATAGCGCCAATGCTGCTATCGACTTGACATCGTCGGGAGTGACGAAGTCTCGACCGCGCATTGCTGCTGCGGCTCGCCCAGTCTTGAGCAGTGCTAGCGAACCACGGGGTGAAGCACCCACCAGTACGCGTGGGTCCTCACGGGTTCGCGAAACTACTTCGACCATGTACATGCGTAGAGCTGGGTCGACGTACACGTCTTCACAAGCCTGTTGCATGGCGATTACTCGCTGTGGGTCGGTGATGACCTCGACTTCGACCGCATCCTTCCTTCGGGTGATACGTCGGGACAGAATCTCGTCTTCATCGGCGCGGTCAGGATAGCCGACGCTCATCTTGAACATGAAACGGTCCAACTGAGCCTCAGGTAGAGGGTATGTACCCTCTTGCTCGACCGGGTTCTGAGTTGCCATTACGATGAACGGTGCTGGCAGTTTGTGGGTTACGGTACCGATGGTCACCTGCCTTTCTTGCATCGCTTCGAGCAGAGC
>DARQ01000104.1:12741-18081 GCA_002503395.1 Euryarchaeota archaeon UBA60 | reverse complement strand
GCCTGAGTCTTAGGCGGCGCACGGTTAATCTCGTCAGCCAATAACAGGTTACAGAACAACGGGCCGGGTTTGAAAGTAAACTCACCCTTCTTGGCATCGTAAATGTTCGTACCGGTGATATCTGCTGGTAGCAAGTCCGGAGTGAATTGGACCCGCTTGAAGTCACAACCGAGAGCATCGGCAAAGGTGTTGGTCATCAAGGTCTTGGCAAGTCCGGGATAATCATCAAACAGCAGATTGCCGTCTGCAAGGATGTCTACCAACACGTTATCAATAACGTGCGACTTACCGATGATTACCTTCTGCACTTCGGCGTTGATGGCCGAGGCGATGGCGCCGACGGCGTTCAATCGCTCTCGTATCTCTGGCGTACTCTGGTGTTTTGTCTGGGCTGGCGCAACAGGCGCTGGTGCCGGGGCTGCCGGTGCTGGTGCCGGGGCTACCGGGGCAACCGGGGCTGCTGGGGCGGCCGGTGCTGGAATTGGGGCGGCCGGTGCCGGCGCTGCTGCGGGGTTATTCACTGGTTGGGCTGGGGGTTGCATTATTTATTCCTCCTTATCATTTCTTTTTCTACTTGCCCCAACGACGTATCATCTGCATGAGTTCCCTCAATTCAGCATCATCGTAGGTGCGGCTCTGGCTTTGCGCCAGCTCCACTAAACGAGGGTCTCGGATCATCGAGAGTACCTCGGATGGAGTTTTCAATACCATTTGGTCACGCGATAGGTCGTAAAACAAGCGTACCTTGTTCAACATCGCCTCTCGCACACGCAACTGGAATTTGCTAGGGTCGATTTTGGTCGGTCGCTCCCTGAATCTGGTCAGGTCGAAAACGTGCCGCCAATTCTCCTTCTCCGGCACCACCATGATGGCGATGCTGAGTAAGGCCATGAGATTGAGCACGATAAGCCACTTCAGCCAAATATCTGAAGTTAGCAGGACAATTGCTCCCATCGCCTCGGTGAACGGCGCCGAAAGTGCTCCGGTCACGTGACGACTCTCATCGAAAACAATGTAGAATTCGTCGTTGAATAAGCGAATGGTATTGGAAATATCTTCATTATCGTGCTCCATCATATCGCTGATGAGAGCGCTGAAGAATGCGCCATTGCCCTTCCAGGTAGTGTCGGTTGCGGGATTCAGGCCATCCGCCCCACCATTCCAGCATGAACCTTTGCGGTCAGCGTAGAATTCCTCGACGCAGTAGTCGGGATGTCCGGTTCTCTCGGCGGTATCTCGGTCCCACAGGTAATTGGCAAATACATCGTCATTGGCTACGAAAACGATGCTACCGGTTACACTTATCTCTCCTTCACGCTCACCTAGTACCTTGTCGGTAGTCTTGATTCCAGGATAATCAATCCTGATGATCAATTCGGTTTCGCCCTCTCCGAGTTGTCCATTTCCGGTGTCGAGGTTGGCAGTGCCCATCTCATCGAGGAAGGAAGATGTCGAGGCGTGGGCAAGGACATATGCATTTCGAGTCTGTTCCGGGTAGGACGGGTCTTCTTCCTGAAGAATCTGCATTGCCGTCGTCTTTCTGAACAAAACCGGGGTTCGGCACTGATGCATCAAACTCAGCGGCGAACCGGAAGTTGCCAGCATTTCCGAACTGCAACCGATGGTACGGGCGGCTACATTCATATCTCGGACATCTGAATTGACCGAAGCTAAAGCCCACACATTTCTCATGTCGGTACTCTGCTTATTGGTCGGCTCATTTGGCACATGGGTTTCGTAGTGGTTCATATCATCCAACACTGGAGCGGTGAAGTACGAGACACCGAATTTAGCAGCGACCCTCTGGGCATTGGCAGAATCGGAAGCCAAAATCACCTTACCGCCACGCTGGGTCACGAAATCATGGATTGCGGTCGCCTCTGCATCATCAAAAGGCTTCTCAGGTGAAATCATCACCAGTAATGTTCGGTGCGGCTCTCGCCAATCATTGACCAACATCGGTGTCGACATCGTGTTGGCGATGGTATAACCCGCTCCATAGTCGCCTAGGTCATCGGCCATCAGATTGAGTTGTTGATACTGATAGTCTCCTTCGGCATCGGTGATGTAAGCACTGTAAACCGGGTTCTTCCCAGCACTGACGACAACAATGAGAATGGTCGACATCAATATGGCCACGGTGAAGCCGACGAGGAGCCACGTCTCAAGACTAATCTTGCTGCCGTTCTCCTCCGCCATTCTATTCCCTCTAATGCCAGTATTGCCACCAAACGACCAGACAACGCTCCTGCGATTCTCAAGCCATTGATATATGTTCCCCGATATTGAACAATATCGAGGATTTCGTTCCCCATGGAACGTGTCGATTTATTGACGGTAGAAAAATAATAAAAAATCTCTATCATTGTGACTGAGATTCCGGTCGCCGCATTATTGCCGCCACTGCAAACGCTACCCCGGTGATGATGATGCCGGGTGCTGGCAGGAAATCAGTATTGATTGAAGCACCATCGTCGCCATCTCCACCAATGGACGAGCCAGAGTCGGTTCCATTACCATTTGAATTCGATGAGGAACCTTCATCCGATGAGGATTTAGCGGCCTTGATATCGACCTCCTGGGTGGAAATCGAGGTTCCCCCACCGCCATCCGAAACCACGGCAATCTCGATGGTGCAGGTCTTGGTGGGATGACTACTGGCCGGGGAGAGGGTTATTTCTGCTGTCGTTTGTGGATTCTTTGCGCCATCGTGAATCGAGTCTACCACCACGCCGTCGAGGTCACCGATTCCGATGAGACTCAATTGTGGGCAGCCATTGGCTATCAGGGTTGGAGAGACCACTTTATCGCGAATATTTCCATCGTTGATGAGCAAGACTTCCATCGTTGCCGTAGTACCTGAGGTCAACGTGAATCCCAAGGCTTGTAATTCCACCCGCAAATCGGCGATTCGGGGGATGATAACTTTGCCCTCAATCTGAGAATTCGAGGGGTCGATTGTCACATCGCCACCTTCGACGGGGTTGGCTCTTGTAGCAGTAATGGTGATATCACCGGTGTTGCCGGCAAGGAAGTCCAAGACGGTGACATTCTCGATTTCAATAGTGGTAGACATATTTGATTGTGCACCGATGTTAATAGAATCGGGCAAATCGATTGATGCATTCAGGTCGGCTTCGTATTCAAGATTCAGCTCTAGGGGATATGGGTCGTAATTCTCAGCCCAGAACTCGAGCGTCAAAGTGCCACTTTCACTGAGCATCCACGGTCCTTCACTGAATTCTTCCTCCCAGCCGATAGCCCAGCCGGTATCCGGAATCTCGTCCGGCTGTGCCATGGCCGAGTAAGGGATGAACGAGAATGCCATCAAGGCGCACAATAATAAGGCAATTCGATTCACTTTTCCACCTCAATAGTCTCTCAGTTGCCCTAATGCCCGCTCGCACATCACCCGCGTCATCTTCTTCCGGTAGTTAGGGGGGAAAGCGGTATTGTTCACAGGTTTAACGGTCAGTTGTATCGCCTTTGCAACGGCTGTGATACTCTCCTCACCGCTCCACCCCGCGGCAATGACAGGAGCGACTTCTTGGTCGTGAAGGCGAGGAATCGATTCGAGTGCGGTGGTCGCTATCTTCAGTTCGGCAAGTGAGCCATCACTGCCAAGGCGCCATGCCGCGGCAACTCCTGCTTCGGGAAAATCCCAAGATTCGCGCAAGCGCAATTTCTGATATTCCCCCCGCCATTGCCCAACATCATCGGGCAGGTTCACCTTGACCACCATCTCGCCTTCTCGCAGTACGTTGCGAGTAATGCCGTCGAGTTTGAAGAAATCACATATCGGCAAACTTCGCTCACCATCTGGGCCAGCTAGGTGAATGGTCGCATCCAGCACCATCAAGTTCGGGGCGAGGTCGGCTTGATAGGTGGCTACACACAATTCGTTTTGATTGGGAATGACTCGGCAATCCGCGCCGGTACCACAATCACACTTGAGGCACCAGTCGATGCTGGCGCGCCAGTCCTCGCCCTGGTTAAACCAGAAGCAGCGGGTATCGAGGCAGATATTACCGCCGAGGGTCGCGCTGTTACGAATCAGACTACTGGCAACTTTTTTCGCCGCCTCGGCGATAAGTGGATGGACTTTTCCACCATCCGCTATTTCCGACAAGCGTGCCATGGCACCGATTTCAGTCATTGAAACGGTTGTCATCTCCTCGATGCGGGCGAGTGATATCACATCGCTCTTAGCATTGAGATGCCATTTGTAATTTGGTAGCAGGTCAGTACCGCCCGCCACCCAATCGGTCTCACGCCCCTCGGCCCGTAATTCGGCTGATATCTGCACCGCTTCACTAACAGTGGTCGGTAAATGGAGGTTGAAAGGAGGGGTGCGCATCAATCAGCACCTCCGATGTGGCGGCGTTCGGTATGTTTCCAAGCTGAGCCAGCTAGTTTTGGGTGCGCCAGATAATCCTTGTCGGGGATGATTGAAATCACCCAGTCGTCGGTCTGTTCCTCCGGTGCTATCGCCGGGTCCAATCCGAACAGCGCGCCATTGTGGTAAGGATCTCGGTCACCGTTTAATTGCCGCTCATCATCACGTTGCTCATGTGCGGTAGCACGGGCCTCGACGACACTTTGTAAATCGCTGTACTGAAGGCTTGGATTGGGAAGTTGTAATGCATTGTCAACCGCTTCGGCCTTGATTTTCTTTTCGATTGACCTGAATAATCTATCCGGGGTGACCGGTAATTCGTCGACACGTATCCCCGAGGCATCGTAAATTGCATTGACGACCGCTGGTAGAATCGGCAGGAGTGGACCTTCCCCTGCCTCTTTCGCCCCGAACGGGCCCTCCGGGTCGTTCGACTCGACGATAATCGGCGTGACCTTCGGCATCTCGTGAACGGTGGGGATTTTGTATTCAAGCAAATTGGCATTGCGAAGATGTCCGGTTCGCCCATACACCATCTCCTCGCTGATGACCTGCCCCATACCCATATGGCACGAGCCGATAATCTGCCCTTCAACCGTCAAGGGGTTCAAGGCGCGGCCGCAGTCGTGCGCCGCCCACACCTCGATGACCTTGCTCTGACCGGTCTCCATGTCGACCTCGACTTCGGCGACATATGCTGAAAATGAGTAGGCTGGGGCGAGGCCGGCGGCAGCACCCTTGTGGGATTTGCCCATCGGGGGGGTGCGGTAGGAGCCAGATGAGACCAAAGCGCCGCGGTCCTCAAGCGCTTTGTGCAATGCCTCGAGATAAGACACACCGACTGCCGGGTCGCTTTTGACGTAGATTCGGCGGTCACCAATCACTAATTTTTTCTCTTCGGTAGCAGTTATCTCTGCTGCTGCAGTTAGCAGGTCTGCGCGGAT
>DARQ01000104.1:11382-12560 GCA_002503395.1 Euryarchaeota archaeon UBA60 | reverse complement strand
TCTGATCCTTGACCGATTTCTGCGGCTCCGGTATGGACGACTACTCCTCCATCCATGTCGACTTTCAGATGAACTGTGGCATGGGGAAATTTATTCGGGTCCCAATGGATTGGCAAACCACTTCCTGAGATGAAGAAGCCGCAACCGACACCAATTCCTCGTCCGAGAGGCATCTTGCGGAATTTCTCATCCCAGCCACTGGCATCTCGAACCCGCTCAAGACATTCTCGCATTCCGATGCTGGTCACCCGGAATCCGGTGATGGTGGTTGAATGGGGAGGTAATAGATTTGCCAGACGGAAGGTGATTGGGTCGACTTGTAATCGGTCGCACAAGTCGTCGATACAGGATTCCACCGCACAACGGCTATTCACCGCCCCGTGGCCACGCATCGCCCCAGATGCTGGCTTGTTCGTCCATACCCGTGCACCGGTATAGTGGAAGGCGCCAATCTCATAGGGAGCGGTGTGCAGAACTCCATTGTAATAAGTCGTCACATGACCAAATGAAGCGAACGCTCCACCGTCGATCAGTGCATCGGTCTCGATACCCGATATACGCCCCTGCTCATCGGCGTGAAGGACCATTTCCAAACGCGATGGATGGCGCCCGCGATTGGTCCAGAACACCTCTTCGCGGTCGAAGGTGATGCGCACTGGTTTTCCGGTTTCCCGAGCTAGAATCGCGGCGCACATCTCGTGTGGGAAAGGATCGGATTTACCGCCGAATCCACCGCCGACAAAGGTGCGATAGACATTGATCTGATGCATCGGCACCTCAAGTACATCGGCCAAGGCGCGATGGAGGTAATGCGGTACCTGTTGCGGTGTGTAGAGCGTCAGACGACCGCTTGGGTCCCAATGGGCGACAGTGGCATGTGGTTCGGTGAAGCCGTGATTGACGCCGGCGAATTTCCACTTTGCCGTCGAGGTGGCGAGTGAGTTTCTCATCGCTTTGATATTTCCGAATTCCTGAAAAACCCGCTTTTGAACATTGGATTCTCCGATGTGGTATTTACCGCGGTCGTGAATAGGATTGTCTGAATCTTCTATGGCCTTGCGCATATCGTGAACTGGTTCGAGCACTTCGTAATCGACCTTTATCAACCGCAGTGCCTCAAGGGCGGTCGCCTCATCGACCGCAGCTACCGCGGCGACCAAATCACCGACGTGGCGAAC
>DARQ01000104.1:8938-11253 GCA_002503395.1 Euryarchaeota archaeon UBA60 | reverse complement strand
CTTGGCCACACAATACATATTCCACCCCTGGCAGGGCTTCTGCGGCGGAGGTATCGATTGCTCGAATCTTTGCATAGTGATGTGGAGAGCGCAGAATACGTCCAATCAACTCGCTTGAAAGGCGAATATCATCACCATATTTTGCCTGCCCGGTAACCTTCCATCGGCCATCTATCATCGGCGTCCTACGGCCGATACTGCTGCTGGTCAACAATTCGTCGTGGCGGTTTTCACCGCGCGGTTGCGCCAGTCGGCCATCGCGGCTCTCAGGAATAAAATCTAGGTCGCGTAACTCACTGAATGGCTTTCCTCCGCCACTGCCCGGTTTCTTGAACGGAAGTTTTCCAGGTTGCTGCCGGTAACCTTTCATTTGCTCATCACTCATCTTTCCACCTCATGAGTAACCGGAATCACCGAAGCCGGGATGGGGGTCTAATTTGGCCGCGGTGCCATCGTTTCTCTTGCTACCAGAGCGCAGAATCAAAGCCGCGGCCTGTATAGCCTCGACAATTTGTTGATATCCGGTACAGCGGCACAGGTTGCCATCGATGGCTGATTTCACTTCGCTATCGGTCGGAGAGTCATTGCTCGCTAGTAGGGCGGAACTGGTAATCAAAAATCCGGGGGTACAGAAACCACATTGACTACCCCCGCATTCGGAGAACATTTCCTGAATCGGTGCGAGGTGATGACCCGTTGCCAAACCCTCAACAGTGGTAATCTTACAACCTTCTGTTTCTCCCGCCAAAGTAAGGCAAGACAGCCGCGCTACACCTTCTATCATGACGGTGCAGCAGCCACAGGTGCCCATATCACAGCCTCGTTTCACCCCGAGTGTGCCAACTTGATCGCGCAGAACATCCAACAGTATTGCACCTGATTCAATTTCATCTGTGAATTCCCGGCCGTTCACCTCGACCGACCATCCGACCTTCGATGCGGCCGGAATCATCGAAACGTGTTCATCTGATACCAACCAACCTCACCATTACCTTCGTAGTGAATACCCTTCTTGATGCTTCGCCAAAGACCCTTCGGGTCTTGCGTCGATGTATTCCTGCTATATTCGTGTGACTGAATTTTGATGCTATCCACAACTTTGTCGGTCTTCTGTTTAAGTGCCTACCGTGGATAAGGCATCATATGAGCAACCCACCGCCACGTCGAATTGCCGAAAAATTGAGTTCTCAGTCAACACCTATAACAGAATCCGGGGTTGTGATTTCAGGTAGTTCAGGCAAAGGGCCGTCATATGGATTACAGCGTTTAGGTCAACTCTGGCTTTGGGGAATTGCCCTACTGGCAATTTGGGGGGGGTTATTCACCATTGCATTCGCCCAAGGGGATTCAAACAACCGTTTTGCTCTGCTAGGTCTCGGGGGTTTGATATCTGCATTGATATTCTTTGCCGTAGTCGACCTGCAACGGCGCAGGCATGGGGTGATTACCGACCTGCACGACTACATGTTGGCGATGAGTTTCTTCTTCGCATCAATCGGATTATTTTGGGGAATTCGCTATGCTGTAGCATTGTCCGCAAGTGCCGATATCTCATATTTCGTCAGCCCAGACCGCCCCTTTACCGGCATGGAATCAACCGGTTGGTATCCAAATGCCAACGCGATTTACGCTCAGGCAGCAGCCGCAGCCTTGCTGGCAGCGATGCAGTGGCTATACCTCAAACCGATGGAAGCCGATTCTCGAAATATGAATACGGTCAGTTGGTTCGTGGTCTGCGTTACGCCATTTGCACTACTTTTGGTCGGACTTGGCCCTTGGGTAAACTGGTCGGAAGGCTACGTGAGTTACGAAATCGGCATCGCTATGGTGTCGCTAAGTGCAATCTCAATGTTGTTGGCTGTCGAGAGCAATAACGGGTTGGTTTTTGCCATAACCGCAAATATCGCCTCTTTTCTCACCTTGATTTATGAGATTGTCCACGATGCTCCAAGCGGTGCGGCCGCAGGCGGAGCACTATCCCTGATGGTCTTCATTGTCATCGTGCAAGGTCTGCTCGCGGCATCACCCCGACTCGATAGAAAAATGGTCGAGAAAGCCAGCATCGGACTGATCATCGCTGCGATTATGGCGATGTTCTATGCTGTGACCACAGACATGACTCTGCATCTCGGGCCTTTCAAGTTCGGGCCAGAAAATTCCTTTTTGACCCTTCCATCGATGATTTGGATTACAATTCTAGTGGCCTATTTTGCGGCAGTACTGGATAATAGGATTCCATGGATGCCGATTGGTTTAGCGGCTGCACTCATCTTGTTGCCGGACTCCTCTAACATCATCCCTTGGAGCATATGCCT
>DARQ01000104.1:2395-8792 GCA_002503395.1 Euryarchaeota archaeon UBA60 | reverse complement strand
TTCGCGCTATTCTGCGTCGTCGGCTCACCAGCGACCATCATCGGTGATGACTCGTTGATGCCGTGGATAGTTGCACTATACCTCTTGGCCTCGGTGATAATCGAGCAGTTGGAATTCGATGAAAGTGAGAGTTTTGCCGCCCGCAAAGACATGTCCATCACCATCGCCACCAGCCTATCCCTGACAGTGCTTTTAGCGGCATTGGGACGTCTATCATTGAGCAATACGCCGCTGGCCGCAATCGAGTCGCAGATGATGGGCTTCAATCTGCTGCTGGCATTGATTGCTGTTGCATATTTTATTATCGGCAATCGGATGTCAGAGGTCGAACTGGATATCGGAGTTCTATTGAAGATGATTTCGAAAAATGCCGGTAAATCCGCATCTTTCGACCCGACAACAAGTACTTGGACGGTCGATGAAGAGCTGAGCGAAGATGAAAGTGATGCTGAACTTATGGCAGCAACTTGGGGTGAAATCGCTAGATTCAGTTTACTCGGGCCTTTGATTCTATTCACCACCGCTATGGTATCGATAAAGACCAATGCACTAGATGCATATCCTCTATGGATGCTACTCTTCGCATTGCCAGTAGGGATAATTGTCCGTGAGGTGCTCAATGTCGATGGGGCGGCGAGCAAGGACCGAGCCGTAGGTGTATGGGCGATGTTCGCCATCGCCCTGCCGATGAGTGTGAAACTGGCGGAGATTGATTTCAATGTTGCCTCGCTATTTTTCGACATTATTATTCTCAGCGGTCCGATCATCGTTCATTTCGTCTTGCTGAAGAGAGGTCTGGCGCCGCGCGAAGAATTATCGAAAAAGGCCGACGATATGACCCTCCTAGGATTGGTGATGCTGGGGATGTTGGATTCCTCCGGAGGTCTAGCGCTGACCGTACTATTCGCAATCGTGTTGTGGCGGGCCATAATCCATCGCAGCAGATTGGCAATCTATGCCTTGCCGCTGATGTGGTTATTCTTCCCGGGCAATCTTACGCAATCGGGCAATTTCATCCATACTATTCTCGAACCGTTGGGCTCAGTTGGAGATATGTTGCTCGGCACCGAGTACTTCCTCGGCGAGCGGTACATTCGTTTCGTCGGCTTGATGTGGGTTATCTATGCCGCCCTGGCATTAGGTAAATCTGCTGGAGATGTGCAACTGCGCAGGCGCGGTGAGGAGAATATCGAAACTCTACCGTTCATCTATCCAGGGATATTCCTGTTCTTCGGTCTGGATATCATCCTTATCGAAGACGCTTGGCTACTCTGTGTGGTAACTACCATCCTGCTACTGTTCGGTTGGGGTGCTGGCCGGATGGAAGGCTTTGCCTTCGCCCCAGTCGCATACTTCTTTTCATTCCTCATCGGCTTCGAATCGGAAGGATATGACGGCTTTGAATTATTCAGCATCACCTGCTTCGGCACCGGCCTGGTGGTATTTGCGCTGTGGATTGCCTCGTCCAAAGGTCTACTGTTCAAATGGGCCAAGGAGGTCGTTTCCATCGAGGATTTGAATCAAGGATTGGTGACCAACGTCGCCGGAACGGCAATCTCCTCCAAACAACCTTCGATGATTCGCTGTGCGACCGAAGAGGGGAGAGAGAAATTATCGGCGGCATTACGAATATGGGGGATGGCCTTCCTCCTGTTTTCCTTCGATGAGGTATATGGCCTATCAACCCTGTTCGTCGCCCTTTGGGTGACATGGGAGGCGTGGGACAAAAAGGATCGGACTCTGCTCTTACTAACTCCAGCACTGCACGCCATCGCGCTGTGGAATATCGAGCGGGTGGCCGAGATCCAAGGCAATGACCTGGCCGGCTGGCTCTTGATAATCGAGGGTTCGGTGATGTCCTATCTCGCGGCGATAAAGTGGTATCCTAACTGGGATTGGTCTGAGGATGGCGAGGATTATTGGAAATGGAATGATATGATGATAATATTCGGCGCTACCTATGGAGTGGTCGGAATCATCTGGGCGCTGTGGGACCTTACCGATATCGGCGCCGCCTTGCTGATTATCCTCTATTGCGGTATGCAGGCGGCGGCCGACTTCGAGAATTCGTGGCGGCGAATCACCAGTCTGGTCGGTACTTCGCTCGGGACCTTCCTGGTGCTGTTCACCGATGTTGACAGCACCTTCGCTGGAATCGCCCTGATAGTCGGGGGGTTGGCAGCATTCGCCCAAGCAGTGTTGTACTTCCGCATCTGGGGTGTCGATGAAGGGGCGGTGAAAGCAGAACTTGCCGCACCCCACGAACCAGAAGTTCAGGCAAAGGATTACTCAGAAGAGATCACTGAGGTTAGCGAAGAAGATGAATTGACGGAAGATTCCGAGACGGTAGCCGAAGCAATAGTACTGGATGAGATTGATGAATATTCACAACTTGAAGAAGAGTTGAGAGAAGAGGATGCCGATACGGTTGGTGAACTCGAAGTGCAAGCCGATACGGTCGGCGAAGTTCAAGATATTCAGGAAGTGCTGGAATCAGGCCGGGTATCGACGACGATGGGTTTCGATATCGACCTTCCACCGGAGGTATTGGAGAATATCAAGCAATCATTGGCGCAGACCGATGCCGAAGGATTCAGGCCGGTTGTCGGCTTCGACCAATTCGGTCGCATTATCCTGAGTTTTGAGCCATCGAATTCATGAGTCGGGCAAGGCATTGGCCTGTGTATTGAGGCGGTTGTTTATGGGACGTCGGCAAGGCCCAGCGGATATGGGCGAGAGCAATGACCTGATGGTTTGGATCGACTTGGAGATGACCGGACTGGATATCGAGACCTGTTCGATTATCGAAATCGCCACCATCATCACCGATGGCGAGTTGAATATCATCGCCGAAGGCCCGAATCTGGCGATAAATGTCGCCGATGAATTACTCGATGCCATGGATGACTGGAATACCACCCACCACACCCGCAGTGGTTTGGTTGAACGGGTCAAGGCAAGCACGATTGACCACGCTGAAGCAGGACGTCAAACTCTGGCCTTCATCGCCGAATATGTTGAGGCTGGTGTTTCCCCATTATGTGGAAATAGCGTCTGGAACGACCGTAAATTCATGGAGAAGGAGATGCCCGAGGTGGTCGAGCACCTGCACTACCGAATGGTCGATGTCTCGACCATCAAGGAATTGGCAAAGCGTTGGTATCCCGAGTTAGATCGCTACCACAAACAAGGCTCGCATCTAGCCTTGGATGACATCTTGGAATCGGTCGCCGAATTGCGTTATTACCGCCAACAGGTTTTTCGTGAAAAATAACCGCTTCAAGAAATTGTATCTCGCCATGAGCCCTTACTCGGGTCGACTCCCTTCCTATCGGCGATAATCTGGCCGACTACTGCAATGGCTATCTCTTCGGGCGATTCGGCACCAATCGCCAACCCAATCGGACATTGAACTGAATCGATCAGCGATTGCTCGATGCCCTTTTCACCGCAGGTGGCGGCATAGGCCTGCCACTTTGAGCGACTGCCGATGACCCCTATTTGTGGCCGTCCTCGCTGTGGGTCGGCGATGGCGAGAAGGCTTGCCAGACGTTCCTCATCCTCGGACCAGTCATGTCCGAGTAGTAGGATATTACTGAAACGTGAGATACTATCGCAATCCTCACCGGCAAAGAATTCGCTGACGCTATTGGCGTGATGCTCGCGCGCTGAGGGAAATGCCTCGGCTCCTGCATAGGTTTCACGGGTATCTTGGACACTGTGGTCCCAGCCCATATTAGTGCAGACATCGGCGATTGCGGCGGCGACATGACCTCCACCCATCAACAACAGATGCGGCATCGGTTCCACGACTTCCAACGACAACGTCACCTGTCCCCCACAAAGGCTGTCCAGGGCTGTGACCTCATAGCCCTTAGCCCCCTTGTTCAAGCCGTAGGTGATGACTTCACCCCCCGAAACCTCTGAGTTGAGAAGTTCGACTAGACGTTCTATGACCTTCATCTCCAATCCAGCCCCGCCAATGGTGCCGTAGCGGTCATCGACATCGGTAAGTGCCAACTTCGCTCCCGGCTTGCCGGGAACCGAACCCTTGGCGGAAAGCACGGTAGCGCTGGCTACCCGTAAGCCAGCCGAAAGGCGCTGGCCAATCCAATCGAGCACCCGCTGGGTCATGAAAGGGCGATGCAGATTACCGAGATAAACCGTCGGACTGGCTCGCCCAGCGCTCGAGTTCCACCATATCTTCGGGGGTGTCGATATTCAGGTGAAGGAATTCATCTTCGACCAGAATGCGCTGTGGTTTGGTTAATTGCCGCAACGAAGTGTCACTGGGAGCGGCCATTATTGCCTTAACCTCTGTGCCACTGATACGCAGGGGATGACCACCCCGACCATCCTTCTCAGGGCAAACACAACCCTCTGTATTGACCACTTTTTCCAAGGTCGACATCGACCATCCGGGACGGTCGAGAGGGACTATCAAAACCGCTTTCGGTAAGCGGCCGTTATCTTCGCCCAATGCCAGAAGCCCGACTTGGATACTCCCGGTCCTCCCTTCTTGGGGAGATTTGTTAATCGCAACTTTGCATTCGGGTGCCGCACCTAGGCAAGCAAATGCCAATTCAGCCCGGGTAACGATTACGATTGGGGTACATCCGGCCGCAGACAATCTCTGCGCCACCAGTACGACCAAAGGATTGCCTGCGACCTCGAGCAGGGCCTTATCCTCGCCGAGTCGCCGACTCGCTCCAGCGGCTAATATGATTGCTGGAATCGCTTTCGACATCACAACACCGAATCACAGATTGCGAGTGATTTCTCGACCGATTATCATCCGCTGAATCTGACTGCTGCCCTCGTAAATCTGGATGACCTTGGCACCGCGCATCAAGCGCGCCACCGGATATTCCTCCGAATATCCATAGCCGCCGAAAATCTGCACCGCATCGGTAGTCACTTCCATCGCGGTATCGGCGGCGAAGCGTTTGGCATGCGCCGCAGCCTCGGTATTCTTCTCGCCTGCATCGGCTAGGAAGGCGGCTTTCCAAGTCAATAACCGAGCCGCTTCAATCTTGGTTTTCATATCAGCGAGCATGAATTGCAATGCTTGATGTTGGTGCAGTTTCTTGCCGAAGGTTTGCCGCTCATCGGCATATTGCAATGCGTGCTCGTAGGCGGATTGCGCGATGCCTACCGCGTGGGCGGCGATATTCGGCCGACTCAGGTCAAATGCAGCCATCGCATTGAACCACCCGGCACCATCAGTACCACCGACGATATTGCTTTCGGGTATTCGCACATCGCTGAAGGTTACGGCGCGGGTATCCGAGCAACGTTGCCCCATGTTTGATTCCTTCTTGCCCAACTCCACCCCGGCGCGGTCAGCCTCGACGATGAATCCGGACATTCCCTTGTATCCTGCAGTCGGGTCGGTATAACCGAGGACGAAGAACCAATCGGCATGACCTGCGCCGGTGATGAACATCTTTGAACCATTGATGACGTATTCATCACCGTCGGCAATTGCTCGGGTCTTTATCCCCTGAACGTCGGAGCCGGCCCCGGGCTCGGTTATCGCATAGGAGGCCAAACTCCCCTGCTCACTGACTCGGCGCAGAAATAGTTCCTTCTGTTCATCGGTTCCACCGGTTATCAGCGGCGCACATGCGAGCGAAGTTGCATAGGCGGCGGTGGCGAACCCAGGATCTCCCCAACCCAGAGCTTCGTTGACTACTACCTCTTCCATACATCCCAATCCTGCACCACCATAATCCTCGGGGATGTGGAGGTTGAGCAAACCCAATTCATTGGCAGCCCTGATGGTATCAACCGGATAATCAGATTTCTCATCCCACTCTGCCGCATGCGGGCGAATCTCCGCGGCGACGAATTCCATCGCCAAATCGCGCAGCATCACCTGTATCTCAGACATGGCGAGGTCGACCATGCTTCGCTCACACCACTCGTAGTCATGAGCATTGCCTAAATCGAAATGAGGAATTACCGATTACCACCAAGGGTCGAGAGTTCCTTGGTCTAACAAATAGAGGAGTAGCATGAACAGCATATAGAATCCACAGAGGATGACGCCTTCACGGCGGTCGAAGTGGAAACCCGTATACATGAATAGCAGGCATAGAGACACAGCCAGAATCGTCACCGGCGCGATTACATTGAGTATCAAACCACTGGGCTCGGCCAGAACCATTGGTCTAATAGCTGCGGCAAGACCGATCGACAACAATGGGTCGGTGATATTTGAGCCGATGAGAGTACCGATTGCCACCCCTTGCGAGCGCTTGGCGGCCATCAGGCCAACCACCAATTCAGGGAGAGAAGTTCCGATTGCGGTCAGCGTAGTTCCAATTACTGAATGCGGGACGTTCATTGCGTAAGCGAGTTTGGTCGAGACGTCGATAAGTTCACTCGCGGCATA
>DARQ01000104.1:0-2346 GCA_002503395.1 Euryarchaeota archaeon UBA60 | reverse complement strand
TTCGACCTGTTTCACCTCTTCGATGACCTCGGCCTCCTCCTCTCGAATCATCTCCCGATTTGACAATAACCATACGATATAGGAAACATAACTGAGGCATAGGACAATTCCCTCCCAGCGCTCAAGAGTAGAGCCAGTCCAAATGAAAAAGGTCATCAACAGCACCGCGGCAAGCATCAACATCCCATCTCTACGCAACCACGACGGACGAATCCTCAGCGGGTGCATTATCACCACCAAACCGAGTATCAGGGTGATCTGTACCAAAACTGAGCCGTAGATATTACCGATGGCAAAATCTGCCAACTCTGCATCTCCAGTGGAGTTCCAAGAGGCCGTGGTGGAAACCAGTATTTCAGGTAATGAAGTTCCGATTGAGACGATTGACAGCCCGATTATCACTTCGGCTATCCCGAGTCTACGCGCCAGTCCTTTCGCCCCTTCAACGAAGAAATCTGCGGCGGTGATGAGACTACCGACAGCCAGCACCAGCAGAGCAACGCTTACCCAAGCATTTGTCACTCCCGAGGAGCGGACGAAAGTGGCTATCGACACCAGGGCGATGAATAGAGAACCGGTTATCAAAAGAGCATTCCAATGCAGTAATTCCAGCATCCCGAGTTCTCGGCCAGCCGGTCTGGGAATTTCCACCTCCGACTCCGACATAGTGGTCACGCAGTTATCTTCCCTCAATACCGTTTGGCAAGCCAACGCTCTATCATCTCAGAAACCCACAGGAGGGAAAAATACCGCTACAATTACCGCGGCTCGGGGTGAGGACCATATCCACCTTATCGGTCGCGGTTTCATGGCCGGCAGGTGGCAGGCGAAGGATTTCTTTGTCCTGGCGGCAATCGGCATCGCTGGAATCATCTTTGAATCGATGCAGTATAGTGAAGCGATGACCGTATGGGCTGAAAACTGCAGTGATGCTCTGACCTATGAGGAATTATCGCAGCAATGCAAGCAATTCAGCGACGACATGGATTGGGTGCTTATGGAACTCTTCGCCATCATCTTCCTGACCGTCTTCGCACTTGTACGAGGGGTGATGCGCTTGGGTGGCGAGAGTGGTAATCGCAGGCACGGTCGAAGGAAGGGCATGGGAATCGGCAAGACCGTAATCATCGTAGTTACCCTTACCCTCGGATTATTATTTGTTTACACCTTTGTTATGAGAAACCTATAACGCGAAGGCCGAGCGTAATAGCGATTCGTAGTGGCCTTCGGTGGCCTTCGCACTTATACAGGCAATACCCATCGGTCGTTTTGGTGGAAGAGCGTGGAACGTAGTGACCTTCCTTTGATTCACGGCACTGAATGGCGACCGGAGAAGGCGCTTATTTTCACTCAACCTTTATCCGCAATTGCGGCAAAAAACGAGGTACTGCGATTCATTATAGAGCGCCATGATGGGCACATGCAAGTCGTTTCGGCTGCTTGGGACCATCTCGGAGAAGGAGGCTTGGACGATACCTTCAACGGTGAGTCATGGCAGGAGTTCTCAAACCGATTATGCGATACCATCGAGATGGGACTGGCAGCGCGATTGGATTCGATCGGGCTGGGCAAGGCTACTTCTGAAGAGGTGATTCCGCGCCGAGATTTCAACCTCCATCTCAATCGCAGAGCCCAACACTTCCTGATAGATTTACGCCTTTGTCTGCGCCGTTTGGCACACTACATGTCGGTGACCACCGAGATGCGGCTTGAGTGGCAGCGCCTGATGTTGCGCACCCGGTCGATGGATGAGCACCTCAAGGAACTGTTCATGGAGGGGCTTTCCACCCCCGATGGGGGCAAATTCGGTGGTAAGGGTTTCCGCTCGACCTGGCAGGAAGCGGTGGTCGCCGTGGCCAGCGGCCTACACAGAGATTTGGAGTCTGCCGATGATGCCCGCCCCGGTGCCGGTTATGATGGCGATATCGTCGGGCCGATGATTCGTGATGTCGGACTGTGTCTGGCGATGGGCGATACCGTTGAGGGAATCATGGCCGCGCAACTGGGCAAGTCGGGCTCTAATCAGCATGGCGGTTGGCCCGAACTGAACGCCGGCGGGCGTGACCTGCACGTAGGTTGCTGGAACCGTGGAGTTTTACCTCCGACCGCCCCGCTACCTATCGCTTCGGCGACGATGACCGGCATTGCATTGGCAGCGAAGTTGTCCAATACTGAGCGCTTCCACGTCGCTTGTATCGGCGAGGGCGCGAGCAGTAGTGGTGAATGGTGGGAATCGGTGAATTTCGCCGGGGTGCGCGGTTTGCCGATAATGTATATTCTGCAGAATAACCAAATCGCCCTGGATACACCTACCAGCAATCAATCTGCGGTCGAATTGTGGGCCGA
>DARQ01000079.1:11938-12806 GCA_002503395.1 Euryarchaeota archaeon UBA60 | reverse complement strand
TTGATAGGAAAATACGTCGCGACAGCGATGTTCAACGGCACCAGTCTCTCTGCTGGAACGGTTACTCGGATGTACTTCATCCACGTCTTCATATTGCCAGTCATCGTCACTTCACTGATTCTGGTGCACCTGTTTATCGTCTGGGTTCAAGGTATTGCGGAGCCGCATTGATGGAGGTTTGATTTAATGGGATTAATAGATAATTTTGGCCGGGTTGCCGGCACCTACATGCAGGAGAAGGAGAAACTTCAGAGTGCTGAGGAAAAGCGAGTTCGCGAGATGACCGGACATCCGTTCTGGCCGCATGAAGTTCTGCGCGACAGCATCATTTTTGCCGCCATCATGGCGGTCATAATGTTCTATTCCTGGCTTATCCCACCACCACTGCACTCGGCTGCCGACCCCTTCGCCCAAGCCGGATTCGTATTCCCCGACTGGTACGTTCTATTCTCCTACGGTTACCTCCGCTGGGGTGAATACCTGCCGCAATTCGAGATTCCTGTCGGCCCTATAGGCGACTTCTTCGGCCAACCTGTCATCTCGTGGAATGCCGCTTGGTGGGGCTCTTTCCTAACCGGCATTCCGGTCGGAATCCTCGCCCTACCACCGTTCTTGGGTGGTCGAGAGAAGCGTGGCGTCGAAGACCCGGCGTTCGCCACCGCGGGGGTGATCTATCTGGGACATGTGTGGTTCATCTCGGTGTTTTCAATCAATATCTTCCTCGACCTGTACGGCAAGAACCGCACCGACTACTGTAAACTGGATAGTCACGGTGATCTGGTCTGCGGGGTACGTGAACCGTGGTTGGCGGAGGTGTTCAACGTCATACCGTGGGTGATGACGGGAATCCTGATCTGGATAATTCTCT
>DARQ01000079.1:8752-11745 GCA_002503395.1 Euryarchaeota archaeon UBA60 | reverse complement strand
TGCAAATGGCTTGGGGGCGATGGAGGATATTGAAGAATTGGAGAAGATGCGGGGCCAACCGACCGATATCTATCTCAGTGAAGAGAATGAATTTTCCACCTCATATCCCGACCTCTTAGTCCCGGCTAACGACTGGATGCAGTGGACGATCTTCCAGCCGACGCAGAAGTATCTCATTGATTTCGGCAATGAAAACGGCCATCAGCAACCCGAGGCGGGAATCAACAGCGCCTCCGGAATAGGCAATCATAGTGGGCAGGATTCAACCTCTTTCAGCGGTACGGTGACGATTACCGACGAGGGCTTGGATACGGTCATAGTCGACATTGCTTGTGAAGCGCGCGCCAGCGAGCGCAAGATAGATGGCGTCAGTACCCTCGACATGCTCGCCCTCAGTATGACCTTGAGCTATGGCGAGCAGGTCGTCGCCTCTAATTCCGGCTGTGAATCACTGGTCGTCGAACTTGACAGCGGCAAGGAATACATCTATGCCTTCAGCGTGACATCAAGTGGCGAATTAGCTAATAATCAGAGTATCTTCGTCACCTCGGCATTCACCATCTCCGCCAACCAACCGCTATTGCTCTACGATGATGGTGGAACCGTGGTAAACCTCAGCGACGATGCTGAAATGGCGGCCATGGGTGCCTACGGTATCATCGAGAATCCCGACTACCATCACAACCCAAAAAGCCTCGATGCCAAACTCATCTACACCTTGTTCATCCCCCCTCTGACCTTGGGGGCATTGACTTGGATAGTGTTGAGGAAAATGGCCCGGGGCTATGAATACGAGATGAACAAGTGCTACGGCTGTGATCTCTGCGACGATGCTTGCCCGGTGCGATTATTCAACGCCGGTGATAAATTGAATATCATCTACAATACTTGGAATAACGAGCATGACGGGGTGCCGATGTACACCTGCCTGACCTGTTCCGCATGTACCAATGCCTGCCCACAACTTGTCGATTACGATTCATATGTCGACATTCGTCGCAATCTGGTGGTCGGCGGCGCCCCGGCGGCCGAGATACCGCACACAGTATTGCAGGCGGTATTGGCTAGCGAGGCTGAAGAAGAGGCCGACATTGACTTCGTCAGCATCGATGACTACCCAATTGACTCGAACATCGGTTATTACCCCGGCTGTGTCGACTACCTTGACCAAGAGATGGTTTTCAGCCATGTCAACAAGGGTGAGATGAACCTAGGAGATTCGACAACCGCCGCCTTCACCCTGTTTGAGGAGATGGGCGAGAATGTCACCTATCTCGGTCGGGACTTCCTCAAGTGCTGTGGCCACGACCAGAAGTGGCAAGGAATGACCGAGGTCTTTGAGAAATTAAAGGCCTACAATCAGAAGAAGTTGCTCGCCAGTGGTATCGACACCCTGGTCAGCAGTTGTGCCGAGTGTTTCCGCACCTTTGCCCGAGATTACGAACTCGATGGCATCAAGGTCATGCACACCACGGAATTCCTGGTCGAAAAGGGCTTTGAGATGAATCTGAGCACCGAGGAAGACATTACCGTCACCTACCATGACCCGTGCCGCCTCGGCCGACAGATGGGCATTTACGATGAACCCCGAGACCTGGTAAAAGCGGTCGAAGGGGTAGAATTGGTCGAGATGGAGCACCATGGCGAAGACGCCATGTGCTGTGGTGTCTCGAGCATGATGTCCTGCAACGAGAATAGTCGCGCCCTGCGAGTCTCTCGCTTCGACGAGATGCGGGCGACCGGTGCCGATTTGGTACTGACCTCATGCCCGAAGTGTGTCACCCACTTCGAGTGCCTGAAATTTGAAGGCGACCCGCGTGATGATATCGAAATCCTCGACGTCGTCTCCTTCTTGGCCAAGCAGATTGAGAATCGGAAAGCACCGAAAATCGATGAATCGGCTACCATAGCCGAGAGCGAGACGGCCAGTGCTTGAGCAAATAGGTGTGAATGATTCCATCCGATTCCCACACTCCTGACGTGAAAGTAAGGATTAGACAATTTTTCCCCGAATCACAGTTTTGAAACGTAACCTGTATTTAGGCAAGGTTGAGCGGGAATGACGACACCTCAAGAGTTAGCCGAGCGACGAGCAGAAGAGGCGGCACGCATTCGTCGCTCGCTCGATGCGAGCCATGAGGCCAGAGAAAAGGGAATCAAGGGTGGCGAGGATACCGTCGCCTTCGTCCACGAGAACCTGTGCATCGGTTGTGACCAATGTATGATCGTCTGCGACGATGATGCTATAGAATTGTACGACAAACCGTTGGCCAGCCCGATAATGGATATCGAGGTAAATAAGAAGGCTAAGATTCTGCGTGATCCCTGTACCGGTTGTCGGCTCTGTGTACTCGCCTGCCCGACCGATGCCATCGTGATGTTGGATAGGTGAGGAGATGAGTGAGGATAACCCCGACTTGCCCAGCAGCCGCAACGACCGGCGCAACACCAGCACCACCACCTCTGGAGCCACGGGTGATGGCAAGGGGAAGGGCAAGGGTGTACAAGGCAAGGAAAACCCATTGCGCTTCGGCGCTGAGTTCGGCCCCACCAGCGTATCGGGTACCACTCAAGGAGTCTCGTTGGGGACCTTCAAGCAGTTGGTCTGGCTATCCAATGTCGGTGGCCTGATACTATTTGTCATCGGCCTTGAACTACTGTTGGTACAAGGCATGCCGATATGGGGTATCGTCCTTCTTCTCGCCGGGACTATTATCGCCCTATTTCCCTCAAACTTCGAAATCGTCGGCATGGGCAGTCCTGAGGTGAAGCGAGAAGAATCTAAGGACGAGTGACGAAGACCTTTGTCCGATGTCACATTTCACCCGCGTGGTCACCTCGCCGATCGGTGAATTATTCCTTAGTGCCAGCGAGGCTGGCTTGAGTCGAATCGAGATAGTCTCGCCCGAAGAGGCGGGACGGCGCAAGCGCTTGCTGGTATTATCCAAACGACCGCCGATGGTGACACAGATTCATCTGGATGAGAGCGAGAA
>DARQ01000079.1:3607-8666 GCA_002503395.1 Euryarchaeota archaeon UBA60 | reverse complement strand
CTCGACTTCGGCAATGCCAACGACTTTGCCCGCAGGGTTTGGCAATTGCTGGTGACCAGTGAGGTCGGCCAGACCCTTACCTACGGCGAATTAGCCCGAGCAATAGACAATCCCGGGGCAAGTCGTGCTGTCGGCACGGTAATGGCTACCAATCCAATCCCAATCATCGTCCCGTGCCACCGAGTCATTCCTAAAGCAAAGGGAATCGGCAATTATTCGGCGATGGGAGGAATCGAGACCAAACGCTGGCTCCTCACTCACGAAGCATCGTGCTGATAATTGGCTAATTCAGCGCCCATCGCCAGCATTGATAATTCGGCCACCAAGGCGTGCCAACCCTCTGCATTGCGGGTGATGCTATCATCTCCCCCGGCCAACAATTCCTCTTTGGTGATGAATTGCGCTGAGGGTGAGTTGAGATTGCTGATGCGGTCGCGTTTGCTATTGGTGCGATAAAACCACGATGCGGCTTCGCCATCGACCAGATATACCACCGGCTCGATTGGTGCCCCTAGCCATTCCAGGGTGGTCGGTATCCCCTCTTGGATGAGGAAATTCTCGGCCAGTGCGCCACCTTTGCCATAGGTCAACTTGTGCAATTTGCGCTTTGAGAGATTCAGCAGTTGTTCTCCCTCGGTGATAGTCAGCATTCCCAAGCCATAGGTGCCACGGTCATTCTTTACGAATACATGCGGCACCTCGTCTATTCCCAAAGCATCGTATTTACTCTGGATTTTACCGATGAAATCATTGATCTCCGCAGCCAACTCGGTTAGACAAGTGTCCCGTTCCAAGCACTTGTCCTCGCTGACAAACCACATTGGTTGGAGATGCCAGTCATCGATGTCGAGAATCGCTGAAACCTCTTGGCAATAACCTTCCAAAGCTACGAAGTGCTCGGATTTACGCCTCCTGTGCCAACCCATCTGCGCCGGCGGTGAGACCGAATCGCTGAGCAGGCCGGGAAGAATCCCGTCAGTCAAATCATTATTGAGAATCACTAGGTCGGGTATTCCGTGAATTTCGACCACGAGGTTATCATCTACATCTACCGCACAGCGCTGCAAGGAGAGCGGTTTGGTCAAACCATCGAGACTTCCGTATTCCGCCAGGCTCGGTGAGCCGACCGTAACCACATAGCCACCTTGTGACAAAATCAACTTCAAGGCGATGAGATTCTCGACATAGCCGGGATTTCGGGTATGTGATTCTGGGTATAGGTGAATGTGTTTGGTGCCAGGGTGAGAGCGCTCGATATGTTCTTGCATCAATTGGCTGAGACGGGGGATATCCTCCTCAGCAACATTGTTGAAACCGGCCGGAAAGTGATTGGCATCGACCACTGCAACCTTGAAACCAGAATCGCGGATATCGACCGAGCCGTAGATCGGAATCGCCACTTCACCACGTTTTTTGGTGAACCATTTGCGCAATTCCCCACGCTTTTCCTCGAGAATACCACCTAGTTCTTCGAGCAGATTACCGGAGGACATCACAACACCTCATCCAGTAAATCGACCAAGCCCTTGCTTTGAACTCTTCGCCCGCCGTCCAAGATATGTGTGGCATAGAATAATCCCAAACCGATGGTGATATCGGGCTGCCCTGCCAGGACCCGCTCAAACCCGCTGAAGCGCTTGGCAATCTCTGCGGCCCTGGGCATCAGTTCATCGAGTAATTCGCCAATCAGCGTCGGGGTGGTGGCGGTACCAGCCGGTAATTTCGGCCGTCTGACAATCTCCTTTGGTAAACCGGTCAGGTCAGCCGCCGCTCGTAGTGCCGCCTTTTCCTGACCGAGCACTGAATCCGGAGGTAAGCGCCAAGCCATCGGCAGGGAATTGGCCTCGCGCCGGTGTGCCCGACCGAGGAAGGGAACCCTGACCTCAAGGCCATGCGCCATACTGTGGCGGTCGACCAAGCGTAATTGGAAATTCGCCAACTGGCCATGCTCAACCTCGAACTGCAGAAATTTTCCGAGACTCTGGGTATGCACTTGGGGTCGATGGTCACTCGACCACCATGCATCGCCAATCGGTAATTCTCCAGACAATAATGCGCTAGCACCGGGGTGCTCGATCTGTGCCAGTCGATAATCGACCAATTCACTGTGCTCGACGAGGTTGCGATAACGCGGGTAGCCAGCATGTAATTCATCAGCCCCTTGGCCGCATAGCCCCACCTTTACAGATTGCGCCATCTTCTCAAATAACGGCTGGAAGAACAGCACCGTCACATCGAGGTCTTCACCGTGCCACGCCAGATCTGGTAGGCGACCGTGAAATGAACTCTCATCCAAGATATGTTGGTGGTGCTGCAAATCCATGCTCGAAGCCACCGCTTCGGCGGCGAGCCAATCGGGATTATCCTCGGATTCGGCCACCGTCCAACAATCTGGTACCGACTGTCCTGCACGCTCGGCCGCCCGATTGGCGACCGCCGCGACAAGACTACTGTCGAGGCCGCCCGAGAGTACGATTCCAACCGGAACATCGGCCATCAAGCGGTCGCTGACGCTGGCGACGAATGACTCTAACAGTTTCTCGGCGCCACCTTGAGGATTCCACGATTTCGCTGGCTCACCACCAACCATAGCCCCTGCAGCCCCAACCACAGCAGTCCCTGACCACGAACCCCCTGCCATTGGTCGGTCAAAATGGCACAAACCGGTACGGGTGGCATTGCCATTCTCATCGAGCGCCCAAATCTCAATCGTTCCCGGCCTGACCTGAAAGACATCGGCAAACAGAGTGGTTCCATCGAGCGGATATTCCCACGCCAATCGAGCCGCCAATGCCAATTCATCGAGTCGCGGCACGTGGCCTTCGTGGGCGCGCAGGGCCTTGGCCTCAGAGGCAAACAGTAGGGTTCCTTCGACCATCGTGCGCAGTAGGGGCTTGATGCCCATCACGTCACGCGCCAGAATAAGTTCACCGGCCTGCTCATCCCATAGGGCAAAGGCGAACATGCCATCCAAGCAGGCGACCCAATCCCGGTGCTGCTCTGCAGGATTGTCCGGAAGAGCCGTGCCAGCCCCTCCATGGGATGAAACTGAATTCGCATGTAATGCCAGAATTACCTCACTATCCCCAGCGGTGCGCCATGGATAGGCAAGCATGCCATCTCGCAGGGCGCGGAAATTGTAGATCTCACCATTCGCCACCAATACTGACGATGAATCCGACAGCATCGGTTGGTGGGAGCCTACTAAATCAACAATTGAAAGACGAGCGTGCGCCAACCCACACGAATCATCAGACCAGATGGCATTGCCATCAGGTCCACGGTGCGATTGCAGGCGATTCATCCGCGCCAGCACTGCGGAATCGGGATTGCCGAGCATACCGCCGATGCCGCACATCAACCCCACCGAGCATATCCACCATTAAAACGAAGGCCACCGAAGGCCACTACGTAATGTTGCAACACTCTGTGCTTCCTACCAAACTGGGTATACGAACATAGTGACCATTAGTGCACCAAACGCGAAAAGGAACGATGCGAGGTAGAAAGCTTGGCTCGGGTCGTTGCTAGACTCACTTTCTGACATACTCTCAATCCCTATGCGGGTGAATGCATCACTTCAACATAATGGTGTATAAATGAGCAAACTCGGCAATATTTCACAATCCCGGGAATATGGGGCGATTAGTTCACAGTCCGGTGAAGGGATGCAAGAGGACAATAGCCGCTAGTGGAATCAATAACATGGTCGCATTATCATCGATGTATTTGAGCCGCGGCCACTCTGAGGCGGTGCACAGAGGAGCCATCAGCGGTGCCAACCACAGCGGTGTCGCCAGGAAATACCAACTCCCCAGCCATATCGCCAAACAGACCCCTGTGCCGACCATGAAGGCGGTTTTTGGATTTGCTCCCATCCTTCTCGATTCACCGATTGCCGGGTCACCCAGGACTAGACAGAGAATCAGTGGCATCCCATATGCAGCACCGAATTTCCCTGCTTCAGGAGCGACAAGGACACATATCGCTATGGCGATTGCTCCCCAGGCCAAAGCACTGACTTGGCGAGCCTCATATTCCCGCTGACCGAATATTGCGACGCCGAGTTTCAACCGTATCGATTCACCGATGATGACGATGAGAATCATTACAGACACCAACTGTTCACGCGATATTTCTCGTGCCAGGAGTTCACTGATGAAGTGGGTGATGTCTTCGCCATAGATGTAGTATCCAAACGGCAGAACCACCATCGCGAGATGGATGAAACGACGGAATAGATGCCCTTTCAGTCCGCCGACGCTCAATTCGACCGGGTCGGTCATCTCGATCTGTCCAGACTCTTCCAGTGACGCCAAAGACACCTCAGGCTCACCTCCATCAATATCAGGCCGACCTGCCCGAGGGTCAATCATCGCATTCTCACTCAATATTTTCACCTTATTTTTCCGAGCGCCGCCTCGACACTGAGGTTTCCTGCCACCACTTCATCGAGCAAATCATCAAATTCTTCGTGGTCGAGTAATTCCTGCTCCCACAAAGCTCGCAAACCCTCTCGGGCGCGGGCTCTTGCGGTGTGGGGATTGAATTCAAGGGATTCTATAGATAAGAGCATTTCATCTATGCCATCTCCTGTTGTCGCACTGGCCAGGATAATCGTGGGAGTGGGGATGGTCGCCACTTCCAAGGCCTGTCTAATCTCGTCTGCGGTTTTCTCAGCTCCAGCCATATCGGCCTTGTTGACGACAATCAGGTCGGCCAACTCGACCAAGCCTGCTTTCTCGGCCTGTACTCCGTCACCACGTCCCGGTGCTTCGAGCAGGACGATGCGATCAGCGACCGCGGCGACGCGAATTTCACCCTGTCCGGCGCCTACGGTCTCGACGATACATCGATTCCAGCCTGCGGCTCGTAGAATTATCAGCATCCCTTTGACAACACTGGGTACGCTACCGCTGTGCCGACGGGTTGCAATCGAACGGAAGTAAATATTGTCGGCACTATCGGCGGTCGACATTCGTAAGCGGTCACCTAGCAGGGCGCCGCCGGTTATCGGCGAGGTCGGGTCGACGGCAATAACCGCAACTCGATGTCCAGC
>DARQ01000079.1:0-3519 GCA_002503395.1 Euryarchaeota archaeon UBA60 | reverse complement strand
GGGGCGCCGGTGATTCCCAGCACCGGAAAGTCATGAGTTGATGGGATTTGAGCCACCTCAGAGACTGCGCCAAGGTCATCATCGTCAAGTTCCCCCGACTCATAGAGTGTTAGACTGCGAGCTAATGCCAGTCGGTCACCGGCCACAGCAGCGACCAAGGTATCAGCCGGAGAGATGTTCATTCCCCCATCCAATGCCAGTCGCTATCACCGCCGCAACCGACCATCTCGTCCCCACCTTGACGACGGATGACCTGCTCGAGGAATCCACTGATTTCAGATGATGTCGTGCCGGGCCCAAAGATTGCCCGTACTCCAGCAGAATACAATTCAGCGTGGTCTGGCTCAGGAATGATTCCCCCCCCGAAGACGACAACATCTCCAAGTCCGGCCTCGACCAACAACTCACATGTACGAGGGAAGAGGTGAGCATGTGCTCCAGATAGTGATGAGAGCCCGAGAAATCCCGCATCTTCATCCAATACGATGCGCACGATTTGCTCAGGTGTACGGCGCAGGCCAGTGTAAATCACCTCATGGCCAGCGTCGCGCAGTGCCCGGGCGACGACCTTGGCGCCACGGTCGTGGCCGTCCAAGCCCGGCTTGGCGATGACGATGCGCAGTGGCGTGCTCATATCCCAGCCGAGCGTGAACCTGCATTTCAAGCCGTTGCCGCCCCACAGGGGCGAGTCATTTGTCGAGAGGGCAAGTCAATTCCTGCGAATTGCCGCCACACCATGCAAACACAACCCATAAGGGCGAGGTGCCACACCCCGAACTGAGTCTTATGAGTTCAACCGAGGAGCGCCTTGACGACTTGCGCCGCCGCAAGTTGGAAACCAAGGCCGGCGGCGGTCAAGCACGGGTCGATGCTCAGCACACCCGCGGCAAAATGACCGCCCGCGAGCGGCTCGACGTTCTTCTCGACGAAGGCTCATTTCAGGAAATAGATTCACTGGTCGAGCATCGCTGTACCGATTTCGGCATGGATGGCAATATCATCCCCGGAGATGGGGTAGTCACCGGGCATGGTACAATAGAGGGGAGACCGGTCTACTGCTACGCTCAGGATTTCACCGTCTATGGCGGTAGTCTGGGGGAGATGCATGGCCTGAAGATCTGCAAGGTTCTTGATATGGCGATGAAGACCGGGTGTCCGGTCATCGGCCTCAACGACAGCGGTGGGGCGCGTATCCAAGAAGGAGTGGCAAGTCTAGGCTCCTATGCTGAGATTTTCTTCCGCAACACCAGGGCCAGCGGAGTGATTCCACAGATCAGCGTCATCATGGGACCCTGTGCCGGGGGTGCAGTATATTCTCCGGCAATCACCGACTTCATCATAATGGTCGATTCCACCGCCCACATGTTCATCACCGGCCCCGAGGTCATCAAGACCGTCACCAATGAGGATGTCTCCTTCGAGGAATTGGGTGGAGCAATGACGCACGGAAGCAAGTCAGGAGTATCTCACTTTACTGCTGATAGCGATGAGGATGCACTTCTACTGGCGCGTAAATTGCACCGATTATTTCCCCTGAACTATTTGGAACGCCCGCCCAAAGAGAGTAGTTCCGACAGCCCAGAGCGGTCGTGTGAAAAACTCGATGATATCATCCCCAATGAGTCGAATAAGCCGTACGATGTGAAGGAGGTCATCCTTGAAGTTCTCGACGATGGTGGTTTTCTCGAAGTGCAGGAGCACTACGCGCAGAATCTGGTGGTCGGTTTCGGCCATCTCGCCGGAAATACCGTCGGCATCATCGCCAACCAACCGAACCATCTGGCCGGATGCCTCGATATCGATGCCTGCGACAAGGGTGCACGCTTCGTTCGCTTCTGCGATTCCTTCAATATCCCGGTATTGACCTTTGAGGACGTACCCGGTTTCCTGCCCGGCACCGAGCAGGAACACGGCGGTATCATTCGCCACGGTGCCAAACTTCTCTATGCCTACGCCGAGGCGACGGTGCCGAAGTTGACGGTCATCCTACGCAAGGCCTACGGCGGCGCCTACGATGTGATGGGCTCAAAGCATATTCGCGGCGATTACAACATCGCCTGGCCGACCGCAGAGTTGGCGGTTATGGGCGCCGCCGGAGCGGTCGAGATCATTCACCGTCGCCGCATACAATCAGCGCGCAACACCGAACAGGAGCGTGAGCGACTGATTGAGGATTTCAACGAAACCTTCGCAAATCCCTACAAGGCCGCGGCATTGGGTTATCTCGACGATGTAATCCCTCCCAGAGAGACCCGGGCGCGCCTTGCCAAGGCACTCGGCATGCTGTTGGACAAGGAGGAGTCACGACCAACACGTAAGCATGGCAACATCCCATTATGAACTGGTGAGGCAAATGTCACGATTCCGCCCCAAACTTCCGGCCCGTCTGCGCGGCAAGAAGTTTGACGCGACCGGTGACGAGGTTAGCGACAAGAAGTCCGGCAGTGGGCAATTCACCGGCAGCGGCATAGACCTGCTGGTCTCTTCACAGATGCAGGTCGGCGATGAAATCCGCCGTATGGCGGCCATAGCAGCAGTTCTCAGCCTACTTCAAGCCGGAGGCGCCGACCCGAGTCAAGCCGGCCGCCAAAGCGGGGCGGCTTGGGCGCTCGACCATCGCCGTATTGCCAGTGGCATGCAAAGTGTCCTAGCTGAGCGTCAAGGTCGCAGCGCGTGGAGGTGAAAGGATGGGTGAGAAACGCAAGGTCATCGTCGACGGTACCGAATTTGAGGTCGATATCGAGCAAGAGGGCAATACCTTCACCGCCACCGTCGAAGGGCGAGAATTCAAAATCGAGGTTCCCGAAGCACCGCAAGCGGCGCCGAAGCGAGCCGCCCGCGGGGGTAAGAAGAAGAAGTCAGGAAAGATTTCCGCCAACATTCCCGGAAAAATCGTCACCCTTGAGGTTGCACTAGGAGACCCGGTCAGTGAGGGGCAGGTAGTCCTGATTCTCGAGGCGATGAAGATGCAGAACGAGATCACCGCGCCGATTGCCGGAATCGTGGTCGAAATCCACTGTGAGGAGGGCCAGTCAATCGAGGCTAATGTCCCGTTGGTGATAATCGAGCCGAAGAAGTCCGAGAAGGATGAGGAAAGTGATTAATTGAGTGACTTTTCCCGGGCAGAAGTGAAAATGTAAACTAAGTTTCAATAGTAACCGAGGAGAGCATGAGTCATGGGCGGGAAAACGAAATGCGATTACACCGGTTGTGAAAACTCCGGGGAAGTCACCTCCCGCCTGTCCCCAGAGGGTTATCTGGTCGCCACCGGGAAGAAAGCCTACTCCTTCCGTGAGGCCTACCGTCGTTTCCACTATTGCATTGACCACCACGATGAACTGATGTCAGGGGTTTGGACAAGGGTCAGGAAACCCGATGACAAAGAGGATGGGCATGTTGCCCCCACTGCGATTTGAAGCGAAGCCCACTGCCGAAGGCCACTACGTATTGCTACGACTTTCGGCCTTCGCTCTTTTCCGGTTGTTATTCCTCAATCGATGAATATTATTGCTGATACCC
>DARQ01000113.1:27419-29734 GCA_002503395.1 Euryarchaeota archaeon UBA60 | reverse complement strand
AGTGCCAAGGGCCTTCGGTTGGGCGACAATCAGGCAATCATGACTGTGCAAAGCCTGTTGATATTCGACAAGCCTGGACTCTGGCACGACAACGATGATAGAATTGAATTCGATTTCAAGACTTTTCATCTGGTCGACGACATGTAAAAGTGAGGGTTTGTCATGAATCGGCATCAGCGGTTTGTGGGTATCGATGCCCTGGCTCGCCAAACGGCTACCCTCACCACCACACAACAGCACCGCGCAACAATTGGGTGACGCGGCGGGATTTTTCTTCATCATACACACCTCGGTAAGAAATAGGCTCTATTGCTTTACTGCAGATGCATCACCGCAGTCGATGATGCATTACATCCTGCGCCTTCTGTCTAATGGTGATTAGCGCCGATGCCAGCCTTCAGGTAGTTCCATCGGGCGATCCTGCCTTTGGGCATTGGCAAGTTTGGCGATGTGCAGGCGGAGAGCTTCCAGACCGACGTTCTCGGTCGCCGAAGCGGTGATGTAGTCGGTTTCAGAATCGGTCAACAAGTTGATTTCAGCATCAATCGGTCGGCCATCCTTGACCCAGGCGGCTTCGGCGGTGGCGATTTCATCCCACCGCTCGTCGCGCTGGGCTGCCTTATCTCCCTTTGAGCGGATGACGACAAAATCTCGTTCTGGCATCAATTCACGCACCTCTTCCAAAAGGTGGAGTTGCTCCTCATCCGAGATTCCGCCCTCCTGCGAGGGTTCGTACAGGAAAATCACCACCGAGCCGATATGACGCAACGCGGCGATGGCCTGCATCTCGATGAGATTGCGCTCCTGCATCGGGCGGTCGAGCAGACCCGGGGTGTCGACGAGTTGGTACTTGAGGCGACGCAATTCAAAATGACCGACGTGCAATTGCTTCGTGGTGAAGGGGTATGAGGCGACTTCCGGCTTTCCCGAGGAGAGGGAGTTAATGAGTGCCGACTTACCGACATTGGGTGCTCCAGCAACCACGATACAAGGTTCCAAGGGGTCTATTGAGGGGAGTTTGCGCAAAGTCTCTCGGGCCTGATTCAGCCACTCAAGGCTGGGGCCGACCTGACGGACGATACTGGATATTCGCCCATAGGCCTCACGCCGAGATTCGTGCATGAATTCGACATTTGCGGTGCGGGTGATCTTCTTCTGATTCTGACCGGCGATGTTGCGTACCTGTTTAGCGCCCCATTGCAACATCGAGAGATGATGACGGAAGTCATCACAGCCGACCGCGGCCTCGACCATAGCTTCATCGAAAACCGGCAGTTTATCGAGGCTCGGCCAATCAGTGACCCACTCAAGTAGAGTTTCAGCGATGACATCGCTGGCGGTCTGCAACATCCGGTTCATCTGTTTGCGAACCCGGAATACGCGATGCGAATCATCGACCCGGTCGGCGGCCTTGGTGGCCCGGCTGTAGGCCTTGTCGAGAAGTTCATCATGAAACAGGACCGTCGGAATCGATTTCCATACAATCTTCATGCGGTCATCTCCTTATTCAGGCCAAGGGGGGAGTGGTTCAGTTTCTGTCTTACGGATTGTCGGGGCCGGATTCAGGTTGCTTGGGGTAAGTGAGGGAAAGTCGCCCTGCCGATAATTGTCGGCGGGAGCCCATCCTTCTTCAATTGGCGTGGTCGAAATGCAAAAAAACCGGTCGCGGGGCTTTTGAGGGACGAACGACTGCGAGGGCCATGGGCGAGAGCGGAGATTTACCCGAATGGGCCATTCCGATGTGGGAGGAAGTTGGTTGTCCCGAACTCGATTGCATCAAACCGGTGCACGCTGGCGACCTGCTGGAACGTCGCACTGGTCTGCGCCGTGATGATCTGGTCGAGTTAATCATTGATTCACGCTCACTGGCCGATGGTGCTGAAAACAGCGTACGCGGCCGCTTGGTATCGCGCGGCAAGGGAACCTTGGAAATCTTTGACGATAGCGGCGTCTTCAGATATATCCACAGCGATGCAATCGTCGAGATTCGCCTCATTGCTCACCTCCGCCCGGCATATATCGACGATATCGAATTGCTCGAATTCGAGCGTGAAGACCATAAACGCCGTAGCGAACTACACGAGAAGGTAGAGAAGGACACCGGTCGTGACGACGGCCACCTGTGGGGCTGAGAAAATGGCACTGCACGAGCGCCGATGTATCCCTTGTGAGGGTGGTGTTCCACCTCTTAGTGCAGAGCATATCAAGCCCTTGATTTCGCAATTGAATGATGATTGGGCGGCGGTGGAATCGCATCACCTCGAGCGAGTTTGGCAATTTCCAGATTTCCAGAGCGCCTTGGATTTCGTCAATGC
>DARQ01000113.1:13003-27314 GCA_002503395.1 Euryarchaeota archaeon UBA60 | reverse complement strand
GAGAGTGATTTTGTTCTAGCGGCCAAATTGGACCAACTCTGAGGTGAAATTATGGCCACCGATTCAAAGGAGACGAGCGAGCCCGGTTATTCTCGCCATGTTTTCGTCTGCGGAAATGAGCGGCCACCGGGTAGTCAACGCGGCTGTTGCCGGGAGAAGAATAGCCTTGAGATATTGCGCAGTATGAAGAACGCCGCCAGGGCTCTGGGCCTTGCCGATGTGAGGGTGCAGAAGTCTGGGTGTCTGGACTACTGTGAAAATGGAATTTCCTGCGTCATCTATCCCGAGGGTATTTGGTACTCACTCAGCGGTGAGGAAGATGCATTGAAGGTCGTCTCATCACATCTTGCCAACGGCCAGGTGGTCGAGGAACTGCTGATGGATCTGAAATGAATCGCGTACCGCACAAATCAGGAAAATTGGAAGTAATTGCATGAAACGGGTCGTCTATACCAGGAAGGGCGACCTTTCAGTCATCTCTCTGGTCGATGAGCAACCACTTACCGCCAAAGCCGGAGAAGTGGTGGTCGAGGTTCACCGGGCTGGCATTAATTTCGCCGACCTGATGATGCGCCAGGGCCTGTATGGGGCGGCGCCGGATTTCCCCTTCACCCCCGGATATGAGGTCTCGGGGGTAATCATCCAGGTCGGTGCCGGGGTCGGCGACAAGAAGGTGGGTGACCGGGTCATCGCCATGACCGGATTCGGTGGTTATTCAGAGCAGGTGGTTGTCGATGAGTCACGGATAATACCGATCCCCGAAGATATCTCATTCGATGCCGCTGCGGCAATGCCTGTGACCTATGCAACCGCTTACCACATGCTATCGTACCTGGGGAATTTCCAATCCGGAGATACGGTATTGATTCACCATGCCGGTGGTGGGGTGGGAACCGCAGTCGCTCAATTGGCCAAGGCATTGGGGGCGGGAATCATTATCGGCACCGCCTCAGCGAGTAAGCGTAAATTCGTCGAATCTCTAGGGATGAGATTCGTCGACAAGAATACTGAGGATTTCGTCGCCATCTGCAAACAATTGACCGATGGCAAAGGTGTCCATCACGCCCTAGACCCGGTCGGTGGAAAACACCTGATGCGCTCTTACAAAGCCTTACGCTCGGGCGGCAGGGTGTATTGTTTCGGTGCCTCCTCGGCGGTTACCGGAGAGAAACGCTCGCTGATGGCGGCCCTCAAGATGTTGCGCGGAATGCCTAAATTCGACCCGCTGCGGATGATGAATTCAAACAAGTCGGTCTTCGGCGTGCACATGGGAACCTGGAAGGATGAAGATGTGATGCGCTCGCACTTGGTCGAGTTATCAGAATTGTTGAGGGCTGGTAAGATTTCGCCGATTGTCGACAAGGTGTTTCGGTACGAAGAGGTCGCACAGGCGCAAAAATATATCCACGACCGAAAGAACCGCGGCAAAGTCCTGCTCGACTTCTCACCTCGCTGAACGGAACTTAGGAAAATGCTAGAATCGCCTGACGGGTGATATCGACTATCAAGTCAATCTCCTCGCTGGTAATCTCAAAGTGAGGGGTATAGCGCAGAGCATTCTCGCCGCCGTGAATAACCCCCAGGCCATGGCGTCGACACCACACCTCGAGTTTGTCATAACCAACCACTATGAAGCGCTCAGGGTCGAATTCAGCCGAGATCAATAATCCGGTGCCCTGGACCTTGGTGATAGTGCCGGGAAGTTCATCGGACAAGGCCTTGAGTTTGTCGACGAATTCAAACCCCTTATCGCGAATGTTCTGGCGAATCTGTGGGGTGATGCGATCGAGAACAGCAATCGCAGTCTCCAGCGCCCGAGGGTTGGTGGTCATGGTATTGCCATAGATTCCGACTGCGTAGAGTTCAGCGGCACGGGGGGTGAGGCCCAGGACTGAAATCGGATATTGCCCGGCATTGAGGGCTTTCGACCAAGTCTCCATGTCCGGTGCCTCAGCATCCTGAAACCCTTGGTAATCGATTATCGAAAGGCATCCTTGTCCTCGCAGGCCGGCCTGAATGGAATCTACCAGAAGCATGCTACCGTGCTCCTTGGTCAGACGCCGAGCCTCATCATAGAACTCACGTTCAACGCACTTCCCGGGATTACCCTCACCCTGAACCGGCTCTATGGCCATCAGTTCGATGAAAAAACCCTCGGCATCAGCGCGAGCAAAAACAGTCTGCAATCCCTCGACATCATCTGCCGCGACCAAGAGGAGATTATCGCGCTCGTTGAAGGTCTTGAGATTATCTTGGTAACTCTTGAGGCAGGAATGGGAAATCTGCGCCGGCCGATCGGTTCGACCGTGGAAGGCCTTTTCCAAAGCCAGTAATTTGACCGGTTTTCCTTCGTGGCGGCCGCCGGGTTCAGTCATTTTCTTCGAGTTCACATCCGATATTCGCAGGCCTACAGTCACCGCTTCGGAACCGGAATTCATGAAAATGAATTTCTCAAATTGGCAGTCCCCGCGCGAATGTCCCAACTCTTTCTTGAGGCGCTGAGTGAGCCGCAGTTGACTGAACGATGCGGTCATCACATTGGCCATCACCCAATTCTTCGACATCGCCGAAATCACCGTCTCCGGGCCATGACCAGCGGCGAGCATGCCGTAACCACCGTTGTCGTGAAGAACCGCGCCGTGCGAGGTGATGATCCACGGGCCTCGCCCGGCAATCGCAACGTAGGGATTGACGGTCTCCGGCGCATAGAAGTTGATCAGGTCAGCTTGCAGAGATTTTACCAAAGTGGCCTCATCCTGCATTAAAACCTCATGACCGAATTCATCTACAATCTCTTTTTGATAAGCTGTAGCCTCTTCTATAGCACCAACCAAGGTCGGGTCGCGGGCGGCGAAATCGGCGATCACCGAGTTCGAAAGCCCAACGGTTTCAGCCGCACCACTTGCATTGCGCAGGGCGCTGAGTTGCGACAGTACAACCTCGCCAACTCCATCCATGAATGACGGCTGATGTGGTGGCGTATTCAACATTACCACGTTGCCCACTGATGCTGGGAATGATGTTCTTATTATCCTCGATGCTGATAAGTATAACATCCGTAGAGCACTCTTACGTCACAGAGGTGAGCAAATGGCGAAAGGGTCAACGCGAATGACGATTGGATGGATAGGGGTCATATTAGGGATAATAGGGTTCTTATCGATGGCCGGAGGTGGTGATGGTGCTTCTGTAGTATTCTCCTCATGTTGTATTGTCATCGTGTTTGGAATAATCGCCGAAAGCGGGCACAAAGCGCGCAAACTCTCACTCAGGAAAGTTATCTATGTCCAGCCTCAAGTACAGCAGGTTCCTATAATTGTTCAAACCCAGGCGCCGGTTGTGAATGTGCAATCACCGGCACAGATTATGCCTACTCCTGCTTCCTCGTCGCCGACTAAGACCCAAGAAGATTGGTTACTCACAGCACGTAATCTTGAGACCGCACGCGATTGGGAAGGGGCTGCCGAGGCTTACCAACAAGCTGGGTTGTTCGGAGAGGCCGGAAGAATTCGACAAGAACATCTGGAGGATGACGACGATAAGGTAGTCCTCAATATCGATCGTATCGGCGATACCGTACTTCACGACAGCGTAATGATGAGAGATTCAAGTTCAACTGAGACTGACGGAACCGACCTCTGACTACAGGGTGGCACCGCAAGATGGGCAGGCTAGCCAGCCATCGGCGACGACCTGGCCGCATTCACATGTCTTTGTGGTCGCGGGTGGTGGAGAGGCGGAGCTTCCAACATTTTGGCTGCCAGCAGTAGCGGTTGCATCAGCCATGGTCGCATCGGCCTGCTTCTGCTTCGACTGATTCTCGAGGAATGACTGCATGACCTCTGGGGTCAAGGCGCCGTTCTCTGCCGCCATCCGCATCATCTCGGTCTGGATATCATCGGTATGCTTCTGCCGCTCAAGCACCGATTCGGATTGCTGCGACATGCGCTCCATTTTCCTCGCCTGTACCACTCCGAACAGTTCTTTTGCAATCTCGGATTTTTGTTCGCGATCAGATTGAGACACATCGGACTTGTGTTGACGCTCGGACTGAACCATTTCTATACGCTGGCGCTCAACATTCAACTCGGCTTCCCAGCGCGCTTCCTCGGCACGCAGTCCTTTCAATTCCGATTCCAATTCAACCGAGATCTGACCGCGCGCCTGCGCTTTGGCCTGAGCATATTCTGATTCAATTCGACGTACCATGACGGATTCATGACGCTCCAATCCGGAGATTTCCGCATCGGTGATAGCCTCACCCTGAGCGGTCTGGGCGGCTATCTTGGCACTCAGTGCCTCGGCCTTCTCAAGGTCGGTCGGATCGGTTGAGCAAAAAGCCTTCAGCAGGGTTAGCCCCCACATCTCGCAGATATTTCGCATCTCGACCTCAGCACTCATCTCAAACCTCTCTTGGAAAGCAATTTGACGCAATTCTGCCGCATCGGCAACCGAAGCGAGCAAGGGACGGACGACCTTCTCATCGAATTCGCGTTGTAGTTGGGTCGATAACCAGGTCTTGGTAATCTCACGCGGGCCGCTGGTGAACAGGTTGAGAAGTTTGGGGATGTGGTCGCGCTGGATCTGGATTCGCAGTGTTCCCAGCCCCTGCACAGATTCACCATTGCCCAACTGGCCGCGAATCGGCATGTTCAGATTGACCGGCCCGGTGATGGCGAACAGCAGTTTGCTATCGGTCGCACCCAAGCCCATTTTCCCCCCTAGCCAGCGGCCGAAGCCACCGACCTGATTCTTCATCACGGTCTCGGTCAGGATATCCTTGACCTTACCATCGACGATGATGGCACAGGCCTCATTGGGCTTGATGACGATATCCTTGCTCGACCAGGTTTTCACACTGTCTTTGTCAATCAATCTTGCGATTACGTCGGGGCTGTCTCGCCAGCGGTGTTGAGCCATCTTCTCACGTCCTCTTCATCCCTTTCAGCAGGCTGGAGCGGGCGCCGAAGAAACCTCGGCAACTCGAAAGCATCTGTTGGCATTGTCGCGCCAAGCGAATGACCTCGGCTTCCTCACCATCGGAGGAATGCCCATGCTCACAACTATTGGCGATATTGACGGCTTTGGTAATCATCTCAATGACATCGTGGTCGTGCTTGATGAGTTTCTTCAAGTCCTTCTTTGAGGTAGTCTTCTGCTTGGAGAACAATGGGTGGTCTCCCCCGGTCTCGGCCTTATCAACCTCGTTGCGGAACTGGTCGCCCTCCTCCATCGTCTGCTTGCAGGCTCGGGTGATTTTGATATTGCCATCGCGGTATGACTGGTCGTGAACATTGGTCATGTGAGTATGCACTCGCCCAATGGCGCGAATTATCTCCTGACGCACCGCCAAATCGGTTTCACGGCGCTTTCCCTTTGAATATCCGCTGTATCCTGAAATCACTAGTTGCACACCTCTTATTAGTGGAAGGGCATCGGTCGGTAGTCCTATCATATACGTTCGTGTACTTGCTTCATTAATAGGGTTCCCACGTGAAGGACACCGAAGGCCGAGTGTAAAAACAATACGTAATAGCCTTCGTTTTAGACCACTTGAGGGCTCGGGCCCTAGAGTTTGACGGGCCGCGTAGCGCCGCAGGCCTGACACTTCAGCAAGGTGGTACGGTCTTGACGTTGGAAATGGGTATCGGGAGCGCCGCACTGATGGCATTTGATGAATGCGTTGACATAATTCACCAGGCACTTCTTCAGTCGCTTGGGCGGAATTCGCCCCTTGAAACGAGCGCGTGGGCCTTCTCGATTGCCCGAAGTTCCCAGTTCATTCTGCATGTATTGGAATACGTGATTATCATCGCGATCCATCTTTGAGACCACTTCTGCGAAATTGCGGAAAATCGTATTCTGGCCTTCAATCAGGATATTGGGCTCCGGCAGAGTCCACCGGACGCGATTACTAATCTCCTCGGGGATGTTTTCCCGTGCACGGTCCAGCAAAGCCTCGTAATCGAAGTCGGTCACGGGTTTTGGCGGCGGCCGCTCTCGTATAACCCCTGCGCAAATACAGCCCCTCAACATAAGCGACTTTTCCCAACACCACTTCCGTAGGCTTCATAGGCATAGCAGACGACGAAGGCAACGATAACATGGCTCTAAGCGTTGACGAACTACGTAGCACAGTTGCTGGGATGAGAAAGGCTGGACTGTCCACGGTGCAGATTTCCGATGAAATGTCGCTCTCCCAAGATACTGTCACATGGTTATTATCGAGTTCTACCGAAGGTGCTTCCGACCGCCCTACAGATATGCGAATCGGCTGGCGGACAATCGGCGTGCGACCGACAAGAATCGCCGCTATCGGGCACATCTTTGCCGACGTCGCGTTGGAGGAATGTGGCGAAGATATCGACACCGTGGTAGGCATCAGCCTGAACGGGATTCTGTTCGCCCAGGAAATCGCCGCTCAACTCAACTGTGAAGTTTCTATATATCGTAGCCTTAATCAAGAAGAGAAGAAAGGTGCACTGTCGAATAAGTATGGCAATGTCAACGGCAAGATGGTGATGGTTGTCGATGATGTTCTGTCGACCGGCCAGACCATGACCCAGTGCATCGAGCACCTGCGAGAGAATGGTGCAAATATCGTCTTGTCTGCAGTATTGCTCAACAAGACCACGCTCAATGAAATCGAGGATGTGCCACTGCGCGGGCTAATTCGAGCGGTCATGGTCTAGGTTGTGAGATTCTGCACTGGGCCGATTTCACTGCAACCCGGCTGGCCGGGCGCGGCTCCACCCATGTGGTCTCGACCGGTATCACGCCGAGCGGTATCTTCCACATCGGACATATTCGGGAAATCCTGACCGGGGACATGCTGACCCGTGCCGCGCTCGATGCCGGGATGGAGGTCGAGATGATTTTCATCATTGATACCGCCGACCCACTGCGCAAGGTCTACGATTTCCTTGCCCCTGAATTTGAGAATTACATCGGCCATCCCATCGGTGCTATTCCAGCCCCAGACGGGGCTGGCAAACCGAGTGAGGGGGGTAATTATGGAGAACACTTCCTCTCACCTTTCGTCGAAGCGCTGAAACTGATCGGCGTCGAGCCGAGGCTGGTCGACAATTACCAGTCCTACCTCGAGGGGAGATTCAACCCGGCAATACGCACTTTCATCGACAAGAGGGAACAGGCTCGGGAAATCATCGAGCGGGTCAGTGGGCGTGAACTCGAAGATGACTGGTTTCCCTTCAATCCGGTCGGCAGTGATGGAAGCATGGATGGGGTAGTCGTTGTCGGTCACGATTGGCCGGTGATTCATTGGCGCGATTCCTTGGGCGTCGAGGGTTCTTGCGACCTAAGTCAAACCGGGGTTTTTCACGGTAAATTACCATGGCGACTCGACTGGCCGGCCAAGTGGGCCTGGCTCGGAGTTACCTGCGAACCATTCGGCAAAGACCACGGTGCGGCGGGTGGTTCCTATGATACCGGGAGTGAATTATCGGCCTTGCTAGACTACGAAGCTCCTTTGCCGTTGACCTACGAGTGGATTCAATTGAAGGGGATGGGGGCGATGTCTAGCAGCTCTGGAATCACCATCGGGCCGCTTGAAGCCCTACGCTTGGTACCACCTGAAATCCTGCGCTATCTCATCGCCCGCAACAAGACCAATCGCCACATCGATTTCGATACCGGTGATGCGTTGATAGAACTGGCCGACGAGTACGAGCACCTGCTCGGGCGCGTCGCCCAAGAAGGTGATGTGATGGCTGGCGACCTCAAACGCCGGCAGAAGGTCGCATGGGAGGTCGACCGGGCACAGATTCGCCTGTCACAGGTGAAGCGCGGCACACAGCCCGAGTTGGAGGCAACATCAGTGTCATTTCGTCATCTGGCGATGCTGGCTCAGATTCGAGAAAGCGATGACGACATCTGGGGCTCGCTCCATTCCTCGGGTCACCTTGCAACACCACAGCCCAGTACCACATTGGCAAAGCGCTTGTCCTGTATACGAGTGTGGATTGGTTCAGAACACTTCCCGGAGGGGTTCAGATTGCGAATTCAATCTCAACCTTCGGCCGCGGCGTTAGAAAATGTCACTCCGCAGGCGCGGGAATATCTATCCGCTCTGGCTGCAGAGTTAGCGCACTGCGAATGGAGTACTGACTCGATCAACAATGCCATTCGCAAACTCGCAATAGAATATGAAATCGTGCTACGTCAAGCCTTTATACTTCTGTACTGGATTTTCCTCGACCAGCACTACGGTCCGAAGATGGCCAGTTTGCTGTTCGAACTACCGCGCTCTGAGGTGGTAGCGCTTCTCGGTGGGGTTGTCACTGAATAGCGTAGGGTTATTCCGATATTGCCCCAACCCCCCCTGTTGCGGTAATTCCACCTCATTTCACCGTAGGACTTGAATACATATTGATTCACTTGCGAATCGATGGGAGGCGTATTTTGTCCGAAGTGTGAATCCTCGGTCGAGGCGACAGCCAAGTTTTGTCTCGGCTGCGGCCATGATTTCACCACAGAGGGAGCCATTACCTCCACCGGTCATGACCTGAACCAACTGAAGGAGGTCATCCGCCAACGCGAAGACCTTTCGATGGCCGAGAAATTCGACATGATCGCTAAGGTGGAAGAAGGCGCAAATCCAATCACCTTGGGAATCGCAGCCGCTGCGGTTGGTGAGGAAGACTTTGAAGAAGAATCGGATTCGAAGAAGAGCAATATCTTCGAGGAATTCTATTCCTTCGGTGAATCCGAGGCAGCCAAGCATGCGGTACGGGCGGTCACCAGACCGACACCGGCATGGGGACTACTCGATTCGGGTAAACTCAATCTCGGACAGAAAATGTATCGTGAAGCGATGTCGGTGGGACTGGATGCCAGCACCCAGATTCACACCGTCGCCAGTGGTGAGCATGATGACATCGACGTCGAGGCCATGCGAGCGATTC
Organism: Euryarchaeota archaeon UBA60; assembly: GCA_002503395.1. Taxonomy (GTDB): domain Archaea; phylum Thermoplasmatota; class Poseidoniia; order Poseidoniales; family Poseidoniaceae; genus UBA60. The sequence goes on along the minus strand of DARQ01000113.1, from coordinate 18,390 downwards.
CGGTGCTGAAACCACCGACCCGTTCATTCTGCCCGAAATGTGGTTCCGATATTCATGCCAATACACTGATGCAATGGCGAAAATGGCGCGACCTGTCAAATGAGGTGCTGTCGATTCAACTCGAAGCCTCGATGGAGGCCTCGATTATCCAGGTGGCGGCCCATTTCGTCAGCGAAGTAGAGACCCTTGAGAAGAAACTCAAGCAGTTGAAGAAAGACCACCGTGCAGCCAAAAAGAAACTCGATAAACTCGACGTCGAAGAACTGCGTAAGAGTATCGAAGAGGAGATTCGCCCCGGACTCGAAAAAGAGATTCGCGCCGAATTGGGTATTGAAGCCAAATCTGCTGCCAAGGGAAGAAGTGCTGCCGGTACGAGCAAGGCCAAGGAAGGGGCGAGAAAAGGCCGTGCGAGCAGCGCTACCAAGAGTAAAGCGGTGGGGAAGAAACCGGGGCTATTCGGCGGCGGCAAGAAGTCGACGAAAACCTTTGAGGGTGCGGATGGGGATAAGCCGGAGTGGTTCCTTTCCGAGGCTCTCGACACGGTTTACGACCCGCACGGCACCGGCAAGGTACTGAAGCGCAAGACCATTCTCGCCCGCTCGAGCGAGGGCAATGTCAGGGTCGAAGATGTCGTCCTCATCTACTCCTCAGAGGGGGAAGACGGGTTGTCTGAGTTGGCCTGGACTTCACCCAGTACCCAGTATATCATCGAGGCTTACGACGGCTGCTGATAATACCGCCAAGGCTCGGGCACCGGGCTGTGTAGGTTGGCTATATTCCACGGCCATCCAAATAGTCTACCAATAGTCTCTTGGGAGTGGTCGGACCCTGTCCAGCGGCACGAATCGCCGCCACCTCCATGCGCGCCCCGTTCATCGTCGTCACGAATGGAATGTTCATCTCGACCGCTAGTCGGCGCATCATATTGCCATCCCTCACCGCCCCACCGGAAATGGTTGGAACGTTGACGATGAACTGAATCTCACCCCGGCGCATCAGTCCGAGAGCATCGGGGGACTTGCCCTCTGCGATGCGGTAGGCTATCTCGCACTCCACTCCACCGTCTCGCAGTGTGTGTGCAGTCCCGGGGGTTGCATAAATCTTCAATCCGAGTTCTCCGAGTTGTAGTGCAACCGGAATCAAGCCCTCCTTATCCTCATCGCGAACCGTCAGATAGACCCCCCCAGTGGTATTGACCGGGATTTCTGTAGCCATCCTCGCCTTCAGGTAAGCCACTTCGGCAGTTTCGTCGGAACCCATCACCTCACCGGTCGATTTCATTTCCGGGCCGGGGGCCGGGTCGAGGCCGCGCAACTTGATGAATGGAAAAACCGGAGCCTTGACGCAGACCAAGTCACTTTTTGGGGTAGGTATATTGAGGTCGCACAATTTTTCTCCCAGGGTCAGACGGGCTGCGATGCGCGCCAAGGGTACGCCCGATGACTTGGCGACGAACGGCACCGTTCGACTTGAACGTGGGTTTACTTCAAGAACGTACAAGCGCTTGCCCTGAAGAGCGAATTGGATGTTGAAGCAGCCGATAATATTCAGTCCTAATCCGATGGTCTCGGTCTGCTTACGCACCCGAGTAAGAATTTCCTCACTGATATTCTGCGGGGGGATGAAACAGGTCGAATCGCCAGAGTGGATTCCGGCTTCCTCAAGATGTTCCATTATCGCCCCGACCAGGACCTGCTCGCCATCGCAGACAGCATCGACATCTAATTCGGTGGCATGTCCGAGATACTCGTCTACCAGCAGAGGTTTGTTTGGAGCGATGTATGCCTCAGTAAGATAGGCGGTCAATTGCTGTTCATTGGTCAAAATCTCCATGCCTCGACCGCCGAGGACATAGGACGGACGGATGAGTATGGGGAAACCGATTTCATCTGCGGCTCGGCGCACGTCGTCCGGGGTTTTTCCGGTCGAGCCGTTTGGGATTCGCAATCCGGAGCGGCTGGCGAACGCTCCGAAACGCGCCCGGTCGCTGGCCTCGTCGATAGCATCTGCTGAGGTACCGTAAATACGCGTCTGTAAGCCGAGTTCGGCCAAGGTTGGAATCCTCTCATCGAGTGGCAGGGCGAGATTGATGGCGGTCTGACCGCCGAACTGCAGGAGAATCCCATGCGCTTGTTCGCGCAATAGCACCTCGGTGACGCACTCAAGAGTTATCGGTTCAAAGTAGAGTCGGTCGCTGGTATCGAAATCGGTGGAGACGGTCTCGGGATTGTTGTTGATGATGATGGCATCGCGGCCCGATTCTCGAATAGCCATAACCGCGTGCACACAGCAATAGTCGAATTCTATCCCCTGGCCGATTCTTATAGGGCCGCTCCCAAGCACCACGACCCGCTCCTTTTTTCTCTGCTCCATCTCGGGGATGAAGTCGATGCCGCGCTCCTGACCACCTTCATAGGTCGAGTAATAATATGGGGTGGTGGCGGCAAATTCTGCGGCACAGGAATCGACCATGCGGTAGCGTGGATGAATGCCGAAGAGATGCCGCCGCCGCATCAACGCAGTCTCTCCGGCCTCGCTGGATAATGCGTTGAAACCGGTTGCTGGGAAGTCAGCAAGGGCATCGCAGATGTAGGCATCACTCATTCCCAACGCCTTCCAGCGCCACAGGTCATCCTCGTCGAGTAACATCGGGCTGGCCGCATCACAGTCGGTAACCTCGGTCTCGGTGGCGGCGATATTGGCAAATCTCTGCAGGAACCAACGCGTTATCCTGGTGACCTCATGCACCCGTTCTACCGACCACCCGCGCCGGAATGCCTCGATGACCGCCGACATTCGACGATCGGTGGCGACTTCCAGCCATTCTACCATGGTGCGTTCAGCCAGCGGTTCTTGTGCACGTTGCGACATCCCCTCGCCCTCGGATTCATCGGCGCGGGTCAGTGGGCGCGGGTGAGGATGGCCGACCTCGAGCGAAGCCCAGGCCTTGAGAAAGGCCTCTTCGAAGCATCGACCGATGGCCATCACTTCACCGGTAGACTTCATCGAAGTACCCAGAGTTCGGTCAGCGGTACGGAATTTGTCGAACGGCCAGCGGGGGATTTTCACCACGCAATAGTCCAAGGTCGGCTCGAATGCCGCGGTCGTCCCATGCCCGGTGATCGGATTGGGTAATTCATCGAGGGTATATCCAACCGCTATCTTTGCCGCCATTCTGGCGATTGGATATCCGGTTGCCTTACTGGCAAGTGCCGATGAGCGGGAGACCCGTGGATTAACTTCGATGACGCGGATTTCTCCAGTCGACTGATTGACTGCGAACTGTACGTTACACCCGCCGCTGATATTCAATTCCCGAATAAGCGCCAGCGAACAATTGCGCAGGTGCTGGTGGTCGCGGTCGGACAGGCTCTGCTGCGGAGCGACGACAATGCTCTCTCCGGTGTGCACCCCCATCGGGTCGATATTCTCCATCGTGCAGACGATGATGCAGTTGTCGTTTGAATCACGCATGACCTCGTATTCATGCTCCTGCCAGCCGAGAATCGATTCTTCGATGAGAACCTGGTGAATGCGCGAATTTCTCAGGCCCAGACTTGAGACCTCGACCAGTTCTCCGGTGTTCCAAACCGTTCCACCACCCAATCCTCCCAAGGTGAAGGCAGGCCTGACCAAGAGTGGCCAATTTCCCAGTTCATCGGCCGCGGCCAATACTTCCTCAATGCTGTTACAGGCGATTGCCTGGGGTACCGGAAGACCGATTGATTCGCATACCTTCTTGAACAGGTTACGGTCTTCGGCTTTGTCTATAGCTTCCAGATCTGAGCCTATCAACTCGATTCCGAGTCGCTCCAAGGTGCCATCATGAGCCAGTTCACTGGCGATATTGAGGGCGGTCTGGCCGCCCATCCCAGCCAATATGGCGTCCGGCTTCTCAAGTTCGAGAATCCTTCTGACGACATCGGGCAGAAGCGGCTCGATGTAGACCCTGTCAGCCATTTCAGGGTCGTTCTGGATGGTCGCCGGATTGGAATTGACCAGAATCACCTCGAAACCATCCTCTCTCAGGGCGCGACAGGCCTGACTGCCAGAGAAATCGAATTCTGCCGCCTGACCGATCTTTATCGGCCCTGAGCCCAGTATCATCACCCGCTGGATATCGGTGCGCCGCGGCATCAGGATTCACCTCTCATATGCTTAGACACCATCTGTGCAAAACGGTCGAAAAGCGGCGAGGCATCGTGTGGCCCAGGACAGGCCTCGGGATGAAATTGAATGCTGAAGGCGGGTTTACCTACAACTTCCAAGCCCTCTACTGTCTGGTCGTTGGAGTTGATGAAACTCACTTTGACATCGGCACCGATGAGGTTATCCTGCTCCTCGCTGCATGAGCCACTCGGATGTTGTGCGAGCATTCCATGCTCGGGGTCAGCGACCGCAAAACCGTGGTTCTGCGAAGTGATGAGTACAGTATTCGTAGCCAGGTCCAGTACCGGCTGATTGGCACCACGGTGGCCATAGCGCATCTTGTAGGTCCGTAGGCCGCTGGCCAGTCCAAGCAGTTGATGACCGAGACAAATCCCCATCGTCGGCATCCCATCGGCGACAGCAGCGGCCAAGGCCTGACGCGCTTGGGTCGCTTTGCCGGGGTGGGCTGGGTCGCCCGGGCCGTTGGAGCAGAACATAGCGTGAATAGCGAATTCCTTTTTCAGTCGGTCGTAGCCGATATCTGGTGGTGACCAGACGACCTCAAAGCGGCGACACAATTGACGCAGGATGTTGTACTTGATTCCACAATCCAATACCCCGAGGCGCGGCAATGGCAGCCCATCACTGTCAGTCATCCCCTGATTGAGGATGACCGGCTCGTCGATGCTGACTTCTTCGACCAAATCCTCGAGGTCAGGTGGAAGCATTTTCTCCAGTTTTGCGTGCATTACTTCCTCTTCGCCAAGCGGACCGAAAACACACAGCAGGGTACCGTATTCACGCACCCTACGGGTTATCGCTCTGGTGTCGACAGCTTGAATTCCAGGGACGCTGTGAAGGCGGAGGAAAGAATCTAGATTGCCAACTGAATCACGGTGGTCGGGCACCTCCATGGCGTGGCGTACCACCACTCCCCTCGGCCATACGGACGATGACTCACTACAGCCCAACTGCACCCCGTAATTGCCGACCAGGGGGTAAGTGAAAGTGAGTACCTGCCCAGCGAAAGAGGGGTCGGACAGGCTCTCTTGGAAACCTGTCATTCCGGTGGTGAAAACCAGTTCTCCCGCGGCGATGCCCACAGCACCGAACAATTCGCCTTCGTAGCGACCGCCGTCTGCGAGCAGTAGCACTCCTGTACCACCAGCACCTTCGTCGAGTTCACCGGCAGAGAGCAGCCCTTCAGCCGCGTCGACCAATCCCAAGGTTCCCTTCAT
>DARQ01000113.1:11081-12704 GCA_002503395.1 Euryarchaeota archaeon UBA60 | reverse complement strand
CTCTGTCGACACGAAACTCTAGAGGTCATCATCATGGTCGATGACGACCTTGCCATCCTTGCTTGGGACGATTTCCAAGCGCCCGCCTTTGAAACGCTCAGTGATGTCGATATTGCCACCCCATTCATCTAGGAATAAGGCCAGTGCGGCAACCTCACTATGCGGTTGATTACCTATGGCGATATTGAATTGGCAGTACTCGAACACTTCTGCAGGAACTTTTGTCCCCCCGACCACCACCAGCAGAGGTCGATTTCTAGGCAGGGTCGGAATCGCCTCACGGAACCTCTCTCCATACATGGTCAGGTGCGCCGCGGTGCCAGCCTCGCCATCACCTGCGTCGCGCTGCGTCCAGCGCTTGATGAAGGCCAAAGGACTTTTCACATACGCCATTTTCAGAGGCGCGCCGAAGCGCTCCCCCACCGCACTCAAGGTTGCAAACATCTCGACATCCTCATCGCCAGCCAGATAGAATTCATCGGCGCCGAAAGCGCGGGCGACCAAGGCCAGGTGGGTGGTGATGCGCGGGTCTCTTCCCTTGCGGTGACCGAGGCGCAGTACAGCAATACGTGGCCCCGTCATAACCGAGCCGAGAATCGTCCCACATATCAGGGCGACGGGTTATCCTCAGCGTCATCTTGCGCGGAAATAGACTCTACCTTGACCTCTTGTTCCTGAAGAGGTGAGATTTCGATACCGAAATAGGCTTCCTCCAATTTCTTCACCCAATCGAGAAGAAATGCTTCGATGAAGAGATTTGCCGCGAAGAACACACCACTGCCCAATATCAGCAACCTGATGGTCTGCCACAGACCAGTGGTGACATCGCCGCCTTCGGCGAGGGTTCGCACCAGTGGTTCGGCGGTGAAGAAAAGACAAAGCAGGAACAAAATTCCGGCGAACATGCTCGGCGCCGGTTGGCCACGATGACGGCCGATGGCATTGAGCAGTGAGCCAAAGAAGATCAGAATCGGTAAGAACCACGACACGGTGACGAAAGATAATCCGCTTATCAGCGAGGTATATTGATTGTATTCGCTGTCGGCACCTAGATTCAGTACCGATAGCCACCAGAAAATTCCCAGCGCCGCAAGAATGATGCCGGCCAACTGACCACGGGAATGAATCATCGAGCCGATGTTCTGCCGGTCGGATGGTTTCAGGCGCTCAAGGATGCTTTCAGCAATCTCCAGCGCCTTCTCCGGCGGCAGTAGGGCAACAGCTTCTGCAGTAGCCTCGTGAGAGTCCTGATAAGAGCCAATGGATAAATCCGAATCGCCACGATTGGGCATCGCCTCATCGGTCATGCGCAGTTAACCGCGTTGCACATATCATAAAGGATACCGTCGAAAGAGCACTCACATGGCCGGTTTACAGCCCTTCGCTGAGAGCCGAAAGGCAAGAATCGCCACATCGCTGAAACCGTCGAGAAAGGGATTTCCACGGATAATGGCGGTCATCAACTGCACTCCTGATTCGTTCTATTCCAGCAGTCGGGCTGAAACCGATAATAATGCTATAGAACTTTGCATTAAGGCTATATCAAGCGGCGCTGATTGGATTGATATAGGCGGCGAATCGACCCGCCCCGGAGCGTCTGAAGTAAGCACGGAAGAGGAGATT
>DARQ01000113.1:8518-11013 GCA_002503395.1 Euryarchaeota archaeon UBA60 | reverse complement strand
GAAATGTTACTGTCGCACAGGCGGCTTTGGAGGCTGGCGCCGACTTGGTCAATGACGTTTCAGGACTGCGCGATGTGGCGATGGTCGAGTTGGTTCTCAACAGTGGCTGCGGAGTCTGCATCATGCATATGCAGGGCGAGCCAGGGCAGATGCAGGAATATCCAGAGTACGGAGATGTGGTGCTAGAAGTTTCCGAATCTCTGCTGGCGAGCGCACAACTCCTGGTCGGGCGCGGCCATCCACCTGAATTGATCTGCCTCGACCCGGGAATCGGATTTGGTAAGAGATTGCAACATAATCTCGATCTGCTGCGGAATACCTCACCACTGCGCGGCCAAGATGACTTCTCGGTGGTCCTGGGGGCCAGCAGAAAATCACTTTTCAGAGATCTCTTGGGACGAGAACATGCCTCACAACGCTTGGCGGGAACCCTGGCTGTAGCGGCATTCGCCAGTGATGCGGGAATCGACATACTGCGGGTTCACGACGTCGAAGAGCATATCGACCTGCTGAAAACTCTGGAAGAATTACGAAGGTGAGCAGATGACTGATTCCGACAAAGGTAATGCAGATGAGATTGAATCATCCACCCCGGCCCACTCATCACCGACCCATTCCTCGCCGACTCTCGATATCGATGATGACCTGAGGATTATCGGCACCGCCCACATCTCCTCCGATTCGGTCGAAGCGGTGCGCCATCATATCGACACCTATCAGCCTGACATCGTTGCGGTCGAACTGTGCAACAGTCGTTATCAGGCACTGGCCGAAGACCGCCGTCTCGATAAGGAGGGCCTGCTGAAAGTCATCAAGGAAGGCAAGGCACCTTTGGTACTCTTGCAGAGCATGCTGGCAGCAGAGCAGAGGAAATTGGGTCTCGATGAGGGTGAACAACCCGGAGCCGAACTGCTGGCGGCGATAAAAATGGCCGAGGAGAGGGGAATCCAAGTCGAACTGGTCGACCGGGATATCCAGACCACCTTGCGGCGGGCTTGGCGGAAAATGAAATTCCGCGAGAAGTTCAGAATGCTGACCGGGATGCTGGCCGAAGGGGATGATGAGGATATTCCCGAACTCAAGCAGATGCTCGAGGATAAAGACCTGCTTTCGACGATGATGGATGAATTACGCGAAATCGCCCCGGGTGCGGGAGAGGTTCTGGTCGATGAGCGGGATACATTCCTAGCCGGGAAAATCGACGCTCTGCGAGAAGGTAATCGAGTTCTCGCGGTGGTCGGAGCGGGTCATCTGCAAGGTATACAGAAGAATCTCGGCGCCGGTGGCGAGGATAGCACTGCTGGCAAGTCTCGTATCGATGAAACGGTGCTGGCTGAATTGGCGCTTGAACCTAGACCGAGGGTGGTCTGGAAGGTGATTTCATGGGGTATGCCAGTGGTCGTTCTCGGACTTCTCGGATACCTGCTGTGGAGGGGAGATACCGAGGGCCTGCTCGAGGTGGCGGCTCTATGGTTAGCGCTCAATGCAGGAATTGCGGCGCTGTTCTGCCTGCTCGCCGGCGGCCATCCGCTGGCGATTCTTGTCGCCGCGCTGGCCAGTCCGATTACCTCGCTGAATCCGACCTTGGCCGCTGGTTGGTTCGCTGGTTATGTGCAGATGAAAATCGTCGAACCAACCGCCGAAGACCTGCAGAATTTCCTCGCTTTCAAGGTCGATGACAATACCCCGACCAAGGTTTTCTTCGGCCTTATTCCAATCGGTGAGATGGCGGTTTTCTGGCATAACCGAGCCGGGCGGGTGCTGATGGTGACCGCACTTACCAATCTCGGCTCGATGCTGGGGGCGTGGTTGGCAACCGCCGGGATACTCGGCTCGCTCTGACAACATTCCTTGCCTTCCTTGATGACCTGAGGATTACCGGCAGCGGTGTGAACAAAGGCTGTGATTGGCTGCTGGCAGAGGCTGACCTGAAGGATGGTTGTGCAGGCTCAGAGGTCGAGTTGTACTGCCGATCGTATTGCTGCGCTCTCGACTTCGAACAGGTCACGGCGGGCCGCGCTCATGAAACTGGCGACGATGTTGGTCGGAATCATGGCGATTGCGGCATTCCAATTGGTCGCACTGGCATTGAAGAATTCACGGCGGTCGGAGACCTGATTCTCGATAGATACAGTCTCTTCCTGCAACTTCATGAAATTCTCGTTGGCCTTCAATTCCGGGTATGACTCGGACAGGGCGAATATCTTCGGCATAACTCCGGTCAGCATCGACTCAGCCTGACTCACTCCTTTGACATCGCCTTGCTGGAGGGCGCCGGCGGCCATCTGTCGGGCGGCGGCGAATTTCTCAAACAATTCTTTTTCATGGGTAGCATAACTCTTGACGATTTTCACCAGATTCGGCAACATCTCGTATCTCTGGGTCAGCAGTACGTCAATATTTGACCAGGCTTGATTGACGTTCTCTCTGAGCCGAATCAGTCGGTTATAGGTTGAGAAGAACCAAATCACCATTATCAGTAATATTACTCCACC
>DARQ01000113.1:6977-8448 GCA_002503395.1 Euryarchaeota archaeon UBA60 | reverse complement strand
GATTTGTTGTGGTCTTCGGTTTCGATGACGATGGCGATACCCTGTCCTCCGCCGATACAGGCGGTGGCAACCCCATATCGACCATTGCTGCGACGCAGTTCGTGCGCCAAAGTAAGTACCAAGCGACTACCTGTGGCGGCCAGTGGATGACCGATACCGACCGCGCCCCCGTTGACATTGACTTTCTCTATATCCAATCCCAAGTCCTTGATACAGGCTACGGCCTGACCGGCGAAGGCCTCATTGATTTCCCAACGGTCGATGTCGTCGACCTCAAGGCCGGCCTTTTCGAGGGCTAAGCGACTACTGGGTACAGGCCCGTAAGCCATTATCGCCGGCTCAAGCCCTACAATTCCCCACGAAACTATTCGCGCCAGTGCCTTATCGCCGTCGGCCTCGGCCTGAGACTTTGATTTGATGACCACCACAGCCGCTCCATCGACCACCCCGGAGGCATTTCCAGCGGTCACCAGGCTGTCTTCACCGAAGGCGGTGCGCAGTTCGGAGAGGGTTTCAGGGGTGGTACCGCGCACGACATGGTCTTCATCCTCGTGGGTGACCATGCGCTCGCCATTGTCAATGGCGACTATCTCTTTGGCCCACTTACCACTATCGATGCTGGCGGCGGTGCGGGTATGGCTGAGGGCGGCAAAAGCGTCGGTCTCCTCCCTGGTGATTCCCTTGCGACGGCACAACTCATCACTGGTTTGCGCCATGAAAGAGCCGCACATGCCATCGAGGAGGTTGGTGAAAAGATAATCCTCCATATCCTTGGTGAGTTCTTCCCCGGCCTTTGGTGGCCGTCCGAGCCGGTAGGTATCACGCATGTCGCGCAGGATGTGGGGGGCCTGGCTGAGGTTCTCCATTCCTCCGGCGACCACGGTATTTGCTTCGCCGAGTTGTATCATCTGGGCGCCGGAGATTATCGCCTGAATCCCACTGCCACAGATTCGTGACAGGGTCAGCATCGGCACCTCTTCGGGAATACCAGCAGAAAGACCAGCATGACGAGCGCCGAAAATAGCTTGGCCACAGGTTTGCAGAGCATAACCCATCACCACGTGGTCGACCGTGGTGGCCGGGGTATTGGAATTCTCCAGCGCTCCCTTGATGGCTTCGGTACCGAGTTTCAGAGCGCTTACATTTCTAAGCAGCCCACCGACTTCACCGTCACCGCGCTTGCCGCCCGACCATTCGCAAAAAGGGGTCCGGGCGCCGTTGACAATTACCACTTCAGGAAGAGTCATGGATGTGCGACCCGGCTACGGTTCTTGAGGTCATCGACTCAGATAACGGCAAATAATCCGATGAATCCCAGCATTATTACAAAGGGAATGGCGACCATCTCGATTCCCGAGCGCATGCGCCCGATATTCGACAACTCGGTGCCGCGACGGATTTCAGCACGTACTCCTGGAGCGTCTTCACCTACAACTTTGAGAAGCTGGTGTTGTTTACTTCGCACCATCCC
>DARQ01000113.1:6729-6924 GCA_002503395.1 Euryarchaeota archaeon UBA60 | reverse complement strand
GTCCAACGATGCTTCTTGATGCGCCCGCCGTGGAGCAATTGTGAGGCGACCTGGCCGAATAATTCACGTCCGATATTATTGTCGTGATTGCTCTCCCAACGCTTGATTTGTTGACCCCAATCGCGGCGCTTGAAAGTAGTGGTTTCAATCTTCAAGCCGCCTGTTCCATCGTGTAGAATGAATGGGATTTCCCCC
>DARQ01000113.1:4592-6574 GCA_002503395.1 Euryarchaeota archaeon UBA60 | reverse complement strand
CGGTGAGAGGCATGACCGACATCGACCGACATCGAACCTTCGCCCACTGGCCTGACCTGACCGACAAGTTCGGGATATCCGACCGCGACCGAGCGAATCAGCGAGGTCGGAGTATCGAGCATCTGCTTGTTCATACGATTCTTAAAAAATCCCACCAGTCCGAGGATAAGCATTATTACTGCACCAAAGGCGAGGAAAATCACCGGGTCGGAAGTATCTACCTGTTCGGGAGGTGCGTCCAAAAGCATGTACATGCCGACGATGGCAGAAATCCCGGAAACCAGTGCCCACAGTCCGAATCCAGAAATTGTCGCAGGCTGTGGAGTCCCGACTTTATGCGGATGTTCGGCTATTGGTTGGCCACCCTCGTCCTCATCATAGGGGGCGGCGTTGTTCCACACAGCAGGCCCCGGCGCCGGTAGAATCCAGTCATTTGGGTCATTGCTCGGGGTGATGGTGCGCATTCCCAGCCACCAACTGGTAACCTCAGTGCCACCTTCTTGGGCTTTTGCTTCGAGGACTTCTTGCGGTTGCGCACCTACCCGCATCTTCTTCAGTTCGGCTTCAAGTGAACCTGGAGAGGCAAAAGCCATCAGCAGAAATCCCATCGCACTGAGTAGTAAACTGACGGCCAATCCGGCCAGTCCAAGAGCCAATCCGATTCCCCAAAGTATCCAACCTGGGATGGTATAGGGGAGGGAGAAGTGAAATCCACCGCGGTCCAAATCCATTTCCATTACATTCGCTTGCATGCATACGCGAAAATGTCCCATATAGTGAACTTTCCGACATCATCATCCTGAGTCAACAACCTGCACCACCAGAGATTTCCTCAGATAATCCGGTGGGGTGAACTACAAGAGTGAGAAAAGTCTGGTCTGGGCGTGAAGTCCGACGCTGAGCAGGCGCTCTTACGTGCAAAACTCAATCGCTCAGATACTTCCATCATAGGTTTCTCACGCACCCCCGCAAAGAAGAAAAGCAAGGATGATGTTCTTTCTTGGGATTATTGGGATGAATCCGGAAAACGGGTGACTGCGAAGAAGACCATCGAGCGTTTCAACAAGATGGTAATACCTCCGGCGTGGGCTGAGGTCTGGCTCTCCCCCGATGCTCGTGGCCACTTGCAAGCAACTGGCAAGGATACCAAGGGTCGATTACAATATCGCTACCACGATGATTGGACGGCGATAAAATCGGTGATGAAATTCGACGGGCTAGCCGGTTTTGCCCGACAGATTCCGAAAATTCGCAAGCGGGTAAAGGCCGATTTGGACTTACCCCATAAAAAGCGCAGTAAGATGGGATTGGCGAGGGTCTGTGCCACCGTCGTCCGCCTGATGGACCTCGTTCACATCCGAGTGGGGAGTGACGAATATGCCAAGAAAAACGAGTCCTATGGCCTGACGACCCTGAAGGAGGGACATTTCAAGAGAATCACCGGGGAGAAGGCCGAAGGGCGCCACGATGCGCATTTCCTTTTCGACGGAAAGTCCGGCAAGACCTGGGACCTGTTGGTCGAGGATGACGACCTCGTCGACCTTATTGAGGCCTCGAAAAAGGTCGGCGGCAAGAGCGATGACCAGGACTTATTTCGCTACCATTCCGACTCCGGTGGAGATGCAGACCTGAAGGCCGAGCACATCAATCAATACATTCGCGATGCCAGCGGCCATGGCTATACTGCCAAGAATTTCCGCACCTGGGCAGCGACCTGGAAGACCGCGGCGCGTTTTGCCAGAGTCATCGACGGCGATGGTGATGAATGGATTGACGGATTGAAGAAAAATTCCGCACTGAAAAAATTATCAGCCGAGGGAGAAATCTCCACTTCAACCCAAAAAGAGCGCCAGAAGGCCGCGCTGGCGGTAATCGATACGGTCGCTGGCGACCTCGGCAACACCCGGACGGTGTGTCGCTCATCTTACATTCATCCGACCCTGCTTGCCGATTGGGAGAATGAGAAATTTGCCACAAAGTGG
>DARQ01000113.1:3463-4508 GCA_002503395.1 Euryarchaeota archaeon UBA60 | reverse complement strand
AGACTGCGGGAAAAAACCGCAAGATAAGTGGCTTGAATCGTGATGAATCATCCACTCTATACTACCTATCCGATGACGCCTAAGCGTCGCGACCAGGCATCTTGTCGGGACGGGCTTGCCAAATTGCCCAAGTTCCTGTGGCTGTGGAAATTAAACGACCGCTTTGGTCGACTACCTCTCCGGCCAAGTGGGCGACATTGCGACCTCGGCGCACGATTCTCCCGGTAGCGGTCAGACGATTTCCCACCTGAGCGGCGTCGATGAAATTCACATTCAATGCGGTGGTAGCGCACCACTGATCAGTTGTCAGGGTCGAGACCAAAGTGCCACCGAGCGCCATGTCTAGCATCATCGAAGAGAGGCCGCCATGGGCGATGCCGCCTTTGTTAGTATGCTCGTCGCTAATCGTCACCGCGACACTGACCTTGCCGCGCTGCCATTCTTCAGGCTCGATTTTCATCGCCTTGGCTATGCCTGAGAATTCCGGGGGTTGACTGAAAATGATTTCTTTGCTTTCTTCGCCCATTACTCCACCCCATCCGTAGAGAGCGAGGTCTCGGACTCAGGCAGAGGAAGAACACCGACGACCTTAACGAGGATGCGTTTGCGCCGCTTTCCATCAAATTCGGCATAGTGAATCTGTTCCCAATTCCCCAGATGCAGTCTCCCATTGCTGACCGGCATCGTCACCTGCTGGCCGAGTAACTGCCGCTTGAGATGGGCATCACCATTGTCCTCCCCGGTACGATGATGGAGGTATTCCTTTCCCTCCTTGCCATCGGGGCCCCCGAATGGCACCACCCGCTCCAACCAATCCATGATATCGTCGTGCAAACCGTATTCCAGATCGTTGACATAGACGCTGGCGGTAATATGCATCGGGTTTACCAATACCAGTCCGTCGACGATACCGCTGGCGCTGACGACTCTTTGGACATCCTCGGTTATCGGGGTGATCGAGTAGCGCTTGGGTGACTCAACCCACAATTCCTCGACATATGTTGCGGCCTGACCAATCACTAATTCACCCATGTTCCATTCACCC
>DARQ01000113.1:1685-3347 GCA_002503395.1 Euryarchaeota archaeon UBA60 | reverse complement strand
TGAGCGTGAAAACAGTGATGAGCCATCCAAGCCATTATTGGCGACCATCAAAGGTATTGCGACCATCAGAGCGCAGATGCCCCCACAGAAAACCGAGATGCCGATGCCGATTCCTGTGACCAATCCTCCCTGTGATTCCAGAACATCTACTTCTTCTTGGCTCACATCACCATCTTCGACCATCTGTGCAAACATATCCGGTAACATCATCACCGAGGCTATCGAAGCAATAAGTCCGAGCACCAATAATATCCAAGTCAGTTGGATACCCCACTTCTTGTATGAATATACTTTCATTCCAGCGTAGATGAATGCGCCACTGATACCCAATGAGAATAGCGTCAAGCCAATGAATGTCGCAGTCATCGGCATGGTGAAGAAACTGAAACCATCGAGCAGGCCGATTGCCCCCCAGATGATGATGAAGATGCCGATGATTTTTGCCGCACCACTGGGAGGCCCGACCATCAAAACCTGACCGTATGGTTGCGGCTGTGCCATTTGAGTGCCAACAGCACCGACCATCACCGGGGCGGGGAAACCTCCTCCGGGTGAGGATGAAGATATGGTAGGGGGGCCAAATGTGGCAGAGGTGTTGGAGGTTTCTTGAGAATCTGTCGCAGTATAATGGTGATGCACGTCTCCGGTATGCACATTACCCGAAACTACGCTATCGCTGACTGTCACTTCCTTTGAAGGAGATTCAGCGGTTTCTTCACTTGCAAGTGAATCTGCCGCGTCTGGAGTTGTTGATTCGTCGGTCGATTCCTCGCCGGTCTCGCTATCCTCTTGCATGATTACGCCACCCAGTCGAGATTATTGAATCTGTGCAGAGGTTCACTCCTGATAGGAGAACCTTTCCTCACCCCAAGGGTCACCCCTGAGGTGGTATCCGTGACGCTCCCAGAATCCTCGGTCGTCCTGTTCGAGCAATTCGATACCGCTGATCCATTTTGCCGACTTCCAGGCATAGAGATGATGGCAGACAAAGCGCATCGGGCCGCCGTGTGGAATGGTGAGTGGTTGACCGTCGTGATGGCTAGCGAAGAGATTGTCGGGGTTGAGAAAATCATCGAGCAGAAGATTCGTAGTATAGCCGCCATAGCAGTGCAGCATCACCGCACCGGGCTTGAGATCATCCTCCAGATTGGCCTCAATGGCTGACCAGACAGATTCTATCGGCACTCCCTGCCACTTGTTATCATAGCGAGACCAAGTGGTGACGCAGTGCATGTCGCGCACCGTCTCATGGCTTCCAAGGGCATTGAAATCATCCCAATCCCAGGTGATCTTGTCGGACATGCCATGACCCCAGACCTCGAATTGCCAATCTGCTGTATCGACGGTAGGGGTCTGGCCATAGGTGAGAACCGGGAAACGCTCGGTCAGGAATTGGCCGTTTGGCAGGCGTGGTTGAGAATCACTCATGCCGCATCTCGCCTCCCTTGTTGATATGCGCAATACCCGGGTGATTTAACTGATAAGGTCAAGCCGCTTCGCGAGGATGAGGAAGATGACCCGTGATGTCCTGATGGTCTACAAGAAGACCCACGAGCCGGTGCACGACGAGAGTTTGGCGGCGGTGCGGGGAACTCTAGAGGAATTTGTCGCTGACGGACGGGTTCGCCTCGACGTCAAAGCCAGAGAGAAGGTCAGCCGTGC
>DARQ01000113.1:1004-1429 GCA_002503395.1 Euryarchaeota archaeon UBA60 | reverse complement strand
CAGGCGACCATCACTTCAACCAGCGGAAACAAAATCGTCTCTGACCCGGCACTAAACGATTTGTTGGTCGCCAATACCCACCAGTATGCGCCGTCGAAGTATCGGCTGCAACGCGGCGAGATAGACCTCGAGCAACATTCCTCGGGGTTGCTGTTCTCGACCTACGTTGGCCAGGGTGCCTGGTTTGCACACATCGCCGATTCAAGTGAGGTGGCGATTGCCGAAGATGAAATCGATTCTCACTATCTGGTCGTCGCCCGCGACCTCTACCGGGCTGAGCGCGGCGCCCATCCCGAAGCCTACATCGCATGGACGAATGAGGTGACGGTGCTCACCAGCGATATGCACCGCGGCTATGTGGTACCTGACGGCTGGGATGAGTACCATTTCAATCGCGGTGCGACCATCAGCGTCAGTCTCGATGC
>DARQ01000113.1:0-897 GCA_002503395.1 Euryarchaeota archaeon UBA60 | reverse complement strand
ATTGCATTAAAGTTAATGCATAACGCATTCATGAGAGATTAGCAATCTTGACATCGCTGGCGACCAACTCCCACAGTGGCTGGTCTGAGGCCGCATCGAGGTAGAAGGGCTGAAGGGCGATGAGTAGAGGCTCAACTTCTATCCCCCACAGGTCAACCATCTTGGGATCCCCAGGTAATCCCAACTTATCGGTCAGTTTACCCCACATGTTCACCACCCCGCGCCGATTCTGTTTCTCGACCTGAAAAAGCAGTGCCGCAGATTGAATCAGACCCTGAATCCCCTTGACGTAGAGAATATCGTAATCCTGTGCCTTGAGAGATTTCCACAGGTCTTCCCACTCTTCGTGAGCGTCCCAGAACCGGCCGGAATCAAACTCGGCAATGCCGGCATCCAGCCACGATTTCTGCTCATCGGTCAGCATCGTCATCCAACGTGGTTCAAGCGGTAGCTCCAGCTATTGAGACCATGAATATTATTGCAAAGACAATCAATGCTGTCAGGCCGATCATTATCCACGAGATAACCTGCGCCGCCTTGGCATTGGTTGCATCGGGATGACCGGGGTACTGATTGGTGACGGCAAGGGCACCATTAGCGATGATGAGGGATGGAATCGCCAAACATATCCCACCAAGGAAAATAGATACTATCGCGAGGATGAGAGCGAGGGTCGCATTGGTGGTAGGCATTCCACCGACCATCACCTGCTGGCCGGCAAACGCAGTCGGCGAACCTGCGATCATCGTCGGTTGCGCCACTCCCATCACCCCGGGTTGGGCCGCACCGAGCATCACCGGTTGCGGGGTTCCCACAACTTGGGGTTGGCCTGGCTGAGCGATTCCGACGACTTGAGGTTGGGCTGGCTGGACTGGCTGGACTGGTTGGGCTGGCTGG
>DARQ01000093.1 GCA_002503395.1 Euryarchaeota archaeon UBA60 | reverse complement strand
CCCCCCCCCCCATTTTTCCCCCCCCCCCCCCCCCCGCCACTTTTTCGGCCTCGCCACCTATCTCGGGATTGAAATCATCATTTTGTGCGGCCGCATCAGCCAACATTTTCCACCCACCCCCCGAAAGTGCCTGTTCGGTCCGTACCGAAACATGGTCGAAACCCACCATGTCCCACAATGATTTGAGTGGCAGTGCCACCGGGACAACTGTACAATTGGTCGAGCACGCCAGCGAGCCATTTCGCCACTTCCCGCTACGCTCTTGCCCGTGATAGTTCTGACTACGGTAGTGGAGCATATGGTTGGGGTTCAGGTCAGCGATAATCAGCGGAATCCCATCTTGACGACGATGGTGGGAAGAGTTTGAGAATACATGGAAACCAGCCTGTGCCAATGACTCTTCCATCGTCGCGGCGATAGAACTGGGGAGTGCCGAGAAAATGAATTGGATTTTTTGTTTATTCAATTGGGAAATCAAATTCTCATCACCGCCGAATATCACCTTGAAATCAGGTAATTCCGGCCGCTCTTCATCGAGCCTCCAAGGTAGTTCGGAAAGCCGTTTTCCAGAACTTTCGCTACTACCGACGACCGCGGTCAATTCAAACCACGGATGATTTGCCAATCGTTGTTGCAAACGCTGGCCGACCAAACCGGTGGCGCCGAGAACCGCGCAGGGCTGACGCACCATCATGGAATGGCGTAATCACTGGTGTTTTTGATTCCTCGCCCGTATAGATGAGGACACACTAATAGCCAATATGTTCCCCCCCGAACAATTGTGTATTGGGATAATCGGCGGGTATTGGTCACCGGTGGTTCCGGTTTCATCGGTGGTCATCTCGCCGCTTCATTGCATGCTCAAGGTGCTCATGTCACCATCTTTGACATGCGACAACCGCGGCAGGAAAATTTCTCAGAATATATCGCCGCTGATATTGTCGATGGTGCCGCAATACGTAGTGCTGTAAAGGGAATCGACTGCGTATTCCATTTGGCCGCGATGGTCTCGGTGCAGGGAAGTATCGATGCGCCGGAGAAGAATTTTGCCATCAATTATGAAGCGACGAAGAACTTGCTCAAAGCCTCTGTCGAAGCAGGTGTCGGCGCCTTTCTGTTCGCCTCCAGCGCTGCGATTTATGGCGACCCCAAGTATTTACCAGTCGACGAAAAGCATCCGCTCGCACCTATGTCCCCCTATGGGGAGGCAAAAGGCCATGCCGATGTTTTGGTGCGCAAGTTCGGCGCTGAATTGGCGACTTCAGCACTGCGCCTTTTCAATGTCTATGGCCCCGGACAATCCGACAACTCACCGTATTCGGGGGTCATCGCTCTTTTCCGTAAGAAAACCTTGGCCGGAGAGAATTTGATGATTTATGGCGAAGGCTCGGCGACTCGAGATTTTATTCATGTCGATGATGTAGTGTTGGCATTTACAACCTGTGCTGAGGAACTTCTCAATTCAGGGATCGAGAGTCGATGTTCGGGTGAAGCCTTCAACGTCTGTACCGGTGAGTTGACGACGATACTGGAATTGGCTGAGCTGTGCATTGAAATGGCTGGACCGGGCTCAGAAATCGAGAGATTACCAGCCCGTGAAGGTGATATCGAGCACAGTTCCGGCTCATCGGGAAAAATCCAGAGCAATCTGGAATGGGAAGCGGAGGTTTCACTTGAACACGGATTACTTGGGATCTTGTGAAAACTTATCGGCGATTGGGAAAACCCGTCTGATCAAGAGTTTTCGTAAGATACTGACCCCATCGCGAATCGAACCGAGTTTTTGTTCACCGATTCGACATCTGTAGGTGATGGGTACAAATCCGATGCTGAAATCAGCCAGTGCGCAGGAAGCAAACATTTCTGCCTCGATTTCAAAGTGTACCGAATTCAAGGGCATCTGTTCGATTGTATCTCGCCTGAAGGCCCACGCACCGCTGCACAGGTCGGAGGCGAACTCGCCATAGAGAATAGTTGCGAACCATGACAGCAGGAAATTTCCGAGGTAGTTTAATCGGGTCATGGCACCATCTTCGATATCACCTTGTAGGCGGGAGCCGACGACAACGTCATTTTCCTCTAGCGCATCTAGCATTGCGATGATATCCTTTGGTGCATAGGTGCCATCGGCATCAATCATTACCAGGGCGTCGGAGCCGGTTTGGGAAAAATGCTCAAATGCGAGTCGCATGCCCGTTCCTTTACCCTTTTCCAAGCCTTGGTGGATGATTTCACAGCCGTGTTTTTCAGCGATTTCGACGGTTGAATCTTTGCTGCCGCCATCGACGAGGAGGACCTCGCAGAGCCACCCACATTTTTCCAGTCGGGCAAAGGGGATGTCGGCCAACAGGGATGGGATTGCGCCTGCTTCGTCGAGTGCTGGCAAGAGTAGCGTGACGCGGCGCATGGGAATTGTCACAGTGCTCACGCTCATCAGTCTGCCCCCTGCATCATCCCGCTCTGCGCAGTTCAAGCCAGTGTATTCTCACACCGCTCTCATCGATAACTCGATCACCGCGTCCCGATAATCCCAATGGGTTCAACCAACTCTGACCGCCGCCTGAATCGATGCTAATAGTGACTTGAATGTCGCCGATGGAAATTCCATCTACCTCGTCCTCGTAAGCATAACCCCACCCTAAATCACAGGTGACCCGTTGTCGCCAAAACCAATCACCTTGGCGTAATTCTACGGTAACAACCATTCCCTTAGAACATTCCATCAATAGGGCAATAGTGAGGGTATTACCGGGTAGGTGGGCAGGTAATGAATCATTCCAGGTCAGAGCGCCATCAGCGAGGAAAGGACGCATCGAGGATAATTCCTCATGTTGCCAACTCCTCTGCTTTTCCCAGACATCGATTCGCCACGTACATTTTTTGTTGCTCTCACAATCGCTTTGCTGAGGCGTTGCAAACCAACCCTCGCCGCCGATGGTTGGCAGGGTTGTGAATTCCCACAGCCTCGCCCCATCGATATCCATCATCACCTTCCAATGTGGTGATTCGGACAGGGTCAGCACAAGGGTTCCCAGGGGGCTGGAAATTGCATGGGTAATCCCCAATTCGGTGAGTTTAGAGGCATTGTCGCGGCGGATTGCATCACTTGCCTGTGGTTGAATCGACTTTTCGGCATCGACTATCCCCAATGATGGATAGGTGGTTATCGCCACCCCCTGGGGGGCATCATAGACATGACCCCAGTGGGCGTTTTCCACGTAAACGATTGAATCTTCTGGCAGGCCGGACAATAGTTTGGCAATCTCCCGATCACCATCGGTGGTGACGAATAACTCGGCGTGGTCACCGAGACGAATCAGAACCGCGCCCGAACCGGCGACAAATAATCCTGAGATTATTGCTAGCGTAACAAACCACTTTCTCCCGATTCGTGGAATAGATGATTCCAATGAGGTGGCAAGGTCATACTCTGATACTCCAGCATTTCCATCATCGCTCCCCTCAAGGTTTGTCGTGTCGGTTTCATCGTCTACCCGTCCATCCTTCTCGCTGCTCAGGTCGATACCCCTTTCTATCGGTGTCCATTCCACCCCCCGCGCAAAAGCCATACCCAGGAGTACTGCTGCGGGAATGTGAAATGCGTGCAAAGCCATCGAGTAGAGTGAATACGACATCAGGCTGAAGACCGGGATTGAGATGCCGTCAAACAGGTGCACCAGAGTCAATAACCATTGCAATAGAAGCCACAATAGTACAATGCCGCCCTCTACCGTATGGCGCAGAGACCAGCCGCAATAAAGGGCAATCGGTAATAGTGGAGTGGCATAGATGAGCATCGGCCATCCTCCCTGCCAACCATATTCGGCGAATACCGCCTCATCGAGAAGGCGAGGGGCGAACAGGAGGAAGGTGACCGCCGCCGCTATCGCCAGCATTATTGCCGAAATGGTGGCGATTCGCAAGGCTCGCTCATCCTCGCGGTGATGGAGTTGTCTGATTATCAGATTAGCCATCAGCAAGGTCCCTAGATATATTGCTCCGGTAGGATGGATTACAGCGACTGAGAGCACGCCGATAGCGAAAGCGAAGTCGTGTTCCCGACGGCGATTCCCTGCTGGACGAATCACTACCAGTAATCCCAGTATCAATCCGAGTTGACTGAGAATCGTCGGCCAGCCGGAATCGTGTGCCTTGGCGAAAATACCTGCCGCCAAACCCATCGCCACCAAGGTGTAGGCGCCACTGCCCCATCGGTCACATACTCCGACGATTCCCAGTAGGATGCAGAGCAGTCCGATTCGAGCCAGAACGTGGGTAGCGACCTCTGGGCTGATATTCAGTGATTGTTGCAGGAGGGCTGCAAGGGCTGGGAAAGCAGGGGGATAGGTCCAACTGCCGAGTGATGGGGGTGGAAGGCTGAGGTTACCGTTATTGGCAAATGAATTGGTCAAGGTAGCGAATCCCACCCAATCGACACCGTGGGGAAAACGGAACAGGAATAATGGTGCGAGGGAAATAATTACCGCGACCAGTACCGCCCAACCCCACCAGGTTGGGCGACTCGCTTGAATCGAGCGCTGTTCCTCTACTTCGCTCCAAGTATCCTCACTCCAGATATCCTTATCCGGTTCTATTTCGTCTCGCTCGATTCCCATCGCTTTCTCAAGTTTCTCCCATGAACTCAAGCGACGGTTTCCGCGTTCTTCCTTGCGCCGCAGAATTGAAAGAGCGATGAAGTTCATCCCGATGATCAGCAATACCAAGCCGGTACTGGAAAAAATCCCGAACAATAGAACCGACCAACCAGCCAACCCTAAAAGTAGTAGCAGGCCGATGGCCGGGGTGAGCATCAATTGGCGGAAACGGTCGGCGGTAGGGTCGAGAATACGTATAGCCGCCAGACCTGGAATGACGGTGCCGAAAGCCAATATCAGCAGGGCACCGAGCACGATTCCAAGCATAGCCAGAAAGTCGACCTGCACCCCACATCCCCTACCTGCGGATAGGCTCAAGGTTTTCAATACGGCGAAGGTATGATGCCCATACCACTCCTGCGGCTAGCATGCTCGATGCCGAGGGGATGGAATTGTCTCCAGTCGTCGACCTACCAGATGTGGTGCACGTTCACGATTTCACCACTCCACCTTGCAGTAACGGGCAATGTGAGGCGGAGTTCAGCATCGGCAAATATGATGAAGAGCGTCGCGGGATGTACGACAGCGAACTGTTTGCCGGCAACCGTTTCATCCATGTCGGAATCGATATCGGAGCACCGGTCGGAACTCCAGTCAGGTCTTTTGCTGATGGAGTGGTCTATTCCTACGGGGTTAATTCAGCCGTCGGTGATTATGGTCCGACGATTATCACTAAGCACAATTTCAACGGGGTTGATGTGTGGGCGCTTTATGGCCATCTCAGCAGTGCTTCTCTCGATGGTTTGGTGGTCGGAAATGCCGTGCGGGCGGGTCAGCGAATGGCGTGGCTGGGAGAAGAGCGTGAAAATGGTGGTTGGCCGCCACACCTACACTTCCAATTATCTCTTCAAGAACCTGAAGGGCATGACCTTCCCGGGGTAGTATGCCCAAGTGAGAGAGCCAAAGCGCTGAAGACCTTTCCCGACCCGAGAATTGTTTTGGGGCAACTTTACTGAACACCGGTTACTCAACCGATGATAGATGTCCTTTGAGACTGCTTATCGGCCCGATTGCACTAGGGTCTTTGCCGTGCAATAATGCAAGTGCACATGATAACCAATCCATATCGATACAGGCATTCAACATCACTTCAAGCAAACTCTCACCTTCACAGACGATGCGCCATGCAGACGGGGTTTTCAGATGTTCGATGAACCAATTCATCCTCTGCGTATTACGCTTGTGGGTGCCAGCCCAAGTGAGAAGGATGAGTGCCTGTTGTTCGGAAGCCGGGTCAAAATCCGTTGCATCCCCCCACGCTACAACTTCATTATGATTCATTTCCGGTAGGATTGCGACGCGGGCGAAACGCGCCGAGTTTTCATTTATCTGGTTGCGCATTCGCTCGGCCACACCGGTTAATTCACTGGGCGCGACCACGGCGATGGGGCGCTCGAGCAGTTCAGCTGCCAAATTGGCAATATCACTGTCTCCATTCAGGAAATCCGCTTCACTGACATGATTGCTCAGGCGCTCGACCATGTTCACGATAGCCTCATCACTTGGGCGTTTGAGCAGACTTAGAGCCCAGGCGAGTGAGAGTTGACTACCGAATAGATGACCGAAGGCAGAGCGCGGAGGTTGGCCCGAGGGCACCAACACGAGGTGGACATTTTCGTGAATATCGGCAAGCCCTGCCAGATGTCCTCCAGAACAGATGGCGATGATGGTTCCACCTTTCTCAATCGCCTCTTCGACCGCTGCAATGGTCTCTTCGGTATTGCCCGAATATGAGGTTGCAACCACCAGCGTGTCTGGCGTCCACCACGACGGCAGGTCGTATTGGCGCTGGATATGCACTGCGGAAGTGCCTTCATGTTCAGCCAGATTGGCGATGAAGGAGCCACCCGCGGCAGAGCCACCCATCCCCAGGCACAACCAGTCCTTCCATCCTTGTTCTCTCAATTTGGATAACCATGGGTGATGGGTCTGGTCGAGGCGATTGAACGCGGCGGCACAGTCCTCTGGAAACCGGCGCACGAACCCGATCATGTTATCGCTATCCAAGGAATTAGCCAATTCTTCAAATGCGTTCATCATTCATCCCTCGAATCGATACCCAAGTTCGGCAAAGCCACCCATTCTCCTTCTACTTTGGCCACGCGAATGGTGCTAGAACCGGTATGGTCGTAAGGGAGTCTGACCGTTATAGGAGTCCAGGTCTCGGGGTTAAGGAATTCGCCAGCCGACGAATCCTGGGCAACCATTTCCACCTCGAGTTGTTCGGTGAGAGGGCATAGGACGGTGGCTTTTTCCATATCTCGCCACGAAGCCCCACAGCGTTCAATTCTCTCAATCCGGGAAAGGACGGCACCATCGCCGGTCCAGCCTCCGACACGCCAAAGTATGTCGCTCCAGCGTACCACATCACCGATATTATAGCCGGGTCTGCGATATAAAATCGTCAGCCGGGTGATGTCGGCACCGTCCCTATGGCCGACCACCGAGTTGGTCTCCTTGCATTGGCCACCCCATTTTCGCAGGAGTTTCCTGGACCATGCTCGGGCCAGACCTTTTGAGCCGAGAATCACGTCGTAGCCGCCTTGGACCTCGCTTTCTGAACTGATGAAAAACATCGGGTCGGGTGTCATCCCGGCGATCACATCATCGAGGCTGGCGCGAAGTTCGTTGAGTTCCTCCTCACTCAGTCGGCGACCGGACGAGCGTAATTGTACCGTCGCCACGTAATAATTGCCGGCGCGGCGGGTGCAGGTCAGACAAACCCCATTTGAGCGCCGCAAGGTGACGACGTGTTGCTCCTCAAACTGCAGGCCGTGAATCGATGCTGTGAACTCGAGATGCAATACGGTGTTGCGGTCATCGATTACTTCAGCGCTGATTTTGGTAACCAATCCAGAGGCTGATTCATCGACCTGTAAATTGCGATTCAGTAATTCTTCCTGCAGGTCTTCAAAAGACATCTCAACCCATCGCCCGCCAACGTCGTAGAGGTAACAGTTGGCGCATTGGAAATACTGGATATGCTGAGGAACTTTGGCTATAGTTGCGCGAATACGGGTGCATTGCTCACACATCCGTTCGTGGTATAGCGGTGGCTCAGCACCACACACCAAACAGAAATCACCACCGAGGTCTATACTTTCACCCGACCTGCGGTCGACCCATAGGCTTTCAATTCTGCTAATTGGGATCATTCAGCATTTTCATCCATCGAGAGCCGCTTTTCAATATTCTCAAGGCGCTGATATATTTTCCACAGCCACGCTCCGAGCAGTCCAATCATTATCAGGTAGGCGCTCGCCAGATAGGTCAGGTCATTCATCAAATCATCTCCACATCTTTGTTTATCTGAATCTCGTCGACTTGGCATTCCAGTTTGACGATACCGATATGCAGGCGAATCATTCCTATCACCAGTACTGAGAATGAGAGTACTCCGAGCCAGAACACCTGTGCCATCACCGGGTCGAGTCCACCATCATTGCCTACCGTTATCACTCCGGGATGGGTTCGTTGCCACAGGGTCGTCGCCAAAGCGGTGAGTGGAACCAGCAGGAAGCCGAATAATCCGACCGCAGAGAAGGTGTCACGGGTTGCTTCACCGTCTGGTTGGGTACGTTTTCCCAGTACCACAAACGCTACAAGAGCGGTCAAAGCCAAGAAGGAATTCAATCTGATATCGAACCAATCCCACGGCCGGTCCCATTCCGCCTGCCCCCAGATGGGTCCGCTGGTGATGACCATCAGACCGAATAACAGCCCAACCTCAGACCCGGCACAGTGTAGGTGCCAGCCCCAGTCGGCACGCTTCCAGAACCATGCCAGACTGCCGACGAAAAGACAGCCAAAGGCGATGAATGAGGCCCATGCGGCTGGTACGTGCCAGTAGAAGATTCTCTGGGCATGCGGTGCATTCATCGCCTCGGTATCGACGCTGGGGGCGTAGGTGAAGCCGAGAATCAATGTGACTCCCGCCAGCATCAAGCCGGCGATTATGATGAGGATGTCGGCTTTGCGCGTAAGCATCCGGATTCAACCCACACAGCCCTGATAGGCTTGGCCTTTCAATGTAATGAGACCTTCAAGAAGGTCTTAGAAGCCTTAGTACGAGGAATAAACCGAGGAAGATTGCCGCCCCGGCCAGCAGATTGGAAAACCTTTCAAAGAGTTCCAATTCAGCGTCTAACATCGACACCTGACCACTCGTCCACAATAGGAAAGGATATATCAAAAATGGTAGGAATAAAGAGAATAGAAGTGCATTACCACGCTCAAGCGAAGAGACCAGCCGCCACTGTGAAATCTGAATCAGAGAGACCAGCCAAGTGAGTAATCCACCCAAGGTGATCAGACTTAGTTCAATCACCCCATCGACCTGTGACCCCCACTGGGGTAATGGCAGGGTCATCAGTGCGATAGCGGTCAGCCCAGCGCCTACCAAGGGTAGTGCCTGAGGTGGAGAAAGCGGCAGTTGGCCGGCACTTTGAGCATCCCACCAGCGACCGCAGGACTGCTCATCGAGGTGGCGTAATGTCGAAGCAGGAATCAAACCGGCGACAAATGCTGGAACCGAGAGCAAGGTCATCATCCACGACGCCCCTGCGGTGCTGGCAACATCGTCGACCGACAAGGCGAGAATGAGCAGAATCGTCAGTATTCCCGCTACACCATTGGCCGCGATTGAGCCCCAGGTGCGATAATCGAGAATATTGGCCCAGGTGCGAAAAGTCTTCGCTCTTGCGCCGAGTTCAGAGGGCGCCTTTATTGACGGTGTATCGTATTCAACCGCTTCAGTATCGAGTTTTTTGCCGACCCACTCAATCGTTTTGGTGGCGATATCGATGACCTTCTGGTTGTGGGTGGCGACCAGGATCCCATGGCCTTTTTCAGCAAGTGCTGTCAATTCTTCGCATAGAATCCGACTACCATCTCGGTCGAGTCCACTGCTCGGCTCGTCCAA
Organism: Euryarchaeota archaeon UBA60; assembly: GCA_002503395.1. Taxonomy (GTDB): domain Archaea; phylum Thermoplasmatota; class Poseidoniia; order Poseidoniales; family Poseidoniaceae; genus UBA60. The sequence goes on along the minus strand of DARQ01000093.1, from coordinate 13,191 downwards.
AATGACCAATCGTGGAGATTGTGAGATCAGCGCTGGGAATAGGCCAGCGAGCACCGACACCCGTCGCGCCATCCCGCCGGATAACCACGCTATGCGGTCGTTTAGTCGGTGCGACAAGCCCCACTTTACGGCCTCGTCCTCGAGCGCCGTAGGAGAATAATTTTCCTCCTCACCCATGTCGATAGCAATCTGTAATCTCTCGCCGACCAACTCGTCACCAGACGCGCCATCCTTTTGCAAGGCCAACCCAAAAGGCTGTGACAAGCCGCGGTGACCGTGATGGTTGCGAATTACTGCAAGGGTTTTGCCATCGACATGAGAAGTGCTTCCCGCCCGCATCATGTGCATCCCTGCTGCGGTCTCGACAAGGGTCGATTTCCCACAGCCATTTGGCCCTACTAGAGCGATAATTTCCCCTTCAGCAACCGCTAAATCGACCCCTTTGAGCACGGTGCTCAGGCCGCGACGAACCTCGACACCCTTGCATAGGAGAAGTGGTGGAGACGCATCGACCATGACCTCGGGAGTGAGCATTTCGGCTTGAAGCCGTCGACGCTGTAATCATCAATGAAGAGCATCGCATTATACGAACGCACAAGAACAAACACCTCTACGACCTACCATCTATGGCGCAGATGATATTCTACATGGGTACCGCAGGTTACATTCTGCTCGTACTTTGGATGGTGGCGGTGATTGCTCCCTATGTGCGTGCTTGGCGACAGGGTGGGGGGTTTGCTCTGGCAACCGTCAATTCTCTCCTCTTTGGCTATCTCGTACAGATGCTTTCATGGCCTATCGCGGTTTGGTTCGGTATCCCACATCTGCCCCCGCATCTGTTGTTGGCGGCGATTCCAATCATCCAGAGTGAGCCGGTCGAGTGGTATCGTTTCTTGACCGCAGCTTGGTTGCACAGCCCTACCGATATGACCCATGTGCTCGGAAATGTGCTCATCATCGCTCTGGTCGGGGTGCCGTTGGAGCAGAGGATGGGGTCAAAGAATTTCATGATAGTCTACCTTGCTGGGGCGATCGGGGGTTCGCTGGCTTGGCATTTCACCCATATCGGCTACCTCGGAATTGCCTGGGGGGCGAGTGGTGCCGCCTACGGATTATTGGGTGCCTATGTCGCCTCATGGCCGGGGGATAAAATTGAATTTCCACTGATATTGATTCGTCCGTGGCCGGTCGAATTAATCGCCTTTCTCTATATCATGATAGAAATCGCTCGTGCAGCTGCAGTGTATGGATTCAATGCTACCTCAGATGTTGCCCACGTCGCTCACATCGGTGGTTTTTTCGCCGCTGCAATAATCTCTCGACCACTCGCCAGACGTGGCCCAGTTCCACCATTCAGCAAGGATTCAGGCCCGAGTCAAGCTGGAATTGAATCGGCGATAAGAGGTTCTCGTAAGCGCCGCATGGGTGGGCTCGAAAAAGACCCATGGAGTATTGCTGGTCACGAACTCTCAGAAAAGGCCGCCCGAACATTGGTAAAACTACGCCACGAAGGTGATGAATTGGAGACCCGCGAAGCATGGCTAGACAGATTATCAGAACAGGCGCAGTGTCCCGAATGTGACGGTGAACTGGGATTGGTCGGAGCGGGTGATGTGCCGCAGATAATCTGCCTCTCGGATACTGGGCATCTGCGATGGCCATAGTCGAATGATTACTCTGCGGGGGGATAGCCTCAAAGAAGGCCGACCTATGGTCGGCCGTGGAGGGGAGAGCATGGTTAGGTTGACTACGGGTGGAAATCGCTCTATTCTGCCGTTTTTCATCATCATCCTGATGTTGGTCGGTGATGTCAGTGCACTGGCTCGACCGAGTTCTCCTGCCGATGCGTCCTCCCCTGCATCGACCGCTTCCATGACCCCGACAGAACAGATTTCTCCCGCCTCGTTAATTCTGGTTGAAGGGATATCCCCCCTGATGTGTGGTGAAACAATTTGTGCCACCCCTGAGCGAAATCTAGAGCGTGGCGAGCGATTTGCCGAGGAGCCCTATGGTTGGTGGTTATCCTACGGCCCTGACCGAGACTGGAATGGGATGGATGACCGCCTACAGTTGATTCTCTCCGGAGATTATGAATCCGAATCCCCAACCGCCATCATCGCCGCCGATGATCGGCTCACGGTGGCGATAACCGTCGACTTCGCCTGGCATCCCAACCAAGGTGAATTGGCCGCTCTAGTCGCAGTTCTTGAAGCCCATGGCTGGGTCGGCCAAGAGGGTGGGGCGTGGTGGAAACCCCTGCTCTACCTCGATGCGGTAGCGGTCGACAAAGTTCCCGTCAGCGCGCTCCTCGACATTTGGGCCATCGATGGTGTAGTCGTGGTTGAAATGCAGAATGTTCTGAAGCCCTTCCTGAATACCGCCACCCCATCGGTATTGGCGCGCGACAGTGATACCTACATCAACGAAGCACATAGCCGCGGCTATCGTGGTGACGGAGTAGTCCTCGCGGTTCTCGATACCGGCGTCGATAATGAGCACCGCTCACTCAATGACTTCGACGATGTCGATGACGAACCTGATTTCAATGCTGATTCATATAGCGACCAGAAATGGGTCGCCGGTTATGATGCCACATCTACCGCCAGCCTAACCGATGGTAGCGAAGACCCGAATGACGGCCAAGGTCATGGTTCGCACTGCGCCGGTATCGCCGTGGGCACCGGCGATGCGAGGCGGGTGAACATGGGTGTTGCTCCCGGTGCCTATCTGGTCGACATCAAGGTATTGACCGATACCGGTGGCACCAACTCCCAGTACTCCTACAACGGCATAGAATGGATGATACAGAATGTCGATACCGATTGGGGCAATAATGATTCAAGCCAAGGCATACAAGTTGCCAGTCTATCGTTTGGAACCTTTTCCAGTCCGGTGAATAATGACGACACCGGTGGCAATGGCAGTAGTGCTGAATCAAGGCTGGTCAACCGTGCCGTCAACGAAAGCATCGTCATGGTGGTGGCGATGGGCAATGATGGCAAACAGCGGGTGCCATCGCCGGCCAATGCTGACCGGGCGATTTCGGTAGCGGCGGCGAATAATCGTAATACGATTGACCGTGGCGATGACACCGTTGCCTCCTATTCTAATTCCGGCCCTCGTGATGACGATGGCGATGAAGATGAATGGGATGAATTGAAACCGACCGTGACCGCACCAGGCTCGGGAATCAATTCGGTTTCAGCCAACACCGCGGCCGGAACTCCATTCACCGAGGCCGGCAAGGCAGATTCGGATTATGAAGAGAAGGACGGCACCAGTATGTCGACGCCGATGGTCGCGGGAATCGTTGCGATAATGCTCTCGGCTGACCCAGACCTCGCTCCAGGTCCGGATGGCGACCCGATTCGTGATATCATTCAGAATCACAGTCAGGCCAAGGGGTCAGCCTCAGAACCCGGGGTCAGCGATAGATGGAATGACGAGTGGGGTTTCGGGCTTGCCAACGTCGCCTGTTATCTCGACACGATATTGTCCATTCCTTGCGATGGTGACCCCAATTCTGCCAGCGGAAACAGTAGTGGCGGCGGGGAGGGGCCTATTGGGGACCCCAGCGAAGCGCTGAACATCACTTCACCGACAACATGGTCTTGGTTTGTCGTTGGCAATATTCACCGAGTCATGGGAGAGTTGAATATCTCAGAAAACGCGTCTTGGGAATATGTCGAGGCAAGGATAACCTATGATGGCGTGACTCTAATGGATTGGACTCGTGCTGGTGGTGGAGGAAATTGGTTCATCGATATCTCTCCCAAAGAAAATTGGTTCGATGACAATAATGAGATTAAATTTGAGGCTCGGGCGATTTCCGTCGCTGGAAATGCATCGGATATCGCGTCGAGATACTTCAATGTCGGCAAACACGAAATCACCTTCACCGAGCCGACCGGTCATGACCCGATTCAGGGAATCGAGGTACTCGGTGGAGAATGGGAAGGAATTGCCGCTTCAACGATTGAAATGCGAGTTGATTCAGGTGAATGGGGCGTCATCTACAACTTGGAGGAGAATTATTACCAATCCGGCGAGTGGTCATATTCCTGGGATTCTACTGTCGTCGATGATGGTACACATCGATTGACGGTTCGCTTGGTCAACAAATCAGGGATGATTTCAGATGAGATTCGCCGTACCTTCCGAATCGATAACGAACCCCCCGCCCCTGAATTTGCCATCGCTGGAGGAGTCCAAGTCCTGTTCAATGGATTGCCTACCGAAGGTGCGTTTGTACAGTCAACCATCGAGGTACATTTCGATGTCGTGAATAACGGCGACAAAGATGTCGATGAGGTCATTGTCAGGCTCGCTCCGGAGGGTGGTAAAATATTGGAGCAGGTGATTTCAGAAATGCGTCAGGGTGAAGTTCATACCGTGATATTCTGGAATTGGATGCCGGAGACCATCGGCATGACAAATGTGACTCTTTCGATCGACCCTAACAATGCCTACGGAGACGAGAATCGCGCCAATAACGACTACACTTTCGCCTTTGATGTCTACGAGCGCCCTGACGAGGTCGATGTGAGAGTACGTCCTGAATCGATTTCAACCAACCCTCGCATCCCTTCCTCAGGAGAGCCGTTTGAGGTCATCGCCAAAATTGAGAATGTCGGACAGGTTGCCTCGGCGAATGTGACCATATATCTGGAGGAATTCCTTGAGGGTGCAGGGTGGCAAGAGGTGGCAGATTCACAATATGAGATTAAGGTGATTGCCGGTTCAACTGTTTCTACGGAATATGAAGTATACAAGAGCGCAGTCCCTGCAGGAACCGGAATCGTGCGCGAATTCCGCATCACTGCACTACAGGATGAGTCTGTAATCGAGAATGATAAAACCAATAACTTTGCTACTTTCACTGTGATTTTCGATGATTTGGAATTGGTTGGTTCGGGCACCCAATTGTCCACTTTGTCGACTGAGACACCGCTCGGCTATACCGGGGTAGGTGATACCGGTCATCTCCTCACAACCCGAGATGGAGAATTGCACCTGCGGACGATTTCTCGATCATTCACCATGCCCGGTGATACGACCATCGAAAGCGATTATGCCGGACATGCTGCGATTATCTCATCCAGCGAAGAGACCTCGTTCATCGTCTGGACGCGCCGGGTTCAGAGTGCGGAGGGATATACCCTACACGACGTCGCTTTCGTCACCGTCGATAAGCGAGGGAAAACCTCTCAGGTTCAGTCACTCACCACCCCACTGAAAATATCGGAAGGCAGTTATTGGGGTTTGTCGATGGCCTATGATGGCGAACGGTTGATTATCGCTGGATTCCATCGTGATATCGCCACCGGTGGCTCGTATCAGGATATCACCAATCTGATTCTGTTGTCGACGACAAATCCATCGGCGGCTGAGGATTGGGTTCTCACACCCGCAGTAATCCCCAATGTCGACATCTCATCTCATGTAGGCAGTGCTCCAGCAGTGGCAATCGGCAAAGATAGAGTTCACTTTCTCTATGAGGCGATGCGAGAAGATACCACCGGCATCAGCCGGGTTGGAATGTTCTATGCCAGTGGCGAGGTCGGCCAGTCCCTCAGCATCCAAACCGGCGTTGGGGATAATGCTACACTGCCGAATCTCCACGTCTCAGTAATAGATGGTGATGATGTGGTGATGGCAGTTTGGCGAGAAGGGGTCGGCCCGAATGCCGAACTGGTTTACGTCGTGACTGATGGTTCCTGGTCGGTAGAAGAGGCCGAACGCCACTCTGCCCCGGGCTTGGCATCAATCGATTTCGTCGCCGATGGTGAAGGTGTTCAAGTATTGTTTGATAAGGTTGGATTCCAAGGCCCGGAAGTACATTACGGTATTATTATGCCAGAAGAAGCCGGGTTCTCGGCATCTCTGGAGGAAGGATACTTCTTTGCTTCGGCCGATGTCGATGGAGAAACTCATTTCCTCTACTGGTCGAAAGCGGGTGGATTTTACGTGCAAAATCTGGTAGACCCAACCTCTGGCGGCGGTGATTCTGACGATACGATGAGTTTCCTCGACCGAGTGCTCGAGCCCCTTCCGGGTGACAGAGATATGAAAATCAAGATTGCAAGCGGCATTCTTGGTCTTATCATCGTATTACTCGTAGTCGTGTCGGTCATCATTAGAAGGGGGCGGCAGAAGGAAATCGAGTTTATCGAAAAAGGTGGTGTACTAGTTGAAACCGAAGACTCCGATGTCGAATTGGTCGAAGAGGAGGTCAAGGTGGCGATCGACCTCGATGCAGAAGAGGTTGAGGTCAGTGTTCCTGAATTGGTAGATGAGGGTCCAACTCTGGCTGAGACCCTCAAAGAAGCGGCTCAGGAAGATACTGCGGGTGAAAGATTACGCCGTAGAATGGAGCGCCTTGAGAAGGCTGAGCAAGAGGAGTTGCTCGCTGAATTCCCGCCACCACATCTTTTCGACCAGTTAGAGTTTCCCGAATTGCAATTACCTCCATTGGGTGACCTTCCCCCCACTATTTCTCTCGGAGACCTTCCTCCGATCCCACTACCACCGGACGCCTTACCTGAGCCGTTGGTGAGCGTTATCGAACGCCATGTCGAGTGCAAGGGATGCGGTGCCCATTTCACTGTCAAGAATGATAATTTGAAACGAATGTCTTGTCCGATGTGTGATGAAGAGATGGAGTTGTGAATATGTGTGGAATTTTTGGCTATGTCGGTAATCGCCAGGCTACCCCTCTGCTGATGGAAGGGCTGAGAAGGTTGGAATATCGCGGCTATGATTCATCTGGTGTTGCGGTAATCAACGGCCAGATCGAGGTTGCAAAAAAGATCGGAAAAGTCTCAGAATTAGCGTCGATGATTCCAACTGGAATCGAGGGTAACATCGGTATTTCTCACACTCGCTGGGCGACTCATGGTGGGGTTACAGATGAGAACGCCCACCCTCATATCTCCAATCAAAGCAATGTTGCAATAGTCCATAATGGCATCATCGAAAACGCTCGCCAACTGCGACCTCGATTGGAAAAGCAAGGGGTCAAATTCCTCTCCGAAACCGATTCTGAAGTCCTCGTTCATTTGATTGCCCATTACCTGGACCTGGGAAGCACTCCACTGTCGTCAGTACGCCGAGCCTTGCATCGGGTGCGTGGGACTTGGGGGCTTTGCGTCGTCTTTGAGGGAGAGGACATTATCATCTGCGCTCGAAATGGCTCGCCACTGGTCATTGGCATCGGTGAAGGGGAATCTTTCATCGCCAGCGATCAACACGCCCTGACACAGTACACCGACCGGGCGATATTCCTTGAGGATGGTGAAATTGCCGTCGTCAGCGCCGGTAAGGTTCAGATGCACTTACTCTCCGGTGGTAGGGCGGCGCAGAATATCACAACCTTGGAGGAAGATTGGGGTGAGGCTGATCTCGGTGAATTCCCCCATTTCATGCTGAAGGAAATCCATGAGCAACCAGAGGCTTTGCGACAATGCATTTCTGGGCGAACATTATCCTCCGAAGGAAATTGTAAGTTGGGGGGACTTGAACTGAGTTCCAAGGAATTGCAGAAGATTCCCCATGTTCGCCTACTCGGTTGTGGCACCTCACTTCACGCCTGTCAAGTCGGGCGATTGGCCATTGAGAAACTCGCCCGAGTTCCGGCATCGGCACACGTCGCCAGCGAGTTCCGACATAATGACCCAATCATTGATCCTAAGGCGCTTTTCTTAGCCGTAAGTCAGAGCGGTGAGACCGCTGATACGCTTTCGGCGGTCAAAGAAATACAACTCAAAGGTGGAAAAGTCAGGGGAGTGGTGAATGTTGTTGGCTCAACCATCGCACGACAATGCGGACGAGGCGTGTATATCCATTCTGGGCCTGAGCAGGCGGTTGCCAGCACCAAGGCATTCACCAACATGACCGCGGCGTTGGTGATGTTCTCGATTCAAATCGGCAGGGCTAGAAGTCTGACTAGAAATCGGGGTCGGGATTTGGTCAAGAACCTGAATGCAATTCCAGACCAGTTGGAAGCATATCTCGCCAATCCGGGTCCAATCATGGAAGCGGTCAAGGCGGTAAAAGAAGCCAAGATGGTACTCTTCCTCGGGCGCGGGGTTTCCGCTCCCGTAGCCCGTGAAGGGGCGCTGAAATTGATGGAGGTCGCCTACATTCCCTGTTTGGCTTATCCCGCGGCAGAGATGAAACACGGCCCAATCGCCTTACTGGAACCGGGGAGTCCTGTGGTGGTGATTGCACCGAATGATGAACTCAAGGAGAAGACCAGGTCCAATATTCAGGAATGCCGCGCCCGGGGGGCGAAAATCATCCTCATTCATGAGGAAGGAGATGACATTGCTGAAGAGGCTGATATTTCGATTTCAGTTCCGATTACAACTCCTCTTTTGTCTCCACTGCTGACGGTTGTGCCGTTGCAATTGCTGGCCTACAATACCGCTCTGGAACTCGACTGCGATGTCGACCGGCCGCGCAACCTTGCAAAGTCAGTTACCGTTGAGTGATGAGATGCCATCATGGAATCGTGAAGAGTTCAAACATTCAAGAGACATTTATTTGACCGTATGTTTCTTTTGGCTATTTTGACAGGAATACAAGCAAAATATCCGAGTCGAACAGAACCTCACCGAATGATTATTGTTGTAATGGAATCCATTCGGCAGTGTTGTTATCATACCAAAGCATACTGCCATCTTCATTCTTAGTCCAATGGACGCCATTCTCATCCTGCCACTGTTGCGAAGTACTCTGGGTTTCCTGGGTTTCAACCGCGAAGTCCTCTTCAGTCAACATCTCCTTTGATTCCTGCACAGCACTCGCTCCCACAGCTGTGGCCATCGACATATCTTCCAATGATTCGCCACTGAACATCGCTTCACTCGAGGCATCTAAGCCGGCTCCTGCGGAAACTCCATCCTCATCCTTGCGTCCGAGAACGAAGAACAGCACACCAGCGGTGATGACGATGATGACACCCACTGATACGAACATCAACATGCCACTGGATTCTTCAAGCGAAGAGCGCAGGGCGTCTTTGGGATATGCATCGACCGAATCATCGACTCCATCGCCATCGGTATCGGTGTCGAAATCCGGGTCATCGGGGAAGTCATCCTTATCGTCGAAGGTTCCGTCACCATCTGAATCTCTTTGATAATCAGCACAGCCACGAGTATTGACCGAAGTTCCAGCCACCGTATTTGCACAATCATCGATATCGTTCATGACATTGTCGTTATCCGAATCCGATTGGTAATCGGCACATCCCCTGTTGTCGACGACTGCACCGGCGTTTGTCTGTCGGCAGTCATCGTCCGAGTCAGCCACACCATCATCGTCCTCATCGACTTCGCAACCATCGTCTCCAACCTCGGTACCTATCGGGGTGTTGGCGCAGTCATCGTCGATATCCTTGACGCCATCACCATCACTATCTCGCTGAGCCTCTGAACATCCGACCGCATCGACACTGGCTCCCGCCTCGGTTTGAGAGCACTGGTCGATATCATCGGTCACATAATCACTGTCTGTATCCTTTTGGCTACCACTGCAGCCTTTGGAATCAGGTATTTCACCTGCCGGTGTATAGGGACAAATATCGTCTGAATCCAAGACTGAGTCGTTATCTGTATCCTTTTGTTCATCGGCACAGCCGACGCCATCCACGGCGCTTCCGGGGGCGGTATTGGGGCATTGGTCTACATCATCTTTGACGAGGTCATTATCCGAGTCCTTCTGGCTGTCAGCACAACCGGCAAGGTCTACTTCTGAGCCCATAGGAGTTCCCGGACAACTATCCCAGGTATTGTTGACCATATCGCCATCGTCATCAAGTTGATTCTGCGCACAGCCAACTGCGTTCACGCTCTGGCCTGCGGCGGTATCAGGGCAGGCATCGACATCGTTCATCACCAGGTCCATGTCGTCATCAATCTGTGACTGCGAGCAACCCGATTCGTCGACCACTTCTCCGAGTGGAGTATTCGGGCAATTATCGCCATCATTGCCATTTGCATTGTCGCCGTAGCCATCTTGGTCTGAGTCAGCCCACTGGGTTGAATCATTGGTGAATGCATCTGGGTCATCACCGGTCGGGTTATCACCATAGCCATCTCCGTCTACATCCGACCACTGGGTGGCATCGGCCGGGAATGCATCGGGGTTGTTACCCTGCTGGTTATCGCCATAGCCGTCGCCATCGATATCTGACCACTGGGTCGAATCGGCCGGGAATGCGTCGGGGTTGTTGCCCTGCTGGTTATCACCATAACCATCACCGTCTGCATCCGACCACTGGGTGCCATCAGCCGGGAATGCGTCGGGGTTGTTACCGCTGGCATTGTCGCCATAACCATCGCCATCGGCATCACCACACTGGGTTGGATCGTTGGGGAAGAAGTCCGGGTTATTACCCCCCATATTGTCTCCACAGCCATCACCGTCGGTGTCGGCCCACTGGGTGCTCTCGTTCGGGAAGGCATCGGGGTTGTTACCGGCTGGGTTATCACCATAGCCGTCGCCATCGATATCTGACCACTGGGTCGAATCGGTCGGGAATGCGTCGGGGTTGTTTCCGGCCGGATTGTCGCCATATCCGTCGCCGTCGGCATCCGACCACTGGGTGGCGTCGGCTGGGAAGGCATCGGGGTTGTTACCACTGGCATTATCACCATAGCCATCACCATCGTAATCGGCCCATTGCGTCGCATCGTTCGGGAAAGCATCGATGTCGTCCATGACTCCATCGCCATCGGTATCCTTCTGGCTGTCGGCACAGCCGTCAGCATCGACGCTGGCGCCAGGCGGGGTATTGGGACAGAGATCATTCTCGTCGATGACGCCATCACCGTCGGCATCTAAGGTGATGTTGAAACACACCGAATCGGTGTCTAACAACGTATTATTCTGATACAGATTGGTCTGTAGGCAGTAGACGCCGGTGGCGTTGGGTGTGTTGTAGTTGAAGGTGGGGGCCTGCCAGGTACCTGTGGTACTGGGAATAACACTCATATTCGACTGCGCAATCTGAGTTCCGTTAGTGCTCTGTGAAAACAAGGTGGTCTGATATGAGAATTGGTAATCTGTATGAAGGTCGGAGACTTCGACATCCACAGAATTGGTTGTCGAATTGGCATCGTTGGTGTATCCTGTGATGCTGACACGCGGCAGAGTTGGATAGAAATCCACCTCATGGTAGCCGATGATATCGCCGCTCGAATTGAACAAAATTGCGATGAACCAATGTTCGTCAGCCGTCATTGGTGCAATCCAATTGAGAGCGGATTGAGACGACGTGCCTGTTGCGGTGAAGTTTGACCATCCGGAATCGACGGTCGAGTTGGTTACGTTGTCGTAGACTTCCCAATATACGCTGTAGGTCTCGCCCGAGGTGAGGTTGGAGGCGCTGTAGTTGCCGCTACGACCGTCATAGTCAACCATGCTCTCAAGCATTTCGTGAAATGTGATGTCGTAATCAACTGCAACCATGGTGCCGTTAATGTATAATCTGGCGATGACCCCGTAATAACCTTCAGCATTGGTCGTCGAGAAGGTGATATTGTTCCAAGTACTGGATTGGTTTGCAACCCAATAATACATCCCTGAAGTCCAATTTGTGCCATTGGCGGCGACCGGATAGTCGAGGATTTCGTAGTCAAGGGTATAGTTTGTCCCGACCACCAGATTGGTGTATTGCACATTAGCACTCTCCTTATCGGGCATGGTTACCGTAACCTGTGGGACCGAACTATTGGGGTGAGTCCACACTTCAAGGGTATAATTCCCATCACCTGAGAAAGACTCAACGCCGATGAATATGGTTTTCCCACCAGCGGAGAAATTGGTATTGTTGGAACTTGAAACCTCGGGATTATTGTTGATGCTTGAGTTGAACAGCCATGTGAATGTGGGGTCAATCATGTACAAATCGTAGTCGTTGGTTGTAGCGAACGACAATCTGGCGGTGACCTCATGATTGGCCGGGACCGAGATTCGGAAAGCATCAGCCAGGTCGAGAGAGTCGTGTACCCAGCCGGTATATGACGCATATGACTGGCTGGAGAGGTTAACCGCTGTGGAAGCGTTGACGCCAGCATCGCGCCCCGAGTTGGCATCGTTATTCGGATTGGTTATCGTTCCACCTGAATTGCTGGTCTGGATGGTGATGGCATATGTGTTGGTAGCACTTGCCCAACCATAGACATGGATGTAAACCGTCTGCGCAGTGGTAACGCTGGCACTGACCGCTTCATCATTGCTGGTCGACTGTGAGATGTCGAGTTGATTGGAGGTGGAATCTTCAATCTCCATGTCGATATCACCGAGACTGTGTGAGAAGGTGATGTTGGCCCATACGGTTTCATTAGCCGCAAGTGAAACTGCAAAGTAATCATCATCGCTCGAGATGTGAATCGAGAGATTATTGTGGCTGAATGGCGGAGTGACCTGAGTTGCTGTTGACATGTTCTCATTCGGCTCCAATGCATCGCCAGAGCCATTGATCGGTGTCGGACTTTGCGCTTGGATGGTGAAGTTGTAATGTGAGGCGCCGCCAGAACTGAATATCCCGACGTAATAGGTGGCGTTTGAAGTGACGTTGAAGATTACCTGTTCATTGTCGGAGGACGAATGGCTATAATCGAAGAGGACATTATTCAGTCCATTATATCGGTACATATTCAGTTGTAGGTCAGCGGTGCTATGACTGAAGGTAAGATTGGCCCATACCATATCGCCTGAGGTCAGGTTCAAGGTGTAATAATCGTCTTCACTGGCGTTGTGGATATTGGCGGAGGTGGTGCTGATAATCAGTATCGATGTTGCAGTTGAAATGGAGTCATTCGGTTCGTACTGGTCGGGGGTCAGATTCGTCGTTCCCGCATGGTAGAAGGAAGAATTCCAAGTGTCGAGGTGGATCCCATTCGAATATTCATAGAGACGGAAGGAAACCGAGTAATTCCCTTGAAAGTTGCCCGGAGACCAGGCAGCGGATGCGGTCATCGTGGTGCTGTTTGGACTGTTCCAAATGCCACTGTCTGAGTCGTGGAGAGAACCGCTTGGGAAATAGGTGTACACATACCACTGGTAGACCTCCGTGCTGCTCAGGTTCGTCCCGGTCACCACGGCCCCCACATGCGTGATGTTAGATGCACTAATCGTCTCATTTCCGGTGAGCCCCGTTCCAATCGTGAAGTAGTTGGTATG
>DARQ01000100.1 GCA_002503395.1 Euryarchaeota archaeon UBA60 | reverse complement strand
AACGCATGGTGCCCCGACGCGAGCACCAAATGAAAGCAGTGGTTCAAATAATGCGGTGAATTAAAACAATGATATGAGAACATGCGATAGATGCCGTTCACCTTTAGCTGGCTCGCGTTGCCATAGATGTAACTCTTCGCAACGAAGTCGACGATGCGAACAATGTGGAAGAGATGCCTACGGTTTGAGGGGGCCAAAAGGCGGAGATAGGGCGATATGCCGAGCTTGCCGAAGGAAACTTTGAGTATCAAATAATCGAATAGGACTATTTGAAAGGGTATATCCGAATAGCCTTGCGAATGCAATTGTCGTTTGAATGGGCTTTGTGGGGGCCATTCTAGTCGCTACCCTGTACGTAAAGAAATCTTAACTCCCGAATTTCCCTGTAGGATTCTGAAATATTTCTAGATCGAAATTAGATATTGACGATAAAAGGTGATCGAATATATCAGCTTGAATTCCTTCATACTCCACCCATTCAATATTGTTACTAAAGCAATAAACCTCTATCGGCAAACCATTTTCTGTTGGTTCCAACTGTCTAACCATCAAGGTCAAATCCGTTCTGAGGTTTTCATTGGCCAACAAATACTGATGCGCATACTCCCTGAATAGTCCAATATTGGTAAGGTTTCGGCCATTCAGCAAAGATGATTTATCATGCCTATTAGTGTCGTTGTGAGTTGCTATTTCGCTCTGAATAGATTCAATATAATCCTTCAACAGCTCAACACTTTTGTAATGAGCGATTTCTTCATCCGTACAAAACCTGATGCTCGTCATGTTGATGTTAAGCGACCTCTTAATCCGTCTCCCTCTAGAATCCGTCATCCCTCTCCAATTCTTAAAAGAGCCTGAAATGAAAGCATAAGTTGGAATAGTGGAAATTGTTTTGTCCCAGTTTTGAATTTTAACCGTATTCAAAGTAATCTCTAAAACATCTCCATCAGCCCCGTACTTCGGCATGGAAACCCAATCTCCCACACGAACCATATCGTGCGACGAAAGCTGAATACTTGCCACTAAACCAAGAATGGTATCCTTAAAAACTAACATGAGCACAGCCGTTAAAGCACCTAAAGCACCCAACAACGCAAATGGATCCCTATTCAGAATAGCTGCAAAAATTAAGATTGCAGCCACCACGTAAATCATGATATTAGCAATCTGAACATAGCTCCCAATCGGCTTGTCTTTGAAATAAGGGACTCTTGTACTGACATCATCCAAGGTTTTTAGCGTCTTAACCATAACAGACGCTATCACCAATACCAGTGACACCTTTACAACAATGTGAACAAACGGAATCAAGAAAGAGAAATGCGAAAGAATTGGAACCGAGAGGTATTGGATAAAAATCAACGGCACCAGAGCAGATAAAGAATGAAACACTTTTTTCTCTAGTAATATATCATCCCAATCGTTTTTAGAATTTTTAATTAACTTTCGAATGCCTTGAACGATGAACTTCTTTGTTACAAAATTGCCCAATAAACAAACCAGTAAAAGAAAGATCGAACCAATTCCAAGCAAGACATAATGGGCCATCTCTAGTTCCAATCCTTTACTGGTCAGGAAATTTAGCATCCACAAATCAAGATCCATCAATTTGTTGATTATCAACTCACTATTTAATGTGCCGTGAAAATAGCGTTTATTACCAAATTCTGCTGGCGAAACGGAGAAACCGATGGATGTTCACAATCTCAACTGGATGATGATGGCGGATGAGTTTCAAGATGGTCCCCTTTGCTCACCCATCCAAGCAGTGGGTACCCTCTGCTTAGCATCACAGCAGCCCATTTTCATCCGTGATACTCATCTCCTCAAAGAACAGAAGCACCGAGCGAATCTTCGATATCATTCCAGAGGTCAATCGCATCCTCAATCCCTACCGAGAGCCGCACTAGCCCTGGGGTTACCCCGATCTCAAGCCTCCTCTGCTCAGGGGTGGCGGCGTGGGTCATCGACCAGGGATGATTGATGAGACTCTCGACCCCACCCAGACTCTCTGCTGTAGCGAACAGCCGCAGGTTCTTAGCGAATTTTCTGGCCGCGGCCTCGCCGCCCTCCAACTCCAGTGAAATCATTCCACCGGACCTGCTCATCTGTCGTTTGGCGACTTCGTGTCCAGGATGCCCAGAAAGGCCGGGGTAGAGCAATTTCGTGACACTTGGGTGCTGCGCCAGACGCTCAACGAGATATTCGGCGTTATCGCAGTGGCGTTCCATTCGCAGTGGAAGCGTACGAATACCTCGCAGGGTGAGGAAACAGTCCAGAGGTGAAGGAATCGCCCCCAAAGTGTTCTGCAGGAATCCCAATCGCTCGCCGAGCAGAGGGTCACGGGTGACGGCACAACCGCCGATAAGGTCTGAATGGCCGGCGATGTACTTGGTGGTCGAATGCACGACGATGTCAGCGCCCAATTCCAGCGGGCGTTGCAGAGTCGGACTGGCGAAGGTGTTGTCGACGACCACAATCCAGCCACGCTCATGGGCTTGCGCCGACAACTCGGCGATGTCGTGGATATTCAGCAGTGGATTGGTCGGTGACTCCAGCCACAAGATACTGGTATTGTCGCGGGCACAGGCCTCTAAATCACCGGGTTGCAGTTCACTGTAGGTGGTTTCCACGCCGAACCTCGACAGTACATCGTCGAACAGGCGCCCGGTCCCTCCATACAGGTCAGAAGCGGCCAAGATATGGCAGCCCGAATCGAGTAACTGGGTTATGGTGGTGATTGCCGCCATCCCGCTGGCGAAGGCGAAACCTTGAGCCGGTTCGGTAGGCGATTCGAGTTCCGCCATCGCTCGCTCCAGTGCTTGTCGGGTCGGATTCTGGGTTCGAGAGTACTCATAGCCCTTATGCACCGCGAAATCGCTCTGCACATAGGTGGAAGTCTGGTAGATGGGAACCTGCACCGAACCGGTCTTTTCCTCCGGCTCAGCAGCGGTGTGGACCGCCCGGGTCGATTCTCCCAATGGTTTGTCCGCGCTCATGCCATCACTCCCAATCCTGTGGGTCCCATCCGTTCTCCACCAGCCATTCATCATTATAGAACTTGGAGAGGTAAGGATTTCCCGCATCGGGTAGGATTACCACTATCATCGCTGCCTCTCCAGCCGCATCCGCACGCTCGGCCAGGTCGAGCGCCACCTTGACCGCCCCACCGCATGAGCCACCGCAGAACATACCCTCGCGTCGTGCCAACGCCCGCGCCCAGCGGAAACAGGTGCCGTCATCGACCTGATGAACCTCGTCGATAAGTGAGAAATCGGTTGCCGGGGGGATGAAATCCTCGCCGAATCCCTCAACCTTGTAGGTATGCGGCTCTCCCATTGTCCCTTCTTCGAACCATTGTTTCAAAATTGAGCCTACCGCATCGACACCTACTATTCTTGGAGGCTCGCTGCCATCTGCTTCGGCCAACTCCTTCAGTGCCCGTGCAGTTCCGGTAATCGTGCCGCCGGTACCCATGGTGGCGACGAAGTGGGTCAGGCACCCCTCGGTCTGCTGCCAGATTTCCGGGCCGGTCGAGAGCAGGTGGGCGAGAGGGTTAGCCAGATGTGAATACTGGTCGGGATACCAGGCCCCGGGAATCTCACTCGCCAGGCGCGCCGCGACCTCGTAGTAGGAACGGGGGTCCTCCTTCTCGACCGCAGTTGGGCAAACGTGTACCTCGGCACCGATTGCCTTCAGCAGTGTAATCTTCTCATCACTCATCTTGTCCGGGATGGTGAATATACAGCGGTAACCTCGCTGTGCGGCGACGATGGCCAGCCCGATTCCGGTGTTGCCGGAAGTCGCTTCGACGATGACCCCCCCGGGTTTCAGTAACCCCTTGGCCTCGGCATCGAGCACCATCTGCAAGCCGATTCGGTCCTTGATCGAACCTCCGGGATTACAGCGCTCCAACTTGACCCAGACAGATGACTTCTGCAGACCCTCAGTAAGGCGGTTGAGGCGGATTAGAGGAGTGTTTCCGATTGCCTCTAAGACATCGTTGTAGGCCCTAGGTGGGCCTGAGGTGGTTGGGGCCATGATTCGCCATCTTGAACCGATGTATGATGATATCGATAAATGATGAGACTCTTGGAGGTCAATTCGACCATTGCTCAAGAGGAATCAGTAATGGTGTGGTAGCCGTATACCCAGTGGCTTCGGTACTCTTGCTCTGACGCGGTTCCAGCCTCTCGCATCTCTGAGAGCACGGCAACGATGGCGGCGCTGACCGCCTTGTCTCGCTCCTCACCCTCGATGAGTGGAGCTGCTATCTCGGACAATCGCGGGACCAATATGAAACGCTTGGCATCATCATTCGAAAAACCAACTACGCGGTCTGTGACTCTACTGGAGAATCCAGCCGAGTTGAATGCATCTATTATCACTTCGAGGGAGAAAGGTCTGGGGAAGATCCTGTCGGCACGGCGTTCGGCCTTTTGCGCCTCCTCTTCCTCCATCTCAGCAAGCAGTGATTTCCTGACCGAATCGCCCTTGAGATGCTCGCGCACAGCGCGATAAGGATCGTGTAATAGGGACGCTGTGGCTGGGAGAAGATCGCTCTCGACATCACCACTATCCCATACAAACACTCCCTCGGGTGCTAGCGATTCGGCGAATTGTACTCCCAGGTCTTGAAGCGCTTTGGTCGGTACAAGGTGTAGGGTAGAGGAGGAGATGATAACATCGGCTAGGCGACCATTGAGCATCTCTTCTAGACGATGGAATGCCATTTTCCCATTGACGTCGATGTACATTGAGAACTCGAAATGGGCATCTTCACGGTGGTCGAGCAATTCCCTCGCCTTGCTAAACCATGAGACGAGTGGATCGACCAGCACTAACTCTATAGAAATGCCTGCTGCATCGGTTCGTTTGAGTAGCTCGATGGCCGACCCCCCGGTGCCAGCGCCATAATCCACAACCAGTGAGCCTTGCTGGATATGAGGCATCGCCAAATCTATCAGATGGGAAATGGAATCTCGATGCCAGCCAGCAGGACGCTCGACATCACCATCAAGGTATAGGGCGCGGTGGTAAGACTCACCATCGGCCACCTCATCATCGGTGAGGTTTGAGGCCTGCCATCCAGTTGCCATCGAATGCTGTTGCCATCATACCGAGTATAGCCTTTCTTCGGTATTCATCTCGTTTAGAAGAGAATACCCAAGCCTCCTGCAAATAGAACGA
>DARQ01000121.1:17268-17665 GCA_002503395.1 Euryarchaeota archaeon UBA60 | reverse complement strand
GAGCCGGTGACGAAGTCGAGTTCACCGAGTTGGTCGCACAGGACAATGCGGAATTACGCGTCGGCGATCTGGTAGTGGCGATTCACCCACTGAAGCCCGGTGTTCAAGTGGTCAAACGCATCGCCGGATTTGATGCTGATGCAAGATTGATTCTGGTCGGCGATAATCCCGACCCGCTGGCCAGTGAGGACAGTCATAACTTCGGCCCAGTGTCACCGAAATCGATAATCGCCTATCGCCGTAGTCTAAGCACCGGAGAAGGTGTCTAGTCGTGCGAGAAGCGGGTTACTGGGAAGAGGGGAAGGCTTTCCTTCGCTCCGTCGACCCCCTGCTCGGAGCCATCATCGAGCGCCGTGAGGAACCTCCTCTGCAATCGAGAGGGGACCTGTTTCAGACT
>DARQ01000121.1:12153-17073 GCA_002503395.1 Euryarchaeota archaeon UBA60 | reverse complement strand
GCCGTGGATTTCGATTCGATGACCGTGAAGGAGATCAGCGATGAATTGATCGCACTCAGGGGAATAGGCCCTTGGACAATCGACATGGTCTGCATCTTCACCCTGCTGAAACCCGATATCCTACCTCTTGGTGATGTCGGGGTGGTGAGGATGATTGAGAAATTGTACAATGATGGCGATAAACTCGGCAAGTCGGAATGTGCCGAAATCGGAGAAAAATGGGCGCCATATCGAACCGTTGCCGCGTGGTATCTGTGGCGCGGCCTCGACCCTGAAGTGGTCGATTATTGAGTCTATACTACGGTATCTCGTAATCACAGGTGATGTGAACAATATTATCAGAAAATACTGTGTGAATGAGCAGTTTTCACTGATGTAAGTGAGCGTGTGCTCAGGTAAAAACCCTTTTTATTGGAGACTTATCTCAATCTTCGGCACAACGAATAATAACGAGGCGCGTACCGCCATGTTTGGGCCAAAGGCTGCGGGGTGCGAAGTATGGTTCTGAGCGCCGAGTTAGAGCACGGAAGTTTTGCCCCCGAGTCGGTCGCCAGCGAAGTATGGGGCCTGACCCGGGGTGAGGCAAGACAACGCGCCGATACCTACCAGCGCTATCATATCGAGGCGTTGCCAACTGAAGAGAAATGGAAGATACCCCGTCGATTCAACGTCAAAGTCGGCAAGTTCGGCTTGGCAAAAATGATTTTCAAGGAGTTTTTCCAATATTTCGGCCATTGGGAAACGGTATTCTCTCGACCTTGTACCTACGGTGTCTTCAGCGGCCCAATCGGCGGTTTTTCACCTCGCCCAGACCTATGTGTCGGTTGTTTGCGCTGTGAGGTGCAGCACCCGGATTTCGTCACCGTCACCCCGAACGGAGAATTACGTGCACTGGGCGATAAATACCTGACATATCAGCATATTTACACCATCGACCAAGAGGCAATGAGGGGAACGGTGCCAGTGCGTGGCCAAGGCTACCGCGGTCGCTTCGGCGGACCAGGATTCGATGGCATGTTCACCGACATGTCGGAAATAGTCCGCCCCAGTAGAGACGGAATCCACGGTCGTGAACTGATAGGCACCTCGGTCGATATCGGCGCCAAGCCGATGCACTTGGAATTTGACACCGAGGGTAATATCACCAACCCGCCGACCACCTTCACCATTCAGTTACCATTCATCTTCGATGCTCCTCCGACCACTTTGGAATCCGATGCTGTTGCTCGAATCTATGTAGAAGCAGCTGAGCAGGTTGATACTTTGGCGATTTTACCGGCGAAAAGCATCGAAAGGCTCGGACTGGCAGGCCCCAATGTAGTACCGATTGTGACCTGTAGCGGATGCAGTGTCGGGCCAGGAACTAGGATGGTCGAATTGGCAACCTGGAATCACGAGACCTACGCCCACTTCGCAGCCCAAGGATATGCGGTCGGGGTGCGGCTGGAGATGACAGGGGAGTGGCTGTCCACACTACTCGAGATGCAGTCCGCTGGAGTGACTATCTTCCACCTTCTGTCCGACCATCATGGTCGCTCAGGCGATGGCCGTTTCCTTATCGAGACCCTCAAGGAGGCACACATGGCTCTGGTCGAGAAGGGGGTGCGAGATGAGGTCACCCTGTTGGGTAGTGGCGGCATCGCCGGCGCCGATAACCTGCCGAAGGGGATTATCAGTGGTCTCGATGCAGTCGGTCTTGACCACGTTCTACTGATAGCCATGCAGGCTCGCCTGTCAGGCGATATGCAGAGCCGCGATACGGTCACCGTGCAATTACCTAAGAAATTGGATGAGGCTTGGGCGGTGCAGAGGTTAGTGAATCTCTCGTGCTCGTGGCGTGACCAGATGCTGGAGATTCTCGGAGCGATGGGGGTGCGTGAAGTTCGCCGCCTGCGCGGCGAATTCGGCCGCTCGATGATGTGCTCTGAATTGGAGGCCGAGGCCTTCGGTGAGATCGAAGGATTCCCCGGAGGTGGTCGATGATGGTATATTCCCCTGGCGAAGTGAAGTTCCCGACCAAGAAGTTGTTTGAGAAGACCACCCATCTGATGCACGATGGCTTGAATGCCCGCGCTTTCGGTGAATTTCCCAAGCCCGAGGCGCTCGGTGATGCCCGCTGGACCGACGACCTGATCCTAGCGACCTGGTTCATGGCCGAGACCGGTGAAGTGCCTGAGAATTTCAATTATATGACCGGAAAAAGTGGGGGCGGATTTGACCGCTTGCGCTTCAAATTCCTCGCCGAGGAGCAATGGCTTGAGCACGGTGAACATCTGGACACCCGGCTCGACCTCAACCGACGCGATGATGGCCGTCAACAATTGACTCCCGACCTGCCGATCTATGGCGGTGGGATGTCCTACGGTTCGGTCTCGCTGAACGTGATGTTGTCGCGGGCACGCAATTCGGTGAAATGGAATACTTACATGTCGACTGGAGAAGGTGGATATCCAGAGGAACTATACCAATACAAGGAGAATATCATCACCCAGGTGGCGACCGGGTATTTCGGCGTTGAAGAGCGCTCGATCAAAGCCTCACCGATAATCGAATTCAAGTATGCCCAAGGCGCCAAGCCCGGGCTTGGCGGTCATCTATTGGCAGCCAAGTCCGGAGGTGATGTCGCAAAGTTGCGCGGCAGTGTACCATTCGTAAGTCTGTTCAGCCCGTTCCCATTCCACTCGACTTACTCGGTTGAAGACCACATGAAACACATCGATTGGGTGCAGACCATCAATCCCGAGGCACTGATTGCGGTCAAGGTGAGTACCCCTAAAGATGTCGATATGGTTGCCGTCGGCTCATACTATGCCGGCGCCCACATCATCCACCTTGATGGCTCATACGGCGGCACCGGAGCGGCGCCGGAAATCGCCAAGAAAAATATCGCGATGCCGATAGAGTTGGCGGTACCCAAAGTGCATAAATTCCTAATCAAAGAGGGTGTAAGGGAAAATGTCACCCTCATCGCCAGCGGCGGAGTGCGCACCGCTGACGATGTCGCCAAGGCCATCGCCCTGGGGGCTGACGGTGTGGTTTTCGGCACCAGTGATCTGGTGGCGATGGGTTGTACTCGCTGCGCAAACTGTGAAGGCGGGCCTAGCGGGCGCGGTTGCCCCTGGGGATTGACCACCACCGATGTCGAATTGCAGGAATGGGTGCAGCCGGACTGGGCCGAGAAGCGCCTCGACAATTACTACATCGCGGTGCAGTGGCGATTGCGCGATATCATGCGCAAACTCGGCCTTTCACATATCTCGGAATTGCGAGGTCGTACCGACCTGTTGCGCTACGTTAACGGGGGTGAGCAGTGATGCCACCATTGAATCCGAAGGCGATTCTCGACGCTCGCCGTCGCCTGACCCGCTCACTGCCGAAAATTGAGATGAAGGACGAGGATGCCGCCGAAGGCGGTTGCGGAGTCATCGGTCTGGCCTGTGAGATTCCGGTCGCCGGGCGGCACTTGTACGACTCTCTGGTGCAGATGCGAAACCGCGGTAATGGTAAGGGCGGTGGCGTCGCCATGGTCGGGCTGGAGCCAGCTCATTTCTCGACCACCGCTGAGGTCCTGGAAAATTCCTTCTTGGTCGCCATCGCCTATCTCAACACAACACATCGCATTGCGGTCGAAGAGAAGTATATCCATCCGGTTTTTGAGGTTGACCATATTCACGAGGTACCGACCTTGGACAACTGGGAAGAGGAATTGAGTGCCTTAGAGGTTAGGCCACCCGATGTTGTCTGCTATTTCGTCCGCCCGAAAGCCAGCGGGCTGGAAGCGATGGTAGCCGAGAGTGGGCTATCGCCGAATGATTTCAAAGACGATGATGCGATGGCGCAGGAATACGTGTTCCGCAACACCCACAGATTGAATGTCGAATTCTATGCTCAGGACGGCCGTGCCGATGCCTTTGTCCTGTCGCACGGACGTGATATGCTGATTCTGAAGATTGTCGGCTATGCCGAGGATGTCATCAAGTACTACTGCCTCGATGATGTGACCGCCCATGTCTGGATCGGTCATCACCGCTATCCGACCCGGGGACGGGTCACCCATCCCGGTGGCGCACACCCCTTCGGCCAAGGTATCGATGTGGCGTTGGTACACAATGGCGACTTCTCAAATTATGTCTCGGTGACCGATTATCTCGCCCAACGCGGCATGGAACCATTGTTCTTCACCGACACCGAGGTCGCGGCGCTGGCCTTTGACCTGCACCACCGCGTCTATGACTACCCGCTGGAATATCTCATCGAGTCGTTGGCGCCGACCTCGGAACTCGACTTCATCATGCTGCCACAGGAGAAACAGCAGATCTACCAACATATTCAGCAGACCCACATCCACGGCTCTCCCGATGGCCCCTGGTTCTTCATCATCGCCCAGGCTGAAGCCAAGGGTCACCACCGACTCATCGGCATCACCGATACCAGTATGCTCAGGCCGCAGGTGTTCTCCTACCAGCGCGGCGAGGTCGGAATCGCCTTCTGCGCCTCGGAAAAGCAGGTCATCGATGCGGTGCTCAATAGCATCGCCGTCGAGGATAAGCGGTTCTGGGGTCACTGCGACAAATACTGGAATGCTCGCGGCGGCTCGTATACCGATGGCGGCGCGTTCTTGTTCGACCTCGTCAAACAGGATGATGGCGCATTTGTCTTATCGGTGAGCGATAAGTTCGGCCGCGCCGTGAACACTTCACCATTGGGAGATTATTCCTTGGCCGATGCGGCGCTCGACTCCGGCGCCGAACTACCATTCACCGCCAACCCCGACGACATATACCAGCACGCGGTCGAATCCCTGCAGACCATGGGTTGGGGTGAGGCACTAGCGATGGTTTCAGAAATCGCCGGAGAATGCTCGCGCCGCGATGCGGTGAAAATCCTCCAGCGTCTTCTCGACCGCCGCTATCCGACCGG
>DARQ01000121.1:0-11970 GCA_002503395.1 Euryarchaeota archaeon UBA60 | reverse complement strand
GTCGATGCCCGCCCATATCCAATCGAAGGGAGCGAGTCTCTGGCCCGAGAATTGGTAGCTCTGCACCGTGGGGGCTGGCGACATTTCCACATCATCAACTGTCGAGGTCATCGCTTCATCGGCAATGGCCTTGGTCAAGACACTGGTGATGTCAGCATCGACGTCTACCAGAGCGCTGGAGATTATCTGGCCAGCGGCAATGATGGCATGACCATTCACATGCACGGTAATGGTCAGGACCAGATTGGCCAGATCCACAAGCGCGGCACCACCGTAGTACACGGTGATGTCGGCCAGTGCTACGGTTATGGGGCCAAGGGCGGGCGACTTTTCATCCTCGGAAATGCCGCTGGCAGGCCGATGATCAACAGCGTCGGAGGGCCGAAACTGGTGGTCAATGGCACCGCTCTGGATTATCTGGCTGAGTCTTTCATGGCTGGCGACCCGTTGGATAAGGAGAACCCGGGCGGCTTTGTCATCATCAACGGAATCGAGTTTTCAGCCAAAGGGGAAATCACCGAACTCGAGACCCCGTATCCGGGGGGGAACCTGTTCAGCCTCTCCAGTGGTGGGGCGATTTACGTTCGCGACCCTTACCGCAGACTCTCATCCAGTCAATTGAACGGGGGGGAGTTTGTCGACCTGGCCGAAGAGGATTGGGTTTTGGTCGAAGACATGTTGGTCGAGAATCAACACCACTTCGGTATCCCATTGGCTCGTCTATTGACGGTAGATGGTGAACTGAGAGCACCTGCTGAAGTCTATCGTAAGATAATTCCACTGAAGAATAAGGCGCTGTCGGTCGAAACCGCATGGGCTGGGAAACACGAATGAAGCCGATTTTTTGCTACCAGTCATTTTATTGGCTGTGGGCGATTGGCTCAGTTCCCGCAATGATGAACCCCTTTGAGCGCCGCTATGGCGAATGACGGGCGAACTGAGCGGGACCTTCTTTCTATAACCACTATGATTCGCTGCGACTTTCGGATTTCACCCCAGGCCAACCTCTCATCCAAAGGCCGAGCAGACCGCCTGAGCCGGCTGAGCCGGCTGAACCCGGCGACATGAGTACTGCTTACTGATGTAATGTCGCCCTCACCATGGCCTTAGGGAGGTTGATGGGGGGGTGACCCCCTAGAGCACTCCGTGCAGACACCCGGAGTCGGATGGATTCAGCCCTATGGCGGCCAAGCCCAGGTCCAGCGAATGATAATCGAGCCGATTACGCCAACCCCGGCACCGAAGAATCTGTTGTTGGCGAAATACAGTTCGCCGTGGAAGATCATCATGCGCATGAGTGCGCTGTCGATTGTCACCGCCTTCATCGCCCAGACTGTGGTGATGATTCCGATTGGAATCGCCCTGAAAAATTCTACTTTGGCGATGGTGGGAATGGTATGTGGATTCCCGCTGATTGGACTATTCATCTGGATGAAGCGGCCGAAATTGGTCGAAGTGGTGCTGGCAACACCAGCCAATGTCGGTGCCACCATGCACGCTCTATCAGGTCAGCGGACGCTACAAACTCCAATCACGACTGTTGTAAGACGCCATATAGTGCGCGATTCCGGTGCCTTTGATATTCCCGCCCCGAAGAATCTCTGGCAAGTATTCTCCGTAACCATGGTCATCGCCATCACCCTGATAATCACCACGGTGGCTGCCGATACCTCGGATAGTTCGACGCTTCTGGCCCTCAATTTTGTGGTGGTGATACTACTGGCCATACCTTTGATGCTGCTCGGTTTCTCGATTCCGGTTTTTGCCTGGTGGTCATTCAGTTCGAAGCGTCTGGGCTTGCCGACCCGCGGTCATGAAGCTGAAGCGGTGCTGACCGCGGGAATGCTATCGACAATCCCGGCAATCTGTATCAATAGCATTCTATTCCCAATATTATTGGCCTCTTTGGGCATTATCGGCGATTGGTCGACAATGGGGATTGACGACGGTAATAACCTCGCGACTTTCCTCAGCCTATCGGTCTCAGCGCCGGTCGGTGAAGAGTTGTGCAAAGCCGGTGCTGTAGTCCTAATGGCTCGTTATATAGATTCACCAAGGCGTGGTTTCCAAGTAGGTTTCACCGTCGGCCTAGGTTTTGCAATCGTCGAGAATCTGATGTATGTGGCTGGAGGTTTTGTCGGTGGTGGTCTGGTCGGTTTCGCTTTCACCTCATTCATACGCGGTCTCGGCTCGATTCCCGGGCATGCCGTATGGACCGGAATCACCGGACTCACCATCGGCTGGGCGCTGAGTCGCAACAAATCACTGGCCGATAGCGTCAGAGGAGCGTTGGGCGAGAGCGACGAAGTCGATTCGGCAAACCAGCCTACCTGGTCATTGATCGACAAAGATACCGGTATGCAGGTCGACTCGGTTGGTGGAAATCAAGGCGGCATTGAATCCTTGGCCAGCGATACGGTTGAGAGTGATTCTGGGGTTGCCGTGGCCGGTGGGGGGGTGGCAATTGCCAGTTCAAGTCGAATTACCCTGTATGGTAATAATCAGCGTGAGATTTTCGCCGGCCGTGGATTTCCACTTCCACAAACCGTCTCGAGTGGACTCCTATTGGCGATGCTAGGCCATGCCTTCTGGAATGGTACCTCGTTTTTATCACTATATATCGCTGAAATGATGGGTTTGAGCGTAGTCGGCATGATACTGATTTCCCTCGGTTGGACGGCATTCTTGGTGACTGCGATTCTGTTCATTGGAATCAACATTATTCGCACCGTAGCGACGGTTCCAGGCCCGACAACTGCTGATTAGAGCATATTCAGTGCGAAATACTTGAAATAATGAGCGCCTAACCGAATTGCTGGTGGAAATGGTCTTTGCGCAGGTCGGGGGGCTCGAAACGACTAATCTTGTCGTCACTATCTCCTTGGTCGCATTGTTGCTGTTGGCCAGCCGCGTTGGAAACATCCTCGATAATTTCGGCCGGATTGCCGCGGCCATCATCGGCTTGGTTGTCGGCGTACTCGGACATTGGTCGTGGTTGGTCATCCTGATGCTCTTTCTCGCATCTTCGCACAAGGCGACAAAATGGCGCTGGGATGAAAAATCTGCCAAGGGATTCTGTGAATCACACGATGGCTCGAGGGGTTGGGAAAATGTTCTGGCCAATGGTGGCCTGCCCGCTCTGGTCGCGGTTTACGCATTTTATGTTGAAGATTGGTCGAATTTATTCTGGGTGTTGGCAGCAGGGGTTTCGGTCGCCGCCGCCGACACTTGGGCGAGTGAATTCGGTTGTTTGGACGAGCGCGTCAGAATGATTACCACGCTGTCCGAATGTGAAGCCGGAGTAAACGGCGGCTTCTCCCCCAACGGCCAGTTAGCGGCGCTGGCAGGTAGTGCTCTGATTGCCGCAGCTGCATTATTGGTCGGCTGGATACCCGGTGGAGGCGGCTTTGTAATCGGCCTGCAACTGGCTGGGGTCATCACCATCATTGGCTGGATCGGTTGCCAGATAGACAGCCTTCTCGGGGCGCTGTTGGAGAATCGAGGTTTGATGACCAAGGGCACGGTGAATGCGGCGGCGATTTCAGCCGGAATGGCACTCACCTATCTTCTATTGAACCACCTCGCTTGGTATTGAGCCATGCGTCGATGCCTTACTTAACCACGCCCAACATCGCTCACTCATGCGCGAGGGCGGGCCAGCGATGCTGAAGCATCGCTCGGGATTATTTCTCGCCCTGATATTGTTCACATCATCACTCTTTGTCGCACTCTCACCATCGCTCGCGGCGGCTCAGGAAGAGCCCGAAGTATATCCCGAAGGAGATATGCACTGGGATATGCCCGATGAGAATTTGATTTTCCTGGACGGTGTAAATGCTGATGAAGCGACATTGACCCGCGTCCGTCCGACCTCATCGACCCCGACCGGCACCGAGTTGATTCCCTATACCGGTGGCTCTCCGGTGATGGTTATGACCGCTGAGGCACTGCCGGCTACCGATAGCGTCAACCTCACCTTGAACATCAGTGCTTTTTTCCATTTCACCCTCAATTCTCCGGTGATTACCTACTGCAAACAGACCAGCCTGCTGAATCCCAGCGGTAAGGCGACGACCCTGTACATGCGGCTTTTAGTCGAAGACAAGGAGATAATGTCGGGGATCTCAAACAGTGAGGTATTGAGCACCAATGATGCCGCTGCACCGCATAATCTGACCATCGAAGAACAGGAGGTGGAATTCATTCTCGCCCAGCATGAGATCTTGAGTCTGGAAATATCGGTCGAGCACAATTGTGAGGGCACACAGGCACAACTGAACTGGGGTTCCTTCGGCTCGATGAGTGGATTGGTCATCAAGGGAGACCTGGTTCGCCCAGACCCGAGGGCGAGTGTCGATGACCTCGGATTCGCCCATATCGAGTTGGTGCCCATATCACCTTGGGGGAGCGAAGAAATCAGCAAGGTTGGACTGATGATTTTCGGTCCGGTTCTACCCGATGAATATGATACCGATGACCGCGACTTGGCTATTGAGTCCTTCGATTCGCCGATGGGGGAGCGCAAGGTCGAGGGAAATCGCACCGCTTGGACCTGGGTTTCGACCAAGTCCTTATCCCCCGGCCATCACCTTGCTAAATTCTGTATCCAGACCATCGACGGCAACACGCTGTCGGAATGCCACTTCATAGGGCGCTATCGCTTCATTGTGCCAGAGGAGGAGACGACGATTTTCACCGCTGCCCTGTGGATGTCACTGAGTTCACTACTCCTGCTAATCGGCTGGATTGGATTTGCCCTGAAGGAAGGTATTTTCTATCCCCCGCAGATGATTGGGGCATTTCTGGTGATGGCCCTGCTGTTGATTCCCCTGCAGATGCAGTTGCCCGACCTGGACAATGATATTCACGCGGGAGACGATTCGCCGATAAGTGATTTTTCTCTGCTGGTATTCAATAATAACAGCAATGGCACCAGTATCTCTCTAAGCCAATTGCTCGAGGGCAAAGATGCTGTGGTCATCGGGGTATTCCAGCCCGGCTCTCCAAATGCGATTGACCAGAAACAAGAATTTGAAAAAGCCATCGATCTGCTCGGTGATGATGTCGCTTTCATTCAGTTGGCCACCGGCCAATCAGTGCTGATGATAGATGTCGAATCCCATGCCGAGAATATCAACGGCTCATGGCCGATATTGATCGACGAATCTGGCGGCAGGGTGGCCCGGCAATTACCCTGCGGGGTCAGTGATGGCGTAGTGGTTGTCGACAATGCCAATATCGTGACCTGGTGGCGCGCCGGTTCAGCTTCGCAGTCGGGCATCATCACTGCCGTTGAAGGCATCGAATCGGGCGGTCAGCAGTCAATTACTTCGATTTTCGCAGTTCTGTGGTGTGCTGGAGCACTGCTGCTGATCGGCCTGCCGCGGCGTGAATGGCAGGCGCCTGAAGAAGCCCTTCCCCCAGGCAGCCTATGGGGCGGGATATTTGCCGGCGGCCTTCTCGGATTCGTTCTCATCAACCTCCCTATCCTATTATTGACCTTGACCTTCGGTGCCGGAGAAAAGTGGTATTGGATAGATTTGGTTTTGGCCTTATGGTTGATTGAGCAGGCGGTTTTCATCGTCTGGAAGGGCAAGAGTCTAGAAGTTACTGCAGTCAACAAGATATTCTGCAGATTAATGCCGCAATCATATGTCGATTGGCGCTCATCCGAGGATATCGCGACCGATATTCAAATCGGCTTATGGGTCGGATGGCTGTCTTGGCTCACTCTACCGATGCTTATACCCCAGGGTATCTCAGCCACTGCAAGAAGTGGGACGTGGGGTATCTTCATTTCTATATTCTGGGCACTTGGATTGTTATTCTGTGTCGGTCTTATCGTCTTGATGATTCGTTTGGTGGCTTCTTGGGGCGGGCCGATATCACGCGCCTTCGGCAAGCATGGCCAACCTGAATTCGCCCGCGTCCTCGGCCTCTTGATGATTCCCATGGGTTTGTGGATGTTGGTCAGCGGCATCCTCGGACTTACCACCAGGGGAATTATCTGAACGGATTGTTTGATAGCCTTAGACCAGATAATTCATCGTCATGGCGAAAAGTCTACCGATTAAATGGAGTGCGAGTCGAGCCAACCTGCTCAGTGCCTGTGCCCGCCGATATGCCCTGCAATATGTCCTTGGAAAGGAGGAGGAGAGTGAACACTATGACCGCCCATCAAAGTTGGTCATTGATCAAGGCCGCTGGCGTCCGCCGCGTGATCTGATGGTATTGACCACCAAGGATGTACTGCGGCAAAGACTGATTGAAGCCGCTGGTGGAGTCTTATGGTCACACGATGCGATGGAGGCTACGCTGGAGCGAAAACTGAAGCGGAGAATCGCCGAACAACGCGGCCAGCAGGAACATCTCGCCCGGCGGATGGGTTGGGACAAGATTCCCCAACGGCGTCTCAGTAAGGCCAAGTTGACCGAACTGGTAAACGATGGCATGGAGCGCCTGGTCGCGGCTGAAACGCATCCGCTGCTTTGCCGCATCCTCAAAGGTGCACGGGATACCGAATGGCTGGTACCCAATAGTCTGCAAACCGTTGATGTCGATGGTAACAAGATCTACGCGGCACCAGACCTGATAATTCGCGAAGGTCGGAAATGGCGCTTAGTGCGCTTTTCCGGAGATATCTTCTGGCCCAAGCCAAGCGCTTTGCGGCGAGTTGAACTCAATGCAATGATATTGTGGGCGCAGGAATCGGAGGGTTTGCCGAATTCGCCGCGCAAATATAAGATTTCGCGACTCGGTTGGAATGATGGGCATTGGGTTCTGTGGTCACAACAGGGCAGTGTCAAAGCTCACAACGAGGTGAAGAAACTCATCGCCAATGATGTTGCGAGTATGCGTCAGGTCAGCCGCACGATGGGTCCGGCGAGGGACGTCGACAAACTGGCCTATGCGCAACAGATGTGGCGTTGTCGAAAATGCCCGTATCGATGGACCTGCCAAGGAGCTAGCAATCCGATTCGAGCCCGCCTCGAGCAAGAGGCGGTAGAAGTTGAGAATTCACGCTCACAATTGACTGAGTAAGTCGTTCAATACTTGCGCCGGGTCGTCAGCCATCGTGACCGCTGAGGCGAGCAGGACACCGGACGCCCCTAGTTCGATTGCGCAAGCCACATCCGCACCAGAGTTAACCCCGGCACCGCACAGAACTTTGACCGAGGGATTTACCGACTTCACCAAATCCACAGTCCCCGATACAATGGCCGGGTCAGCAGTCGTCACCGAAATATCTCCACCGATTAGTTCGGGTGGCTCGATAGCCACATAGTCAGGGGAAAGAGCAGCCAATGCCTTAGCTTCATCGAAGTCTGCCGCACAGGCGCAGACACCGATTCGCTGGCCTATTATCGGCAATAATTCGGCGACATGGCTGAGGGCGACCTTATTCTCGGCGTGATTTATCAGCGTCCCGAGCGCCCCGTGCTCAATCGCAGTGCTCGGGTGCAACCGTCCTGTATTGGAGCCGAAACCGATAGGGTCGAGATGTTGCGTCCAGATCTCGATATTCTCGACCGCGGAGGCGACTGTCGATAGGTCGAAGGGAGATACCGCTAGTATCAGACGGGCACCACGCGAATCCAACGAATCCATGATGCGAGCCAATTCCACCGCACCACAACCCTGACTGGATTGGTAGGTCTTGGCATTGACGATGACCAATGGTGCGGACATATTACGCCGATTCGTGGAATGCACTTGAGCATGACCCCTTCCGAACCTCCGGAATCAATCCAGCCGAGAGTGGTCGACGGGCAGAGCAGGATGCCGGGAAGGCAGTAAATCAGGTTGGGCTGGTGACGCCTCAATCGACGATTGGCCATACTCCGCCATCTTGAATATGACCTTCGGGGATCACCGAATCGTAATCGATGACCACATTCGATAATACCGCCCGCGCCCCGATGACGGTGCGCTTACCGACCAGACAACCGGTAATCTGCGCGCCACCACCGACGCTTGAATCATCGAGTAGAGAGGTATAGGAAACAACAGCTCCTTCGCCGATACTCGCCCGGTCACCGATGGCCGAGAATTCAATGCTCGCCGCCTCAGCGATGCTGGTACCTTCGCCGGCCCACGATGAGTCTGGAATGCCGCTGCCGTGCGGCCAGCGTCCTCTGGTCAAGCATACCTCCATAGCCTCAATCCACGATTCAGGGGTTCCGGCATCGACGAACCAACCCGTGAAGGGAAAGCCATTGAGTTGGTCTTCGGCCGCTAAACCAGGGTAGACATCGCGCTCGATACTATGGGCGCCTTCAGGCATTCGAGAGAATATCTCGGGCTCGAGAATGTAAGCTCCTGCGTTGATGAGGTTGGAGAAGGCTTCCTCCGGGGTCGGCTTTTCCATGAACCGGGTAATCCGACCATCATCACCCAGTTCGGCGATTCCAAAGCGCGTCGGGTCTGCAACCTGCCACAGCGAGATACTGCCGATACCACCCTGCGAGCGGTGAAATTCGAGCATCTCGCCGATGTCGACACTGGAGACCAAGTCGCCGTTTAGAACGACGAAGGTACCGTTGATGTAGGGCTGGCAATTGCGAATCGCGCCGCCGGTTCCCAGCGGCTCGAATTCCTCGACGATACGGATCGGATACGGCAATTCGACGGTGGCGAAATGTTCGCGCATCTGTTCGATTCCATAACCGGCGGCCACCAGCACCTCGTCGACCAATTCATCGTCGAGCGCCTCGACCACGCGCTCAAGCAGGGTGCGTCCGACCAACGGCAGGAGCGGCTTGGCGCAATGGTTCGTCCAAGGCCGCAAGCGAGTGCCGAAGCCACCGGCGAGCACGACGACCTGAACCCCCATATTCTAAGCGAAGCACCTCCCCTTCATGTGCTTGCCTCTTAGTTAACGAGTGATGGCCTCATCGCGACATTGAAAGACAGACCTTCGCTCGGTCGAGTGATAGACATGAATATCCACGAGTACCAAGGAAAGCAACTCTTCGCAGAACACGGTATTCTCGTTCAACGCGGCATCCACGTCACGACCACGGAAGGTGCTGGTCAGGCATGGGATGAACTAGGGGTCGGTCTGGTCGCGGTCAAGAGCCAGATTCACGCTGGCGGGCGTGGAAAAGGTGTGGTCGTAGACCCTCAGAGTAGGGATACGGTTCTACAGGGTGGAGTTCATATCGCCCGCAGCAGAAATGAGACGGTGGACTTTGCCAAGGCAATGCTGGGAAATATGCTCGTAACCAAGCAGAGCGGTGCTCGTGGAAAACTTGTGCAGAATCTATATATCGAGTCAGGATGCGATATCGCTCACGAATATTATCTCGCATTACTGGTCGACAGAGAGGCCAAATCAGTTTTGATAATGGCCTCGACCGAAGGTGGTATGGAGATCGAGGAGGTCGCCGCCTCGACCCCGGAGAAAATACACAAGATCTGGGTGGATCCAGCCACCGGCCTACTGGGTTTCCAAGCCCGCAATATGGCGGTCGACCTCGGCCTATCGAAGATTGCCGGGCGATCGTTCGCAAAGATGCTGTTCTCGCTCTACAACCTCTTCGTCAACAAGGATTGCTCGATGGTCGAAATCAATCCATTGGTTCGCACCAATGACAATCAAATGGTCGCTTTGGATGCCAAGATCGGCTTCGACGATAACGCCGACTTTCGTCACCAAGACATTTTTTCCGGTCTGCGCGACATCTCCGAAGAAGAACCGACCGAAGTCCGAGCGAAAGAGGCTGACCTGTCCTATGTGAAATTAGACGGTGAAATCGGTTGTTTGGTCAATGGCGCCGGACTGGCGATGGCTACGATGGATGTCATCAAACTGTATGGTGGCGAACCTGCCAACTTTCTCGATGTAGGTGGCGGCGCAGACGAAGAGCAGGTGGAAACAGCGTTTTCGATAATTCTTGAAGACCCAAATGTGAAAGGTGTGTTGGTCAATATCTTCGGTGGGATAATGCGTTGTGACATCATCGCCAGAGGCGTCATCGCGGCGACGGAATCCCTGGAATTAGAAGTCCCACTGGTGGTTCGTCTATCGGGCACCAACTTTGAGGAGGGACGAAAGATTCTGAAAGCCTCGACCTTGAATATTCACAGTGTCGACAGTCTGGCCGAAGGAGCGCAAAAAATCGTCGCTCTAATCGGAGGTGAGCAGTGATGGCAATCTGGATTGAAGAGAATGCCAAAGTTCTGGTGCAGGGGATCACCGGCAACCAAGGGATGTTCCACGCCACCAAGATGGTCGAATACGGAACCGACATCGTCGGTGGAGTCACCCCGGGAAAGGGTGGTCAAACGGTTGACCTTGGAGGTGTTTCAGCACCGGTATTCAACAGCATGGTCGAAGCTTTGTCTGCGACCGGTGCCGACGCCAGCGTCATCTACGTACCACCGCCATTCGCTGGCGAGGCGATAATG
The DNA here is from genome assembly GCA_002503395.1 of Euryarchaeota archaeon UBA60. Classification (GTDB taxonomy): domain Archaea; phylum Thermoplasmatota; class Poseidoniia; order Poseidoniales; family Poseidoniaceae; genus UBA60. Next base: position 1,560 of record DARQ01000121.1, on the reverse strand, counting down.
GAAGCCGCCGATGCCTTTGCCGGCGCCAGCGGAGAAGGTGTCATCATCTGTATCACCGAGGGTGTTCCAACCCTCGACATGATCAAGGCGACAGCCTATGTTGCGGCGCGCCCGGGAATTCGTCTGATTGGACCAAACTGCCCCGGTATCATCACCCCCGGAGAGACCGGTGGGGCAAAAATCGGAATCATGCCAGGCCATATCCACGCTAAGGGAAGAATCGGCGTGGTCTCCAAGTCAGGTACCCTGACCTATGAAGCGGTCGACCAGACGATGAGTATCGGCGAGGGTCAGTCGACCTGTATCGGAATCGGTGGAGACCCGGTCAACGGCACCGGATTCATCGACTGTCTGGCCGCGTTCGAGGCCGATGAGCAGACCGAAGCCATCGTAATGATCGGTGAAATTGGTGGTACAGCCGAAGAAGATGCTGCGGCATGGGCGAAGGAGAACGTCACCAAGCCGATTGTCGGCTTCGTCGCTGGCGCGACCGCACCCCCGGGCAAGCGCATGGGACATGCAGGGGCGATAATCGCTGGCGGCAAGGGCACCGCGGCTGAGAAGGTTGCCGCCTTTGAGGCGGCGGGAATTCATGTGGCCAACGACCCCAGTGAAATCGGTGCGGTGTTGTTGAAGGCATTACAAGCCGCTGGACTACGATAATTTTCCCAGTCAACCTGCGCTTTGAAGTGGGCAACAGGTCTAGGGATACCGGTGAGTCAACATGGCCTTTGACGCGTGGATTGAATTGGCGGTGGTTTGCACTCTCGGGGCAATCTCTCCCGGCCCATCTTTTGCGGTGGTCTTGCGCAACACCGTTGTAGGTGGAAAAAAGCGAGGTGTAATGTGTGGTTTGGGACATGGCATCGGCTTCACGATTTATGCTGGAATCGCTATTTCCGGTCTCAGTATTCTCATCGAGGCTGACAAGACCGCATTCACCATTCTGCAATATGCCGGGTTATTCTTTCTCGGATTTGTCGCTACGCAGATGCTGATTGCCAGCCGTACCCCAGGTCATGTCACCGCCCACGAGGGCGGCGGTCGACGCGGTTTTGGCGAGGGTTTTCTAATCGCCTTTCTAAACCCTAAGATTCTCGTTTTCCTTACCGCGGTTTTCAGCCAATTCATCTCGACCGATCTGAGCACCACAGACCAAGTCGGGATGGCCCTGCTCGCAGGATTCATCGATGGCGGCTGGTATATGTTCGTCGCCATGATGCTGGCGGGCACACCGCTGATTGAAAAATTGCAACAGCGCCGGCATCACATCGATGCGCTGATCGGTGTGATGCTCATGCTCACAGCAATCATACTACTGGTGAGTATTCTCACATAGTAATGCAGATTACATCAATAATAATGCGATTCAACGAAGAACTGCCACAGGAGAAAACACTGCTGCCTCAACGAGGAGGACCACGCTTTTTCGGGCCACCGGGTGGACCACCACCGCTGCCGGGTGGGCCGCGCCTAGGGCCACCAGTAGGGCCACCAGGACCACTAGGACCACCAGAGTCACCAGGCGGGCCTCCACTGCCGGGTGGACCTCGCTTCGGG
>DARQ01000095.1:14632-18971 GCA_002503395.1 Euryarchaeota archaeon UBA60 | reverse complement strand
GCGTCACAAGTTCACGATTTTCTACACCGCTCCAACCGCGATTCGCGCCTTGGCGGCGCAGGGTGATGAATTCGTCGCCAAGTATGACCGCTCCAGCCTGAGGGTTCTGGGGACGGTGGGCGAGCCGATAAATCCCGAGGCTTGGGAATGGTATTGGCATACGGTTGGAGAAGGGAGGTGTACCATCGTCGATACCTGGTGGCAGACCGAGACCGGTGGAATCTGCATCAGCCCAGTGGCTCCGGCAACTCCGGTGGTCGGGGGTTCAGCCACCTTGCCATTACCGGGAATCCAGCCGCGACTATTCTCGGCCGAGGGTGAAATGCTTGAAGGGGAAGCCGAGGGACTATTGTGTATCGAGCACCCCTGGCCGGGCCAGACCCGCACCATCTGGGGCGACCATCCTCGCTACGTGGAGACCTATTTCTCAACCATCGACGGTTACTACTTCACCGGCGATGGATGCCGGCGTGATGAGCACGGCTACTACTGGATAACCGGGCGGGTCGATGACGTCATCAATGTCAGTGGTCATCGCATGGGCACGGCTGAATTCGAGGCCGTTATGGTCGAGCACGAGGCGATTGCCGAAGCCGGAGTGGTGGGGTTCCCCCACGACATCAAGGGCCAAGGGGTGCTCGCCTTCCTAATCCTAGCCACAGGGGATTCTAGTGGGGATGGGCAATACTCGGATGAATTGGGCATTGCCCTGAACCAACTATGCCGCCAGCGCATCGGCGCCCACGCCAGAATAGACCGCTTCTGTGTAATTCCCGGATTGCCGAAGACCCGCTCGGGCAAGGTGATGCGCAGGATTCTGCGCAAAGTCGCTGAGGGCGACCCCGGTAACCTCGGTGATATCTCGACCTTGGCCGAGCCGGCGGTGGTCGCGGCAATCGTCAATGCTGAGATTCACGGTTGAACTTTGGCCAGCCATGGATTCATGGGCTCACGGTGGCGAGCCTTGGCGATTATCGTATTCCTGGAATTCGCTGTACTCGTTATTTCCATCGCGGTCTGAGTCATAGAACTCGTGGTGGGCAACATAGGCGTGGGTCACCTGAGTGGTGCTGTCATTCCAAGTCTCATAGGCGACGACGGTGGCATTTCCTGATTGAGCATGGCCGGCGCTGGAGACATTGAATTGCACTTGTCTAGAGAGATAGAACCACTCGTGCGAAAGGCCGCTCGGACTTGAGTGCTTGACATGGATGATGTAGGTGTCGACCTTCACCTCAAGATTTCCATCGGCATCATCGTCGTTCTGCATGCCATTATAGGCGATGAAGACCTGCCGTTCTGCATGTCCATCCTGGTTAGCATCACGACCGAACCAGCCGCGATACATTTTCGAATAGGTATCCAACTGCCCATCTGAATTATTGTCGTAACCAGTCTCCATTCCCACCACCGCATGGATTGAGTTAGCCACCCCATCGCTATTCCAATCGGTAATCTCTATCAGCCAGAATACCGTGGTCGACTCTTGGAAATTGCCCGAAGCACCTTGATTGCCCTTCATTTCGAAAAAGCGAACCGCGGTGAACCTGTCGACAATCCCATCATCGTCCCAATCGACGGCCTCAGCTCCTGCAACCGCGGTTGATACCGATTCCCAATGCCCATCGGAGTCAGAGTCTACCTTTTCGCTCACCGCGGCGAGTTGCCAAGCCTTGTTGAAATTACCATCTGCATTCCAGTCATCTATCTGGCTGGCGTAGAAGAAGGAGGTGACTTGCTCCGGATTGCCATCACCATCGCTATCGACGATATCTTCGGCCCCCACTGCCATGGTGACACGGTCGACTGTACCGTCGTTATTGCGGTCGCGCAGACCATAGCCCAAGAACATCCACTGCTTGCTATCTACGGTGCCATCTGAGTTGTTATCCCACTCATGGCCACCGAATTGTGCGGCGCGTAGACGGTCTTGATTGCCATCCATGTCGACGTCCTCGATGTACACTATCTGGATGAGTGCACTGCGGGAGTTGACATTGCCGTCTCCATCCAAATCCCATTTGGCCTCAGCAAGTTTGAGCAGTACCGATTTCTCGGGGGTGCCATCATCGTTGACATCCTCAAGGTAGACATAGCCGACCTCAAAAGTCTCAACCTCGAGAACTCCGTCCTTGCCGTGGTCAATCTCTCGGCCCTCAGCGGCGGCCATCAAGACATATTCGTTATTTCCATCCTCGTCGAGGTCGACCACTGCGAAAACCTCGATATTGGTATTCTTGTCGCTGACGGTATGGCTGTTGTTGGAGAATTCGATAACCAAGATGCGCAGGGCCATGACGATTTCGGGATGGCCGTTGGAATTGATGTCGGTGTAATTCAGTCCCTCGATCAGGGTTCCCGTGACCTCAGCTGCGCCGCCGTCGGGGTTGTAGACGCACTGAGTTCCGCGGAACATGACCGCACGCTCTGGATTGGAATCGCCGTCGGAATCGACCCACCAGACATATGAGGTGGCGGTGCAGTCAGCGACCGCGTCATCGACGCCATCATCATTGGTATCGATATCCAAGGTGAAGGTCTCGGTGAAGGTTATCGCCCCGGAACTGCTAGTGGCCAGAGCCTCGTAGGTATCGCCATCGACGACCTCTGAGTCCTCTAACTCCTCAAGACCCATATCGCTCATGTTGAACAACTCTTCATGAATTGCTCCATTGTCTTCGATGCCATCTATCGGGTTGTCGACCTCGGTCTCGTTATCGGCGACTCGCCCGCTCTCATTGCGCAGTACATCGTCCGATTCGGCGGCGCGAGCACCGCCGGCGGTATCGTTACTGGCGGCGACACCACTGACTTGGCTGGTATCCTTCTCTTGCCAAACGTCGATATTACCCTCATCGTGATTCGGCTCGCCGGCGGCATTGACTTCGAAGGTGTCTTCGACATCCAGCCCTTCTTCACCGACCGCTGGCTCAGCTTGGTCGATATTGCCGTCCTCGTCAGCATCCAAATCACTGGCGGCCGAATGAGAATCAGACAGGAAATCGTCCATTAATTCGTAGGCTTCACTATCATCCAGTTCGGCGATGACCTCGATTCTGAATGTCTTCTGTCTCATATCACTGTCGGAATTGGTGACCATCACCTTGACGTCGTACCTTCCTGCCGTTGAGTAGGTATGGGTGGCTGTTCCTTCAAAGATGGTCTCGGTCGAACCATCTCCCCAGTCCACGCCACCGGCCCACGAGTCGTCGTAATCCGCATGGTTGTAGGTGATGGTGAATTCATCGCTGACCAGAATGGTCGGGCGGCCATCGGTCAAGTGCGAATGACTCGCCACCAGATTTGGTATCGGGTCTGGCTCCTCGACAATGATCAGGAGGTGGGTGAAGGTGGCCACCCCGCCATTGCCGTCATCAGCGGTTGCGGTGATAGTATAATTTCCGACCGACGTCCACGAGTGCGAACCATAGTTTGCACTCGAATCTGATTCTCCATCGCCATAATCAATCGACAGGGCCAGAGTATCGCCATCGGCATCGTGTGATTCGATGACCCAAGAAATCGCGTCTCCGGAATAGCCGTCGGTAGTCATCACCAGATTGATGGTCGGAATGTGGTTGGCGCTGGGGATGGAGATGACAGTGCTGGCGGAATGGGACATGCCGGCATTATCGATGACGGTCAAAGTATAGGTGTGATTACCCGCTGATAGGTTGGTCAGATTAACCGTCGCAAGATTACCCACCAGCATTCCATCTTTGTCCCACGCCAGATAGCATTGGTCGCAGTTTGAGATTTGCGCTGAAAGTGCTTCAACAACACCTGTGGAATCGAAAAGGACGATTATTCCAACCGTCACATCACCCCCATCGGTAGTGTTGGTGGTTCCGCCATCGGTGGCGTTAGTGGTACCATTGTCGATGGTATCATCGATGGCCCCGTCTATATCTTCGACCGGCACGGTCTCTCCTCCCAAACAACCGACAAAACTAGCCAGAATCATGGCTACGGTCATCAAAATGGCGCGGCTGACTTTACTATGTGCAAATGACGTCATAAAATGACGTCCGGGTTTTGTATTCATATACTTTGTTTCTTGCAGATAATCGTGCTTAGGCAGGATTTGAGCATTTATTGGTAGAATCTCCGGTGACATCTCGACCAGGTCAGTCCTCATCGCAGGTATTCACAGCAGGGACTGGCTTTCCTCGGCTGGGGTATGTGATTCAGTATCACGCTTGTAGAGTATTCCCATCACCGTCAGATATCCAGCCCAGGTGAAGAATTCCAACATTGTCGGGTCGCCATTCCATCCCAGCACTGCTCGCAGGGTTCCACCGACCATTCCCTTGTCGTGTAGAATCGGAGCATCTCCAGT
>DARQ01000095.1:12395-14570 GCA_002503395.1 Euryarchaeota archaeon UBA60 | reverse complement strand
ACTTCGTCCTCCTGTAGTTCATGGACTCCATGTGCGGCCAGGCCAGCACCCACGAAGATGAGCAATACTGTAGTGATGGTGAACAACCGCTTGATGTCAATTCTCACTCCCTTGGAAAGCATCAGCCAGCCGAGCATCACCGCGGCGAAAATGCCGATTACCAAGCCGAGAATCGCCCAAGAGGTCTCGGTTCCCGCAGACATGAAGACCACGGTTTCCGAACCTTCACGCCATACCGATAAGAAGGCGATGACCGAGAGTGCCTTTGCACCCTTTTCCTGGTCTGAGATTGCACCCTCGGCAATTCTTTCCAACTCTTCCTTTGAATGATGCTTGATCAAATGGAAGACCACGACTGCAATCAGGACTGCAGAAGCGAGCATCAACACTCCTTCAAACCAAGCCTCATTGTCTTCAAAACTGCCGATTATCAATTCAAACAATATCGCGGTGATGATGCTGGCAACGACACCAGCCCCAACTCCCTTCCAGATATTTTTCATCATTTCCGGACGTCCGGATTTTTTTAGAATCAATATGAAAACCACAACGATGATTGTCGCTTCCATCGCTTCTCTGAAGCCAATCAATCCACCTGCCCACATATCTGCCAGCATAAGGCCGGCGGCGGTGGTTTCCCATATAGTATTTAGGTTCCCCTAAACTATTGTTAAAGGTAACACTGCGGGTCAATGATAGATAATTGAGGAATAATATTCAGTTATTTTTAGGGTGCCCGAAAAATCTGATGCGCCGATTGTTTTTCGAAACACAGCCCACATTGGTTCCAACCTCGATTCATCGTCGAGCGACTTAGTGCAGGGGGCAGGATTCGAACCTGCGAAGTCCTTGACAGCGGATCTTGAGCCCGCCCCCTTTGACCGCTCGGGAACCCCTGCGTAAGTGGGCGTCGCCCCCGGTATGTTTGATACTTACTCTTGCTCAAAATCCTCGTAGTCGTCAAACTCCTTGTCCTCTTCAAATTCCCCAAGCACCGAATCCCGGCCACGTACGATGATGATGATGGCGGCGAAGATGAACAGCATCGCCAGGCCGGCGCCAACCGCGGAGGCGGCGCCAATGCTGTCGTTCACATCGGTGGAAGCCACCACCTCTAGGCTGAAGTTCTCCCTCTGTCCGGTCTCATTCAGCACTACCATGACCTGGAGTTGGCCGAGGTGACCGGTACTGTATTCCAAGCGGAATTCAGCCTCACCACCCGGTAATAATTCAACCGTGGTCACATCTACAAACACCCCATTGATGAACAGGGCGAGGGTAACATTTCCACGACCATCCCCGAGATTGATGATTGAGGAAAGCACCACGATTGAGTGACCGATCTCCACCTCATCATCAAGCTGTGCCAAGGGCGTAAGGAAAGGGGTGAAAGTGGGGGCGATGAAGGCTGGAGAAGTCGGCGACTCATTGCTGCCTACACCCTTCAAGAGATTGCCGGCGTAGTCAGCACCTTCGACCCATAGGCGGATGGTATCGGTATTGAGCGGGGTATTCCCCAGTTGACTCCCATCCCCGAGTTGTGAGGGGGGAGGTGTGAGATTCAAGATGGCTTGATAATTCCAATCACCACCACTGTGTGAAGCCATCTCGGCCTGCGCTGAGCCTGTATATCTGGTCTGATTATCGGCGTCGATGAAGGCGAAGTGAACGATGACCGAGGCGGAATCCATCTGATTTGCTTCAGCGATATCGAAGGTCACCGGGAGGTAATCCATTCGGTCGATATGAACGCTGTACAGGTTAGGTAGGGTGATCAGGCGCGGGGCGTAATTGTCGAAGACGACCGAATATGATTCACCGGTAGCATGGAATATTTGTGAGGAGTTATTTCCCAGCGCCAGCGGCTCGACGTGCAGGGTCGCCTGCAAATTCGGGAAATCATCGTAGTTCAGTTCCATCGCCGCATAGCCCAACTCGCCATCACCGGCATACCACCCGGTTGCAATCGATTGATTTATCCCGCCGGCGGAGCGAATCTGGAAGCCATATCCTAGATCTAGGGGTATGTCGGTTCCGGCGTGGACGACCAGCACTCCCACGGTGATCAAATCATCACTGCTGATGTAGAATGTATCGTCGACAAGTCGCCCGAAAGGCGCGCTCAAGTCTTTCATCTCGACCACAACGATTTCGGCATCGCCGTTGTACAGCCAA
>DARQ01000095.1:11631-12329 GCA_002503395.1 Euryarchaeota archaeon UBA60 | reverse complement strand
AAGGCATTGCTGTTGAGCCAGGGAAGAATGAAACTCATTTCAATCTGCCAACGACCGGCAGAAATCTCCTCATATCCGATGCTTACACTGCCATCGACAAAACACTCGAGCGAATAATCAGTCACCTCCGACCACGGATACCAAGTGATGGCGCAGTCTTCCCCATCGAGGCCACCGGTGATATCGAGAACCAATTTGTCGAGACTGGCCAGGCCCTCCGCCTCTTCAAGAATGACGCTGAAGGTATGCTCGTGACCGGCCAGCAATTGCCCGTTGACAAGGTCAAAAGCAACAGAGCCACTCTCGATTTCCGCCAGTGTATCCCGGGTTATCCTGACCGTCGCCAAATCCCCGGCACCGGAGCCGACCCCCAGTCCGGGCGCACCGCCGGTGATGAGCGGATTTCCGGCGAGGTCATCGCCATCCAGCCACAGGCTCACTTCACCCCAAGAGGTGCCTTCGGGAATTGCCGCCGAGACATCAATCAAGGGGAAATCAACAATCTGATTGAGTGAGTTCAGCGATAATTGTTCGCTCAGCACACGGTATTCTTCGCCTTGTGCATTGCCGTCCGTGTTGGCGTCATCGACCCCTTCGACCCAATAGTGCAGGTTGAGAGTCTCACCTTGGCGGACATCGTCGCCAACCTCGATGGAGAGAGCCAACATATTGCCCTCATACCACACATGGCCATCGGC
>DARQ01000095.1:7347-11443 GCA_002503395.1 Euryarchaeota archaeon UBA60 | reverse complement strand
ACGACCTTCATCTCACTTCCACTTGAGATATCCTCACCGCTGGGGATGGTCAAATTGGTCGACCAATGCCCATCTGTGGTCGCTACCTCAGCATAGGTTGCCACACCTCCCAATCCATCTTGCTCATCCTGCAATGACAGGTTGAGGGTGAACATACCCTCGGGAGCGGCGATATCAGGTGAGCCTTGGAAGCGAACGAAGCCACTGAGCGAAATATTGCTACCAGCCTGCAATGACCACGGGTAGAGGGAATTTGATTCATCGGCGATATCGTTACCGAACTGGTCGGCAACGACAATATCGGTCACCTCAAGGTCGACCTCGAGGGCTGGACCGGCTGAGCCACCGGTGCTGACCACGGTTGGCCCGAGCGGTGAGGACTCATCATTGGAGGACTCCAGCATCCACCACAACTGCGCTTGGTCACCCCAGTCCCGCGACGGGGTGATCCGCCAAAATATTCGGTGGATATTTTCAGTGAATCCGGCATTCCAGTCAGCGGTATCGAGCGACATCAATTCCGCCCCGCGCTCAACTTCGAGGGTTGCCTGAGGAGTGGAGGTGTTTCTCACCACAAATACCACCTCGGCTGTATCGAGGTCGCGGCTTGTGCCGATGCTCAGGCGGATGGTGTCGATCACCCCCTCAAAATTGTGCAAACTGTAGGTCTCAATCGTGAACGAACTACCATCGGGATAGATGGTTGAGGGAGGAGGAATATAGAAAACATCGGTGAATAGTCGCTGCCATTCAATCATTCCGCCGACGATGAAACCGCCGCTATCGGTCCTAAGGTCAACCGGTACGATGAACTCTCCAGTGCTTTGGTTGACAGATAGACCAGCAGAAATATTGGCGAGGAAACCTGCCGCCAATGGAATCGTGAAAAGGTGATTGAAAGGTACCGCCTTGTCGTACAGGGTGATGCTGGCATCAGCACTTACGGTGAACTCAAGGATGGTCGGCTGGCCTGGGATGATATCGAGTAAGTGGGCGACCACATTGTAGTTTGAGCCGACAACCTGAGTGCTCCATGACCCACGTGAAATCGTGGTGATTGTAGTTGATTCGGTGACGATACCCAAGCGGGCAATACCATCGTACGCCTGAGAATAATTATGGTAACCCAAGTTCTTGGAATAGGTCACCCCATTGATGGCGTAGAATTGAAGATTGTTGACGCCATTTACATCGGTAGCGATACCAAATGGCCCAGAATGTGCCCATTCGTTACTACCATCTCCCTTCAGGTCGACCGCGGGATTGACGGCAATATCGCTGTACTCGACATTGACTCGGAGGTCTTTAACCCAACCATTATGCAGTAGATCGATGGTTATCTTCAGGTCTTGGATATCGCGTAGGTACAAGCCGTTAACCAGGCTGGTGGTAGGTTGTTGAATCAGGGTCGCGAGATAAGCGGTGCTAGGACTGGCTTGTGGATTGAGGGAGAGGTAGACATTTTCACAATCACACCAGATGCTGATACTGCGGGCCGGTCGATGAATTGAGATTCCTGCGGTCATCTTTCCGCTCGAATTTGCACTGACATATGCGCCGGAGTCGGAATCCCAGAGCACTGGTAAGGTTGCTGAATACTCCCACCCGGACGAATCAAACACCGGGGTGGTCAGATAGAGATTCGCCCCGACGTGAAGATTCTGCAGCACCGGGGTGCGCAGAGCGTTGGTGGTCGCAAGATGCAGGCGAAGGTGAATCGTCGGGTGTTGGTCGGGGCGAATTCCCCTCAGGTCGAGCGGTAAATCACGACCTGCATAACCAATAATCGGGGTACCAGAAGAATCGAGAACCGTGGCACTGACCGAGGTCTCGGGAGGAACTTGGCCGCCTATTGCGGCACTACCATAGCCACTCGGCCCAACCTTTATCGGCGGCGACACCCATTTCCCCAACGGCTCGAACCAATCGACTTCGACACCGACATTATCGATATACCAACCTGCACCTTCCAAATAAGTATCAGAGAAGAAGGTGAAGCGGAAGCGAACATTCTGCCCAGACCACGCCGATAGGTTGCCCTGCTTGGTCACCCACGGTTGAACATTACAGCCGGCCGAGTAGCTCGAACCGTCAAAAATCATCATGTTGTACAACGGCGAGAACGGATTGGCGGTTGAGCGGGTATCATAGAAATCGGGCTCCTGTTGAGCGAACGGCGCCCAGGATAGTCCAGCATCATCGGAGATGAAAATCGTCCCCCCATCCCAATTGGCTTCGGTGCAGACCCAGTTATCGAATACCAATCGAGCACTGGCGTTGACGGGTATCGACCAATCCTTGGTCTCAAGATGGGTCAGGGTATTTGCCGCGTATTTGCCGTTCAGTACCAGGCCGGCCCCGTTGCCGTTATTTGGAAAGCCACCCGGGCCCCAGCCACTACCGTTATTGGTCGTCCCAATCTCCCAAGGACTGCCTCGCTCATGGTTGAGGTGCCAGCCGCGGGCGAGTTCAATGGTCGACTCAAAACCGTAGATGGCGGTGCTGTAGCCGTTATGGCCATAGTTGGTCAGATATTGCCATTGCTCATTAGCGCCGACCGCCACGCCGATTTCGACACTGTCGTTGGTGGAGAAATTATCGAGCAGAATATCCACCTTGCCGGCGCTTGAATTGGCATGCAGAATCACATCATCGACCATCACCCCTTCCCAGCCGTTGATACTGGCACCATAGCCGAGCGAGTAATCGGTCTCGACCCGGAAGCGCAACCACATATTCGCCCGGTTCTGGAAAATCGCCGGCAGTGGCATCGTGATATCGACCCAGCCACCGGTCTCTTCAGCATAGGCGATGCCGTTGACTATCAAGCCGATGCCGGGAATTCCCGGCGGCAGGGAAATCTCATACCAGGTCTGGTTATCATTGCTGGCCTCGACTAAGAGGTTGTCGTTCCACCCCCCTTCAAGATCCCAATCGAGTGAAGCGGTGATCTCCATCGGCACGGTCAGATTGGTGGTTGAAAAATTGAAAATTATCCACGCGTCGGCATCATTGGCATAGACGCCGTTCAGATTCCCGTGAAACCAACAGGCGAGCGGCTCACCTTCATTTTCCAAGGTCAGGTTATCGATGAACCAGCCAGGCCCGGTTGTGGTGGCATTGGAGTCAGTCCAGATGACGAAGCGTAAACGGAGGTGGTCAGCACTGTGAATACCGTTCAAACCATCCAGAGCAAAGGTGGAATTTTTCCAACCACTGGCACTGGCATTTGCGAAACCGGTCAATTGAGGTGAAGCACTGGGTAGGTTATCCGGGTAACCTCCTTCGGGATTGAGAACCTTCCACTGACCACCATCCAAGGAATACTCCATCCAACCCCCACCCCCATCAAGGTGTATCCAGTAATCGAATTGGGCACTGTAATTGCGAATCACATTGGGCAGTCTGACCTGAGGCCCCTCAAGCCAGGCGTGAACCCCAGCCGGTACCCGACTCGGAGAATATCCCAGAGTTGAGACCACCATTCCCCCCTCGGTCGAAAAGGCGGGAATCGTCCCCCCCCAAGATGAGTTGAATAGACCTGCATCATCGCCGACCGTCACATTGGTACCCGACAGATTGAGGTCGCTGGGTGACCACAGCAGGGAATCCGGCCCCGCCGGAAACCAATCGAGGAAGGTCGTCTCCAAGGTGGTGAAATCCTCGTAGGTTCCGACCGATTGGTCCTGCGCCAGAGACAGTGCCCCGTCAAAGCGCAACGAAGTCGTCAACAGATCTTGCCCGGAGGTGAAATTTGACTCGCCACCTGCAGACCAACCGGTGCCATTGCCGCCGGGTTGGTCCCAATCGGTCGAGAGATTGAGCAAGCCATCGGTAATCGTGCCATTGGAAGGCAAGGTGAAGCCTGTCGTGGTGATTTCAACCGCTCCGCCAGGGGTCAGGGGGCGGGGGTGAGTATGGCCTTCCCAAGGGGTGAATTCAGCGCCGACCAGCGCCGAGGCCGGTGTCAATATCATCAGCAGGGCGAGTAGTGCCGCCAGACGTTTTTGTCGCACCGCCCCCACTTCCCTCGATTGTTCAGTGGCGGTTCTGGATATTAACAACCCGCTGTGCGGTCCATTCCGAAGGCCACTAC
>DARQ01000095.1:6543-7326 GCA_002503395.1 Euryarchaeota archaeon UBA60 | reverse complement strand
CTCGGCCTTCGCTATCTTGGTCTAACTCCGAACCACCTTTCCCCCCGAAGGCCAGGTGTCGCAGCATTATGCAGTGGCCTTCGGTGACGATAGAAAGGGTGAGCATTGATAGAGCCCCGCAGCCACAATGCCCCTGAGCGACATGGCCGGGCGGGATGAGTTACCTGAGATGGGCGATGAGCGCGCCCGAAAGATTGAGGACCAACTCTACTCTCTCCAACGTCAGCAGTTGGAGAGGAACCATCCATTACCGATGCCCAGCACCGAATTTTGGCAAGAGGTCAACAATCTGCTCAATCATATCGAGACCAGTCTCAATGAAATCGTGCGCGGCGAAGGGCATTCTTCGGCGGCCATCGCCGCTAGTCGGCGGCAATCGAATGTACGCCGGGCGATGGCCGACCTCGCCCGCAAACGACTGGTGACACTATTGCATCACGCGGTAACCGCTGAGTTGCGCAGTAGTGTCAATGGTGATGGTAGCCGACCACTCGCACCTTTGGATTGGACGCGTTACGACCCGATGGAGCGAGAATTCTACGACGGTCTCGGGCAATTATTGAGCAGATTCAAGCGCAATATCAGTTGGGAAGATATGATTCAAGGAGCAGGGGAGGTGTCCGACATCCCTATCCTTGCAGTGGGTACCAAGCAATTGGACGACTTCGTCGAGCAGGCCGGTGGACTGACCGGACAGGGGGCGCCGCCGGTCGAGTTGGAGGAGCGATATGAGGAAGAATATCGCGAGCCGGAATTCGATGAGGAAGAACTGATTGCCCAGAT
>DARQ01000095.1:6088-6377 GCA_002503395.1 Euryarchaeota archaeon UBA60 | reverse complement strand
CCGACAGCCATCAGACCATCGTGATTGACAATCTCGTAGCAACTGACCATCAGGCTCCCCCTACTGAACCCCCTCAAACCACACCCCAGGACGAGCCAACCGAGGACGTCCCCCCCACAGAGATCCCGCCCGAGCCAGCGTTGAGCGCCAAAGACGAGCCTACAACTCCGAATGTCTTGACCCGAATCAGAATCCTCGTCAGTCAGGAAGACGAGATTATGACCGAGGCGGGTGATGAATTGAAACTCACCCAAGGAGATGTCCACATGCTGGACTCCGAAATGGCCAC
>DARQ01000095.1:1163-5852 GCA_002503395.1 Euryarchaeota archaeon UBA60 | reverse complement strand
GGCCACGTTACGGCTTTCAGTTGACGGTCCGCATGCTGAGTTCTATACTGACGGTGTCCGGGATCGAAATCTTCGCAATGCTCCTTAGTGCAGTTTGGTCCTTGGCGGTGGCAATCTTCATCTCCAGCAGACGCTTGTGAATACGCATCTCCCAGTGGTCGTATGTCTCGTTGCCCTCGCCGGATGGTGCCTTGCGGCAAGGAACAATCAGACGTCGGGTAGGTAGTGGTATCGGGCCGCGTAGTTCAACTCCACCGTTATCGCAGATGGCCTTGATCTGGTCGCTGACAAAATCGATATCGCTGTGGTTCTCGCCAGTCAGTTTGATGACGGTTACTCCAGCCATTGATTCACGTTCCCTAATTTCCTGTATCAGAGTTAATTCTCGGGAACTCACTTCTTATCAATCTTGATGCAAACACCAGCTGCCACGGTCTTACCCATGTCACGGATGGCGAAGCGGGACAGTTCCGGGAACTTATCCATCTGCTCGATTGCCAGTGGCTTTGTCGGTTGGAAGCGAACCATTCCAGCATCGCCGGTCTTCATGAAACTGGGGCTGGCCTCCTTACCGGCCTTGTTCTGCTTCTCCAGAAGTTCAAGGAAGCGGCAAGCTACTTGCGCGGTGTGGCAGTGGAATACCGGGGTGTAACCGACGGAAATCGCCTTTGGTATGTCCATCAGTTGGATTTGTCCGACAAAGGACTCATCATGGCGGACGAAAGTCGGCTCGTTGTCGGTATATCCAGCAACGTCACCACGACGGATGTCGGTGGCGGAAAGTCCACGGATATTGAAACCGACGTTGTCGCCAGGCTCAGCCTTAGGCACAGAGGTGTGATGCATCTCAATACTCTTGACCTCACCACTCTCCTGACTTGGATTGAAGACGATGGTCTTTCCAGCATGAAGGACGCCGGTCTCAATCTTGCCTACCGGCACGGTACCGATTCCGCCGATCTTGTATACGTCTTGGATTGGCATTCGTAGCGGTTTGTCGATTGGCTTGGGTGGCATCTGAATCTGATCGATCGCCTCAAACAGGGTTGGACCACTGTACCATGGCGCCTTATCAGACTTGTTGTATACGTTGTCACCATCAATGGCGGAACCAGGAATCATCGGTACGTCATCAGGTTTGAAGCCAGCCATCTTCAGCAGGTCGCTGACCTGACTACAGGATTCCTTGTACTTGTCCTCAGACCACTCGACACCGGAGATGTCCATCTTGTTGACCAGAACGATGAGTTGCTTGACGCCGAGAACACGAGCTAGGAAAGCGTGCTCCTTGGTCTGGGCGTTGACACCATCGTTAGCCGCACAGAGTAGTACCGCGGCATCAGCTTGGCTGGTACCGGTAATCATGTTCTTGACGAAATCACGGTGACCAGGAGCATCGATAACAGTCCAGTAATAGTTAGGGGTGAAGAATTCCTTGTGAGCCACGTCGATTGTGATACCGCGCTCGCGCTCTTCCTTCAATCCGTCCATGACGTAAGCGAAACCGAACCCGGCCTTGCCGCGCTCCGCCGCTTCCTTCTCAAACTTCTCGATAACGTGCGCTTCGATATGACCGCTGTCCAGCATCAATCGGCCTACAGTCGTCGATTTTCCGTGGTCTACGTGACCGATGAAAACTATGTTCAAGTGCGGTTTGCTCTTGTCTTCCCATTGTGAACCCATGGTATTTACCCCAATTATCGACCCGGCGACAGCCATCCCCTATTTCAACGCGCCGGTATTAATCCGCGTCGTGGCAATTCCCTCGGATAAGGAGAGGTGAGCCGTTTCTCTGGTCGTGAATTAATATTCTATTTCACTTCCATCCCATTTCCAAGCACCCTCACGACATTGCCCAGTAATCGAAAAGAAGAAGTATGTCGGTGCAGACTTCACACCATGCCAGCGCGGGGAGGTGTAACTCGTATCGCCGGTGCTGGCGGGTTCTGGGGTGACCAGGTGATGGCGCCAATCACCCTGATGGAAGGAGCGGACGTCGATTATCTGACGATGGATTATCTCTCTGAAGTCACGATGTCAATAATGCACAAACAGAAGGCGCGCGATAAAACCTCGGGCTGGGCCACCGACCTGTTCGATTGGCTTGAGGCGGGAGGCTTGGAATTACTCAAGGAAAAGAACACGAAATTGGTCACCAATGCCGGGGGGGCAAACCCGGGTGCTTGCGCCGAGGCGGTGCTCGGGCTGGCCTGTGCACTGGGCTGGGTCGATTGCCAGATAGCGATGGTCGTAGGGGATGATATTCACCCACGAATCGAGCATCTGAATGCCGATGGGATTCTAACTGATTTATCCGGAATTGAGGTCGGGGAAGCCATGGTGGAAAAATTGATTTCGGCCAATGCCTACATCGGTGCTGGACCTATTGGCCGAGCACTTGAGCAGGGCGCAGATATCGTGCTTAGTGGGCGGGTGGCGGATGCCAGCCTGATAGTCGGTCCGATGTTGCATGCCGAGGGTTGGGCGAAGAATGCCGCAACGGCGGAGTTACCGCTCTGCAGCCCGATTGACTCTTGGGCACCAATGGAAGTACTGCATCCGCTCGATATCGTCGCCGGCTGGACCTTGGCTGGACATCTCATCGAATGTGGTGCTCAGGTCACCGGCGGAAATGCCGATTCGTGGGCTGAAATAAACGACCTGGTGAATCTCGGCTATCCTATCGCTGAAATCGCCGCCGACGGCTCGTCGGTAATCACCAAACCCGAAGGAAGTGGTGGCGCCGTCACCCGCGCCAATGTCGCCGAGCAGATGTTGTACGAAATCGGCGACCCTGCTTCATATTTCACCCCCGATGTGATTCTCGATATCACTGCAGTATCCCTCGACGAAATCGGCCCTGACCGGGTCGCAGTGGCGGGGGCGCGCGGGAGAGCGCGACCAGATAAGCTCAAGGTTTCATCTTGCTATTCTGATGGTTGGTTCGCATCGGCAACGCTGCTGGTACCAGGCCCGCAAGCCATCGCCAAGGCAAAAGCGACCGATTATATCCTCCATAGTCGCTTGGCTGAACTTGAGGAATTGGTTATTCATACCGAGTTCCTCGGCACTGGAATCACCATGCCCAAAGGGGGGATAGAACTCCAGGAAGATCTTCCAGAAGTGATGATTCGCTGGTCGGTGAAATCCCCGAACCGCACCGATGTGGAGATTTTTGGCAAATCTGTGGCGCCGCTAGTGCTGACCGGCCCGGCCGGAGTGAGTGGGTATTCAGCCCGGCCACGCCCCCGTTCACAACTACGCTTCGTACCGCTCTTGGTAAATCGCGAGACCGTCGAAGCCAGAGTTGATATTCCGATGCTGAGAACCCTGCGTAAGGCCTTGACCGAGCGCCGCCCGGATTTGGAGGCTCGGGTCTTCAATCGCCTGCAAAGGATATCGGAAAATGAGAACCGTATAATCACCAAGCGAATCGCCGGGCGGGTTCTGCGTGGACTTGAGCGACCGGTAGGTAGGGGGAAGGTAGATTGAGCACGGTCTGGCTGCCGTTGGGAGTCTTGGCTCACGCCCGCTCCGGGGACAAGGGTGATATGGTCAATATCGGTATCATCGCCCGTGAACGACACTGGTTTCCGGTGCTCAAGCAAGGGGTGACCAGCAGCTGGTTGGCCGAGGCTTGGGAAGAGCAGGTCGAGGGGCGCATCAAGGTCTACGAGGTGCCGGGAATCGGGGCGCTGAATTGTATCATGGAGAAAGCCCTGCAAGGTGGGGGAACGGTGTCTTTGCGCACCGATGCCCAAGGCAAGTCGATGGGACAGACGACCCTGACCGTCAGGGTCGAGGTTGACCGGGCTCTGGCCGAGCAACTCGGAGTTCCACTCGACGAAGCCAGTCAAGACCGCAGGGGTACCATCCCAATTCCCGTTTTAGCCTAAACTCCCTTTGAGCAAGGCCGTGCCTAGAAGCGAATACTAGTGGCCTTCGCTATTTGTAAGTGAGTAGGATTCTGAACTCAACCACTTGCACATCGTTGTAGCGGTCATTGTGAATCTTCACCGTCCACTCACCATCGTTGTAACGATCGTCGCGCATCTGCGAGCGGGATATCGAAGTCTGCAGGCAGTAATCATCCTCGGAACACTCACCTGCGGTTCTCTGTTCATCCGGAATTGCCGAGGTATTCCAAACCTCATCATCGCTCTCATTGAAGATGTAAATATCCAATTTATTGCGGTCAGAATTCCCTGTATTCACAAAATTATCTGCATCCCGCTGTGGATAAGTCAACCAGAATTCAGCCCGGACAATCGTATTGCCGGCATCGTCATCGTAAACCACGGTGTACTCAAACCAAGTTTCTCCAGCCTGTCCACCTGTGGCAGAGGTGTTGCCGGGCTGATTGAAATCTTTCCAGATGCCGACATAGTTGACATAGACCTTGAATTTCATCGAATCATTGAATCCCTCATCATTGAAGACCCGCAACAGTAATTCGTATTCCCCGGGGGCGATTCCGGTCCATTCAAAGGTCTCGCCGCTGGCATCGTCATCGTTGTCGGCAATACCATCATCGTCGCTATCGGTCTTGGTGTCGAGGTCCCACGACCACTGGGTCAGATAGGCCTGTTCGCCGCCGGCGGTGCTGGCGCTTGAGTCGAGCAGGATATTGGTGGTGGCGTCAACCTCATTGTCGGTTGAATCTTTATCCTCGCAGATGTAGATGAGATA
>DARQ01000095.1:0-1059 GCA_002503395.1 Euryarchaeota archaeon UBA60 | reverse complement strand
GCCCAGGTCGTTCCGGGGTCGGCGGTCGGCACCGCGGCATCGGCTCCCAGAACCGTCAATTGCTTGGTGATCTGGTCATCTCTATTGCCGTCGGTGACGGTGAGAATCACACTGTAAATCCCCTCCACAGGATATGACCAAGTTGGGGTACGGCCGGTATCATCTACCGAGCCATCGCCATTGAAATCCCAACGATAGGTAAGCGTCCCATCTTGCGGCAAGGAAGCCGTAGCATTGAATGAAACCGAAACGCCTTCCTTGATATTAGTGCTCGGTTCATAGGAAAAATCGGCTCGCAGAGTTGCACTGCCATCATCATCAGCAGCGAAACAACCGGCCAGCGAACTGGTGATGGTGAGAAGGGACAGCAACAGGGTGGCTACGGCAGGTCGGGTCATCAATTGCCGGCTCGCTACCGTGAACATCAAGGATTCGCTCGCGAGTCATCCTCTTTGTCTATTCCGAAACCATGTTTGCGCCGCGAAACGGGAACTTTCCCACTTTCCCTCAATAATCCTCATAGGTGAAATGTATTGGGTTGGGGGCATGCGAGAGTATTGTATCAAACTGCCCGACCGCCCCGGAGAGATGGCGAGACTGTGCGAAGCCTTGGCTGAAAATCAAATCAATATCCTTACCGCGGCGGCGATGACGGCAACCGGAGCGGTGCTGGCAATAGTCACCGAGGATTCCGAGGCTACCATTGCGGTATTGGATTCACTGGGTCATGAGTATCATGTCGAGGATGTGCTCTTGGTCACACTTCCGCACCAGCCGGGGGCGCTGGCTGGCCTATCTCGCACACTTGCAAATGCAGGAATCAACATCAAGTCGATCTACATCATGTCAAAAGATGAAAGCCAAGGGGTCATCGCCTTCACCGTCGACGATGTTGAAGCGGCCCGTGAAATGATCTGAAAAGAAAAACATACCACTGAGCACCCGGAGAGGGTTTAACCTGTGGGATGTGTAGCCTTTGAAGTGGCCCACTGAAAGCCCTTCCAATCAATTAATTCGATACAGAAGGGTTTCGGCTAACCCCTTGCAACTTATCCGAAT
>DARQ01000090.1:17330-18086 GCA_002503395.1 Euryarchaeota archaeon UBA60 | reverse complement strand
GAGGAGGCAAAATCCTGGATTGCCTTTGAATCGACTTTCTCAATCGCTACCGGTAAGAATGTTCTGAGTTTGTTATTCCTACCCTTTGTGTGGTTCTTCATTCCAGCAAATCCGGCAGAATCCACAGATGATGAGACCGGTGAAGAGACCGCGAAGGATTACTCAATCGGCGACGAAGAGAGCGAGTAATCACTCGATATCGACTAAATCCTTGCCTTCTAAATCGATGCCACCCTCGCCCAAGTCGAGCATGCTCGGAACATCGGCGACCTCGCTGGTCGGTGCTTCTTGTTGCGGCAAACCCTCTGTGGGGAGCAAGCCTTCCTCAATGGTGTCTGAACGCTCTATCTCGGCCTCGACCACACTGGCTTGGTCAACCCCGGTAGTCACATCACTGAACGATGTCCACGATTCTATGACGTCTAGTGAAGCCAAGCGACGGCGGCGCCAGCCGATGAATAGATTGATTACCACTATCAACAGAAATATGCCGCCAATGGCACCGCCGATTTCAGTAGCGCCAAATCCATCGTCAATCGTCTCGACAATGAAATCGGCGGTGATCTGGTCGACCTTCGGCTCGCTCTGGCCGGCCGATAATTCATCGATGGCCAAGATTCGCATGAACGGCCGGCCAACCCCCTCGGGTTGTATTTCGACCTGAGCAGTCCATATGCCATCGCCAGCAATTTCATCGCGCCCTTCCCCGGCATCATTCATGATGAATTCCCACGATTGGATTCCATGGGTTATCTT
>DARQ01000090.1:16072-17205 GCA_002503395.1 Euryarchaeota archaeon UBA60 | reverse complement strand
AGGCTCGATTCATTGAACTTCGGGGCCGAGTCGAGTAGGGAGATATTGGCGTGCGCCCAGTCACTATCACCGCGGGTATCCTTGACCAGCAGGGCGATGTGGTAGTCTCCGGGGGGGAGGTTGACCTCACACCAACGGCCGCAGTCGATTTCCTCGAGCAGGGTATTGTTGACGATATACCAATCATAGGTGGAGATGTCATTATCCCAGTCGACCGAGGCGTTAGCCGACAATGTAAGCGTGGTTGCAGGGGGATAATCACGACCGTTCTCCGGGCTGGTCATCGCCGCATAAGGACGACTCTCGTAGACCTCGAATGTGAACGCGGTGGTGCTGTTCAGACCGGTGTCATCGGCCAGAATCACCGATAGCGTGTGCGGACCGGAGGAAAGGCGGAATTTGTAGATGAAAATCGAGTCGACCTCCGAAAGCAGTTCATTTCCATCATCGTCCAAGACGGTCATGGTGAAGTTGTCGCCATCGTAATCGATACTGCCACTGGCATCCCAACTAACCTCTTCATCAGAGGTGAACAGGTCACCATCGCTGGGAGTGAACAGTCCGAGTACCGGGGCACTAGGTGCCACGTCGATGGTCATCGAGGCCACCGCCGGCTGGCTCAGGCCATCATCGACGGTCAAGGTGATGGTGTGGTTTCCAGCCGCCAATCGTCCACTCCAGTTGAGATAATCCTCAGCTATCAGCCCGGAGATATTGCTCTCCCACCTGACTTGGAAAAAGTCCGAGCCACCGGTCGGTGCTACCGGAGAACAGTACCACTGGGCGCCATCGACATCTGGGAAAGTACCACACCAGGAATCCCAATCGCCGGTGCCCGAAGCGGTGAAAGTGAGTAAGGTGGATGAGTCGACCACAGAACCATTGCCGGGGGAAGAGATCATCGCATGAGGAGGGGAGTTATCGATGCCGAATTGCTCGGTGGCGAGATCCCACAAGCCGGCATTCTCGACCGCGTTGTCGCCGACGTACAACGATATCGTGTGCTGACCCTTACTGAGATAGCCATTCCATATCAGTGACTCGTTGCCACTGCCGTTGTAGAGCAGACCATCGAGGCTTGAAATCCACTGTACCTGGATGAAATCTCCCTCGGGGTCAAAGGTGGCTGAGCC
>DARQ01000090.1:6319-15842 GCA_002503395.1 Euryarchaeota archaeon UBA60 | reverse complement strand
TTGGTCTCCTTCGGGGTCGTAGGTCGCATTCGCATCGACCTGCACCAGTTGCGTCCAAGGTACTCGCAGAACCCCATCGGCGTCGACCGGCGGGGAGGTATCGACCGAGATGATTGGCGGCTGGTTTGTCAGTTCAATCGTCCTCTGTTCACTGGAACATAGCCCCTGATAATCGCACACTTCGAGAGTGATGACATGCTCGCCATCTGAGAGCGGACAAAACCAGCCCCCCGCCCATTGAACATTGGTTTCAAGATACATCCAAGAATTTCCACCTTGGCCCCAGCCTTGACCGCCATAACATCCGGCGAATAAATCTCCATCAATACTGCTGGTCCAAGTTGAATCCAACGCTCCAGGCTCCAAATCCCAAGAATCCGTGGAGTTGAAAATAACCGTTCCACCACTGGAGAATTGCTCACCATACTGAGGGGTTGACCAAATGATGAAAGGTGCCTGATTGGCCAGGTCGAGGCGACAGTACATGACCTGGTCCTGGTCGAGGGTGGTACTGGTCGAATTGGTGGTGTTATCGTATTCACAATCAACGTCAACAGTGGTATGCGGGCCAGCACCTGCCGACGTCCATACCTGACCCAGGTAATTGGGGAAGAAGTCGTAGCCTATGTATGCGCTGTCGTAGGTGTGGTCCTGATTGAGTTGGTCGAAGGTGACGCTCATCTCGGCATCGGGAATCCCCTTGCTGACTTGGTTGACCACCCAGATTCCGTAATCCCATGCCACCCCTATCGCCGCATTTCCAGCGAGGGTTGCTAGGCTGAGGTCGACATTGTTCGGCTGGTGCAGGCGCATGTCGCTCGAGGCGTCTAGCACTAGGGCATGCACCCCGGTGGCATCGGACAGGCCCGACCAGTTGGCCTGAGTATTGGCCAAGGTGATGGTGCCGGTGCAGTCGGCGGTCAGATTGTTATTCGAGCCGAACAGGTAAGAGTGGTCGGACAGGTCGAGACAGGTGCCACTACCCGATAGTTCGGCATTTGATAGATTGCTGAAAAGGGCTAGATTATGGTCGCCATTCCAATGCAGTCCGGCGTGTGTGCCGCTCATCTCCAAGCCGTTTATCTGCGCCGCGGCATTATCGAGTTTGAGCGCATTGGCGGTACCATTGGTCCACGTATGGATATCTATCATGTCGACCCAGCCGCCCTGTTGTGTGGCGGTCAATCCAGCATTATCGACCAAGATGGCTGGCACATCGTTGTCGGGGTCGTGAATCTCGAATTCCTCAAGTATCAGGTCGACGCTATCCTTGGCCCATACTCCGCCCCAATTATCGCTGATGCTCGAACATCGCATGCAGCGGACGTCGCCGGACTGAGATTCGATATCATTTGACTCGATGAAAACAAAACCGGCACCACCGTCCGGTCCGGTGGCAGAATCGCCGTTATTACTGCTGTTGACATTGGATAATTCCACATTCCGACCCTGCTCGATGCGTACTGCTGAGCGGCCATTATCGTGTATTTCAAGCGAGTCTGCGGCGACCGTGGCGGCGTCGATATACAGGCCCTCGTCAGTATTGTCGGAAAGGTTCCAGCCACTTCCCTGCAAGGCTCCGCCACCCCACGACCAGATTCCGGCACCGGCTGAATCGTTTATCGACAGGCCGTTGAATTTCGGCGCGAAATAAGATGAGCGGACGGTCAGCCCGGCGGCGTGGGCATTGGCTCCACTCTTGCCCGAGCGCTCGATGGTGACGTTGTAAGCCTCGGTATTCCAGTCAACGAAATAGAGTCTGATGCCCGGCGCCTCGTTATCGATGATGCTCGCACCCTCAAGCCACATTCCACTGGCGTTGACCTCGAGCGCCGCCTGCGCCAAGCCCTGAGTCTTGGCGCCGGGACCACCGGTACCTCGAATCGTCAGGTCGGTGATGACCGCAGCCTGATAATTGGTGTAATTGGTGCCGTCGTACTTGTCGACCTTCAGGCCGCGGTACATGCTATCTTCGATGGTTACTCGACGCATTACCGCCCTGGTGGTGACCCCATCGTCATAGTGGCGCACATAGACCCCACTATCGCACTTCTCGACGTGTAGGTCCTGAATCAGTGGCCTGGAATCCATTATCCAGACTCCTACCGAAATAGCATTGATGCCGCCGGTGACATTGCGTATCGTTATGTTGTTGAACAATCCACCGCCATTACCCCAGAAGTTCAGCCCGCTGGTGACAAGGGTATTCATCGTCGCACGGTTCACTATCGGCGTGGAGTAATTACCAATCGACATACCGATTCCGTAGCGCCAATAGGCCGGAGTGGCGATGAAATCCTGGCCTGCTTCATCGATGACCAGATCGTTGATTCTTGGTGATGCCCCATCATAGAGGTCGATGCCGACGTCGTCGGCATTGTTTACGGTGATATTATTCAATATCGGGTTACTTGAGAAAACGGTGATTCCGTAAATCGCATTATTGATGGTGAGATTATCGACAACGCTCCCCCTGCCATTGGAGGTAGAGTTGAATCTGATACCCCAGTGGTCGCCGACTCCCTGTGAATGTAATTTCGCCGGGCAGGCCGCAGTACCCTCTATCGTCAACCTACCATCGACGTAGATTCTAGTGACGCTGTCCATCCAAATCTGGGTGCAAGATGTGATGACCAATTCATCGGTGATTGCGACCGTGTAGGAGTCATTGAGCCACACGTTCCCATTCCAAGTGGTCACGGCACGGGCCGAGATTGCCAGTTTCTCAGGACTGACTTCCTCGAATTCACCTATATCTGATTCAGATAACGATAACATGGTCGATGACCATGAAGAGAATAACATGAGGGCAATTATTGGGATTACCTTGAATCTCTTGTCGGTCATACTTCCCACTATATCGCCACCAACCTTTCGCATATCATACCTTTCGCCACAAGATTCAATCATCAGTCACCCATTATTCCCTTCGATTCTGAAGTTTTTCTCCTCGCTTCACAAGGGCAACGGTCAAAAGCCAATGGTTGGTGGGCGGCTCGGTGAAGTATCATGCCACCTGAAGCATTCGTCCTTTTCAAGACCAAGGCCTCGCATGAACAACAGGTCTACATTGCGTTAAGAGACCATCCTCTCGTCGCCGAAACCCACGCTCTGTACGGCGAATACGACCTCATTGCCAGAGTCACATCCACCGGTCAAAAAGCACTCTCACAACTTCTGTTGACGGAATTTCGTCAAATCGAAGGGGTCAAGGAAACCCAGACTCTCATCGTTGTCGATTATTGAGGTGAAAAAATGCCGATTGGATTTGTATTGATAACAACCAGCCCGGGAAGCGAACAAGATGTCCGAGATAAATTGGATACAGTTGAACTGGTCACCAACCGCTGGATGCTATTCGGGGAATATGACCTGATTGTCCGCATCCAAGCCGATGATGAATCTCTTTTGACCCGATGTATCGTCGAGGAAATTCGTACCATCGATGGCGTATGTGATACCCGTACCCTACTCGGGGCTGAACTCTAGCGAAGCATCTGGTGCATCTTCTGCGTCAGTTCCTGCGCCGCGTGAGCACATTCCGCAGCACGATATCGGTGAATCGCCTCGCGCCAATATTCCAAACCATCTGCGCTGTCGAGCACCCCCTTCCAATACCACAGTTTGGCCTGTAGTCGGCGAGCGGTTGGGCCAGCGGGCAATTCCTCTCCGGCATCATTGAGCAGTTTTCTCGCCTCTCCAGCATCGTGTTCGGCAATCTTTTCGACCAATGTCAAGCGTAGTGAAAGCGCTCGAAGGGGTGGAGATGAGGTAATATGTCGACGCATAGCCTCTGATTCTCGATGCCAATCCGGAGTATCCCATCTGGCAACTTCAAGTGCGGCACGCAAGGCCATCTCAGTCAATAGAGGGTCGGATTCATCTGTTAGGGAACCCAGTTGCTGACGAACTTTCTGGGCGGCCGAATAGTCTTGTTCAAGCAATGCCAGCCGATGTTGAATGGTGGCTATTGCAACCAAGGCGCGCTGACGGGTATCGGCACCGATTTCCGTAAGTTTGACCTCAGCGAGTCGACGCTTGATTTCAGCGCTGGGAATAACCGGCATTCCATGCGGCAGCCGGTCATCTAAAATGCGCGCCAGGTGTGATATCACAATGCGGATACGGTCATCTGGCGGGGCGGTTGCCGCCGCCTCTTCCTGCAATGCATCAGCCACTTCACGCCGTCCTTGCTGCAAGGCTTGGCGAGCGCGCAATGCCAGCGCTGTGCCGGTATCTGGGTTTGGCATCTGTGCGAATAATTCCTCGACCACTTCGCTCTCGCCGCGGTCGAGAGCGGTCTTTGTGGCTAAATACCACAGCGCATCGACCTCGGGACGTTTGTCAATCCCATCGTGCAATAAGGCTGCGAGGGCACCATCATCGCAATTGCCGAGGTCGTCTGCATGCAAGGTGATGAAGGCCGCTACATCTTCATCATCGGCTTGTAAGCGGTGATGGAATTCAACGAAGCGCGCCTCCGATTCAGGGTGCTCGGCCCAGCGCTCGGCCGCTTCCGCGTGCACTCTGCGAGCGGTCTCCTCGTCCCACATCTCCCGCCGCACCTGACGCACAAGATGTTGTAATTCGACCGCCGAGGCATCTTCATCCGACCAACGTAGTAGCGCGTGGTCATCGAGAACTCCGACCGCAGCATCATTTCGTAGTCTCTCGGCACCGACCGGTAATGGCATCGCCGCCAATTCATCCAGACCATCGATACAATCCTCGGGTAGGGAATCGAGGACTGTCTGCTCGATGAATTTCGAGATATCCCGGCCGATGGTATCGTAATCCGAATCGGGATCATGTAGTTTCAGAGCTAAAGGGTGGCCTCCAAGAGAGGCGATGACTTTGGCACCCATCTCAGCATCAACTTCATCGCCGAGCAGATTTAGCGCCGATTCCTCATCCAATTCACCGATGATAATCGGCTTTGGCCAAGCGAGGGGTGAGGGTGCTCGGCAGGCGATGATCAGGTTAGGGCCGCGCACGATGATTTCGTTTATCAGGCTGAGAATCGCGCCGCTGTGGCGGCTATGAATTTCCTGTAATTCATCGATGATGAGCACACCACGGCCAATTTTTCGCACCAACCAGTCGACCGTGGCGTCAGGGTCTGTAGGTGGCTCTCGACCATCGAAAGCACCGGAAAACAAGGCCGTAGAATCGTCAAATCGGGTGCATCGCGCCCATGCTATATCTTTGCCAGCATCCATCAATTCTTCGGCAACCGCCCGCAGTAGCGAGGTTTTGCCGATTCCGGGCAATCCGGTAACCACGACACATCCTGAATTCTCAATCGAGGTAACAACCTCGCCAACCTCTTCATCTCGTCCGATTATCGCAATCAGGGGCGCCGCGTTACCGCTCAACAATCCGCGCTTTGCCGCCGCCCCAGCAGGATTCTCCTCGGCCGGAAGAGAGCCTAGATAATTCCACCCGGCGGCGGTCAAATGGTACACATTACGGCGCCGCGCCCCACCGCCGCTAACGTGCCCCAAGCGGGTCTCGAGCAGGTCGAGTTCGACCAATTCCTTGAGCGGGGCGTGTAGAGCTGAGCGAACCACCCCCATGGCCTCGGATAGGCCGGGTAAAGAGACTTCCCGGGGAACGTCCCAAGCCTGATTCAGGTCACGGGAAAAACGGCCTAACCAACGGATTAGCCGCTCCTGCGACGGGCTGAGCATGACCACCCTAGGGGCGGTTGGTTCTTTGGGGTTCACCCTCTACGTGCACTATGGCGGTCAGCCTTGAAAGTCTCGATCTGCCGAGCCGACCAGGGGTCTATCTGTTTCGCAATTCGGATGGCCGGGTGCTCTATGTCGGTAAAGCCGGTGACCTGCACAACCGAGTTCGCTCCTACTTTGCAAGTAATCCCGACCGGGTGATGATTCCCGAACTGGTCAGTAATTCGACGCACGTCGACTGCATCGTCACCAACAATCCTTCCGAGGCACTGGTGCTGGAGCGCCAACTCATTCGCGAGCACAAACCGAAGTATAACTCGAGGCTCAAAGACGACAAATCATACCCCTTTCTGGCACTCACAAATGAAGATGTCCCAAGGATTCTCTATACCCGTCATCCCCCGGCTGATGCGAGAATCTGGGGGCCCTTTCCCAATGCCGGCGCGGCCAAACGCGTGGTGCAGTTACTGCGCCGGCACTTCGGAATTCGTGATTGCAAGGAATTACTGCCACAAGGTTGCCTATCGATGCATATCGGACTTTGTAGCGCACCCTGCATCGACGGTACCGGTTATTCGCAAAGTGTCGCGGCCGCGGCGCAGGTGCTCGATGGTAGTGGTAGGCAACTTCTAGAAACGATGGTTGTGGAAATGGAATCCCAATCAGCGGCAATGGATTTTGAGTTGGCGGCACAGACCCGCGACCTGATCGATTCGGTGCAAATCACCTTGCGCCAGCAGGTCATCAGCAGTAAATACTATCGCGATTGCGATGCACTGGGATTTGCCAGCCGCGGTGATTTGGCGGTGATTACCGTCCTCCACGCCGATGCTGGGGTGGTCAAGGCGCAGGAATCATGGCCAATGATTCATCGTCAGGATATCGGCGAAAGCGTCGCCTGCTTCGTCGCCGAACATTATGCTAATCACACCCCGCCCCGGTTATTGCTAAGCCCAACGCCGCTGGGAGAATGGCTTGAGGGGTGGCTTTGTGAGCGCCGCACCAGACCGGTCGAAGTACGGGTGCCGGCGCGTGGAGACCTAGCAACCCTGCGCAAATTAGCCGACCAGAACGCGCAGGTTCAACTTGAAAGAATGGGTAATAAGCAGTCCGGTAGTCTTGAACGGAGAGCCGCCGATGATGCGGCCAAATTACTTGGCTATGAGTCGCTCGAACATATCGTCTGTTTCGATATGGCACAATTGCAGGGTGCTGAGCGGGTCGGTGCCAGCGTGGTGTTCAACAATGGCCGACCGGCGAAGAAAGAGTACCGCTCATACCGTATCAAGGGCGACGCGCTCGACGACCTGCAGATGATGCGCGAGGTGGTTGGGCGCTGGCTGAAGCGGCAGGAATCATGGCCTGACCTGGTTCTGCTCGACGGCGGCAAGGTGCATCTCGATACGATTTGGAAATTGCTCAAAGAAAATGGCGTCGACGACCGCTGTGAACTGGCGGCGCTGGCAAAGCGCGAGGAAACCCTGCACCGGCGTGGCCGAGAACCCATTATCCTCGACCGGCGTGGCCGAGTATTGGTGCACGCCCGCGACGAAGCCCACCGCTACGTCAACACCTTCCACCGCAGGCGGCGCGGCCGGGTTGCTCTAGCCGACCCCCTGCAGGAGATATCTGGGCTCGGAGCGAAGAAATTGCAAGTCCTGATGCGGCATTTCGGTGGCCGCAAAGGTATCGAACATGCCGGTCTCGAACAACTTACCGCGGTCCCGGGCATTGGCCGAGCCTTGGCGCAGAGGATTCTCGATTCAAGGCGAAAGTGATTATTCCCAGCCCATCATATCCTCAAAGGATTTTCCCCTCTTGCCATGGGGACTTGCGGGCATATCAGGACCTTTCGGTTCATCTTGAGCAGTCGGTGGAGGCGCTTCGACCTCTTCCTTCTCACCCCATTCTTCTGGCGTCGCGTCGTAATGACCTTCAGATGATAAACCATCGTCGAAGGCAAACTCTGGCACCTCTTTTTCAAATGCCGGATGCGAATATTCCTTGGCGATAAGTTCGTCCTTCAACTCGCGCTTGCGCTTCTTCTTCTTTCCACGCTTGTAAATCAACAGAGCAATCAACAGCACCGGGATGGCAATATAAGCCCATATCTCACCGATGATGAACATCCAGGAAATCTTGAAGCTAAAGGAGACCGTGTCCGATTCTCCGGGGTCGGGGAAGGTGTAGACCAAACGCTGTTGTCCGTTCTCCATCGTTATTTCCGCATTATTGCCTGAAGATTTGAAATCGTGGAATAGCAAGCCTTTAGGGAGTTTCAAATCCAAGGTCAGATCTGGTGTGGTGTTCAATTGCTCGAGTTCCAATCCCGGATTTTCTATGGTAGTCTCAAACCCCTTACCGCCGTCATCAAAGACTATCCCCTCGCCTCCAGCGTTTACAGCAAAGGCATTGGTCAATCGGTTAATCGCATTGGCAAATGTTGCCTCAAGCGCTGAATGAGCGTTGAGGGATGCCTCCTTGGTATCCATGTCAAGCGCCAGGGTGAAGGTGGTTTTCGGGATTTTCACCGAAATCGAAACTGGAGTTTTATCGCTCACTGCTGAGGGATTTGGCACCGGTATTTTCCCGATATCAACGATTACTTCCATGCTGGTCAAATCCATCTCCATTCCCGTATCTTTGTCGCCAAGTGCATGTACCATATCGGTTGCTATCTCCCCCATGTCGTCGCCGAAACTATCGAGGCCCTCCCTTGAGAACTCGACATCATAAGTCTCATCGCCGATATCGAAACTGGTGGAGAAGGGTTCAGCCATCCCGTCCCCCATATCGATAATCAAGTGAATCATATCAGCGGGGATGACATCGAAGGAAATCGACGCTTCATCAGTGGTCAGCATATCTGAGATGGCGGGAGGAACTTCAAGTCGATAGAACTTGAATTCGAGAGAGGCATCGACGGTCAGGGTCACGGTCTGCGACCACTCATTTATCGAGAAATCCTCCATGTTGAACTCGACCACCAATGAGGTGCAGGTCTTTTGATACATCGAGCATATTTCCTTGCCTCCATCGGTGATGGGGTCGAATGATCCTGTGCTGGGGTAGGGGTTGGTCCCCTGTAATATGATGCGGGTCGAGTCTTCACCACTGAAATTATCCCGCAGAACTATTCGGTCACTTGCATCGTCACCGGCAATCCAAGGTGGCAGAATTATCGTCAGCATCATATCGGTTGGGGGCATATCTTCAGGCATGAATCCACTGAGGAAACTTTCACCCAAATCCAATTCTGCGAACAAGCCGGCATTGAATATTGCTTTGAGGTCGTTGGTGTCCATAATGTCCATAGTGGAGGCAGGAATATCTTCGCTCAGTTCGCCTATCATGTCCTTAATCATATCCAATAGCGAGAAGTCAAATGGCTCAGCGCTCTCGGTGGTCAGATAGATCGGGTGATCCATATTCATGGCACCACCACCTTCGATACAGTAATACTTGGGTTCGATGAGGGTAGAAATGTCATCACACGATTCGGTGGCATCGATATTGTGTACGAAGTCCATCCCGCCATCCTTGTAGGTCGGTTGAATCTCGACCTCTTTCATCGTCACTGGGTTGCCTTCCAGCATTGAATTTATTCCCAGTGCAAGGGCCTCGGTGGGAAAACTATCCTTCAACAGACTATCGTCAATCATGCCATTGTGTTTGGCCAATCTGATACCATCTGCAGTAACTAGGGGAATCGACGCATCATCGGATAATGCGACCAGATCGATACCCCACAGTTCCATGGTGGTCGCATCGATGTAATAGATTGCCACCTCGACCGTCAATTTGGAATTCGACTCGTCGCGCATATCCAAGAT
>DARQ01000090.1:813-6078 GCA_002503395.1 Euryarchaeota archaeon UBA60 | reverse complement strand
TGGCCGGCTGGCGATTGTAGAGTGAAACCGGTGGCGATTTCGGCGCCCATTATCAGTAGGCCACGGTAGGTTCTCTCGATATCTGCATCCGAATCGATATTCACCGCCGAGGCATCGAGATCCACCGTAGCGGTTACTTTCAGGCATAGAGCCGGCCAATATGCATTATCCTGAATGACTCCAGGCTCGCCGATGGCATCCTTGGTCGGGTCGCTTTCACACGATATAGGCGAGCCAGCGACAATTGCTGAATCGACAAATTCCGCGGTGGCCTGGGTTTGCGCACCAAAACCATTATCGAGCATGTCGACGATGATTCCTTCCGCCTCACTCAGTAGTTTCTGACCGACCGTGGGAGTTCCAAGGCCGGCTGATTCGACCCCGATGTAATTACGAATATAGTCTGCTGGAATACCATCGCGGGCTGGTTCCGAACCTTCCCCGAGGTGGAACATGTCAAAGACTTCGCCAAATGATTCTCTTTCAAACTCATGTATCGCCCAAACCATCACCAGTTCAACTTGGGAAGTATCAATCATATTGAAGTTGTATTGGGAATTAATCCACGTCTGTGACGAAGGTGTCTGGTCATCATCCCGATCCCATTCATCACAGAATCCGGGCTCTTCTGGATAATAACACAAAAGTTCATGGGTGGAGGAAGAAGCAGTTGGCACCAATGCCAGCATCGCCGGTAGGAATAGGAGTAGGGTCATCAGAGAAGCAGAATGGATTTTTTTCAGACCGGCACGCATGGTAAACCCCAGTTGTACACAGGGGGTTGTGTCGGCATATAACAGACTTTACTGCACGACCTGCTCAGACTGACCGAGGAGGAATGGTATCAATGCAAAATTTGCCCGACACTGGCCCTCATGAGCGTACTTACAACCCCCACCATTGCTTAGCCAACGCAGTAGCGGCAGTTCTTAGTGAAACTGACGCTGACCTGAGCATCGACCTGCTCGACGACCTGCCGAAGAAGTGGCAGCGTCTCGGAAATCTTGTTTTACTGCCAAAGACCGCCTTCAGCAGCGAAAAATGGCGAAATATCACCCTCGATGAGGGGTTCTGGCTGGTCGTTGCCACAGCCCTGAATGCAATGCGTCTCGGTCGTCAGGCCGATGTTGACGCAGGCGTGATGCGACACAGCCATGCCGAACTACTGTTGGGAGATGATGGCTGGGTCGAGCACCGAGAACATGGTGTCACCTACTGTTTCGACGCCACCAAGGTGATGTTTTCAGCTGGAAATATCTCCGAGCGCGGGTGGACCGGCACGATTGCCGCCCAAGGTGAGGTCGTGGTCGACCTGTTTTGCGGCATCGGCTATTATTCACTGCCATTATTGGTCAATGCCGGCGTTGCCCACGTGCACGCTTGCGAGATGAATCCCGACAGCATCACTGCTCTGCGCACCGGACTGGAACTCAATGGGGTAGCTGAGCAATGCACCATTCACGAAGGTGATAACCAAGAAACCGCACCAGCACTGGCCGGAATCGCTGACCGGGTATTACTCGGACTTCTTCCCTCTTCCGAAGCGTCATGGCCATTGGCGGTGCGTTGTCTCAAGCCGGACGGTGGGGTTTTACACGTCCACATGAATGTGGTCGACAAAAATCCGGGCGATATAGGGGCTTGGGGTGACAAAACCCTGAGTACTTTCAACACTTTGGCTCAGATGGAAAATCGCCAATGGGAACTGGAAATCATCGAGATTCGCAAGGTCAAGTGGTACGCCCCACACATACGCCACTGCGTACTCATCCTGAAAGCACAGCCCAAGGAATATTCTGGTAATGAGAATAATTCATAACCTGATGAACTTGAATAAAACCCACCACTCAGTAATCAAGTATTTTCAAAAGGTATTGCAAAACTACGGTGGAATCATGGGCAGAAGGAATTAGTTATGGCTTTGCTCTCCTGCTGATTGTGGTTATCGGAATCACTGTCGTGGCTCAGCGCCTTCCTTGGGAGTTACCAAGGAAGCCGTCAACTGAACCACGGTAGTTGTGTTCAAGTGGATAACCCAAGCAATAATGCAAATTATTACTCCAACAATATATGCCATGCAGATAAAAAGATTTTCAAAATAATACGGAGAGGTGAAAGATTTGCTGTATAGGTGTTCAAAAGTAGTATACGCACCGAAGGAAAACAGTATCGCGAATATTGGCCAGAACATTCCATATTTGAGGAAAGAATTACCGAGATTCGCGGCGTCCATCTGAATTAATTCTTGCCCCCGATGGTGGCGAACGATTGCTGTCGAGACCATCGCCATTACAACAACAGAAAGGACTACGAAGCCCATCACGACTACCAATAAAAATACAACACCATCGACTGCAGACACTTGATTTATCGAGCCGTTGAGGTTATTTTGGTTGAGCGAGGAATCCTCGCCGACCACGCCGAGCATACTGATGGAATCAATGTGGACCTCATAGACCGGCCTGCCGGCACTCGATGCAGGATTCTGTAGGAATGGCAGGCCGGTGGGGTCATCACTGGTTGGAGTCAAGGCGATGTAGCGAACATGGCGCATTCCATCGCGCACCACTCCGAAGGTTGCGTATCCCCCGCTGGATGAGTTCTCCTCGTCCAGATTGTGTGCTTCGGTCTCGGCGATATACCACTGCGAATCGGCCGAATCAAGTTCTTGGCCGCGGGCCATTCCCATTGCTCCATCTACATGAGAGAGGTTTTCGTTGAATTCTATTGGAATCGTCTCACCGGTACCGCCACTACCACAGGCCAGATTGGTGGAAGGGTAGATCCCTAGGGTCGTACACTCGGGATCACCTCCCTGGGTGACGAAATCATCGATTACCCGATGAAAGAAGATTCCGTCGTAGAGGTCAATTTCGATATGCTCAACCATATTGGTAACGGTGATTGGCGCCCATTCCTCGAATAACTCGATGACGATTTCACCTTCGACACGGCTTTGTAAATGTCCTGGAACATAACTGACATTGATGATTATCACCGGGTCTCCGAGTTGCGGCTCATCCATCGGACTGCCTTCCAATTCCGGCCCATCAGCCCACAGTGCCGGGTCGACGGTACGGTTGCGCCAATCGCCATCATCGCCGCTGACTTCGACCTGTGACCCAAGAGTGGGCTGGGTGATTGAGCCGGTCAAGGTGAAACTCAGCAACAAGACCACCTGAGCCAGCACCAGCACCACCACCCCCCTGCTCATGATTTGGCCACAGCAGCGAGGTATGAATAATCGTTCGCCGCTACGGATTTCACCTAATCCTTGAAGGACTGGTCGGTTTTGCCGAAGGATATGAGCGAAGCGAGTTCTGAAGTAGAAGTGAAAACCGACCTGCTGAAATATGCCATGTATGGCAATATTGTGGTGATGTTATTGATTATCGGTCAGGCGATGACCGGGTTGGGGCGGCTCGGCTACACCTTTGAAGGCTGGAATCTGGTCTCCTCACACAAGTACACCGGACATCTCGGCCTGATGTTGACACTTGGGATTCTGGTATTGGTCATCATCTCCAAGCACGATGGGAAACTAAAGGGTATGTCTATCGGACTTTTCGCGATGTGGGTCATGCAATTCGGTCTTGGCGAGATGATGGGCGCAGGTAAGATGTGGTTGGGAATGGTTCACGCACCGCTGGCAGTGATGATGTTCGCCCATGCGGCGATGATGATGAATAAATTCAAAGAAGCCATCGAATAATGAGTTTCCCCATGTGATGTCGATGGCGTTTCCTTGATGAGACACGCCCCTATGGGGGCGTGCATGGCCGAGGTCTTGGTGGCGGAACTGGCCGCGGCCGGGGATGATGTTGCAGGCGAGGCCAATGGTACAGTTGGCGAGGTGGCCGGAGCAAGTGAGCGACGCGACCTCAACTACGCAATCGGCGGAATCTGCGGTGTGATATTCGTCTTCACCATACTTGCTGTGGTCAATTTCTCCGGTGCTGTCGGCGATGAATTCGGTGACCAACTAAACCTTGATGACTGGCGTAATGTGCCGCTGAAAGACCGCCATCTACTCAATCTGACCTTGGATTCCTGGCGTAGCCAGCTGCCAGAGGATGGGCCCTACGAAATCCTGCCGATGACCGAGCACTTCATCCCTGTCGACCTACCGGCGAGCGAGCAGGATGCAGGATACCCGGAAGATGCGCTGATGCACTTGGCACTGTGGATGCCAGATGTTGCGGAAGGCGTCAAAGTCCCGGTAATCGCCACAATCCACCCTTACTACGATTACGGCACCGAGGTCGATGACTCCAATCCTAACACCATTCCAGACCTCGGGGTCGGTCAGTGGATATTTGAGGAATTCATTTCCCACGGCTACGCATTGGCACAGGTCTCGACCTTCGGTTCAGGCAAATCAACGCACTGTCAAGACGTCAAGGGACTGGGCGAGCAGGTCGGCATCCAGGCCGCGGTAGAATGGCTCGGCACTCAGGAATGGTCAAACGGCAATGTCGGTCTGATGGGTAAGTCATATGCGGGAACGACCAATTGGGAGGCGGCGCAGAACCCGAGCGAGCACCTGAAGACAATCGTGCCGATTTCAGGCAGTATCGGCGTCCAGCAGATGTTCTATCGTAATGGCTCTAGTGAGGCCCGGGCTGTCGGCTATGACTTGGCCTACCAAGGTGCGACCACCGACATGACCACCGATGACCTGCGAATCTGCAGTGATGATATCATCGGGCCGGCGATGCCGATAACCACTTCGCTGGCGGCGGAATTCGGTGGTGCTGATTGGTCTGATTACTGGGAAGAGCGTTACCATTTGGGCGATGTATTGGACAATTACAACGGCAGTGTCTACATCGTATGGGGGATGCAGGACTGGAATGTCGACCCATACCACGCGTTTCCGGCCTATCAGATGTTGCGCGACAAGGGGCTGACGGTGCGCGGAATAATGGGGCAATGGGGGCACAATTATCCAGACCAGGGCGAGACTCACTCAAATCTAGCCAGTGGATACGGCAAGGAGGCCTACGCCAATATGTCGCGCATGGATTGGGCAATCGAGATTTTCAACTGGTTCGAATACTGGCTCAAGGGTGTCGGCGACGAGACCGAGTCCTATGTGCAGATGCAGACCCACGATGGCCGTTGGCACCTTGAGGAGACCTGGCCGCCGGCTGACATCACTTGGGAAAATCACGATATCGCAGAGTGGGAGAGTGCAACAGGTGTGGTCAGTGCCACTCAGGCGGTGAATATGTTAAGCCCTGTTTTCGAAGACGAAATCCACAT
>DARQ01000090.1:0-719 GCA_002503395.1 Euryarchaeota archaeon UBA60 | reverse complement strand
GTGATGGACTTACGATATCGTGATGGCGGGTATGATGCCAATCCAGTGTCACCACTGGGTTCCTATACGATGCTGATGGAATTCAATCCCATTGACGTGGTCTTGCCCGCTGGGCATAGTTTGGGGATTGAACTGACAGATACTGGTGAGGATTACCTACCCAGCACATGTGCGCTTGCAGGTCTCTCAGTCCAAGGAGGTGATTTTTCGATGCCCTTGATAGAGCGTGGCGAAGATCACGAGGGTTGGTTTGAAGTCGCCGTTTACAACGCCAGCGCAGGTGAATAAGCGTGAAGGTCTTGGCCTTTGAGGATGGTTTCGATATCGGGGCCTTGCTCACCTCCAGTGGTATCGACATGAGCGAATTAGAACTGGTTCAGCGATGGGATACCACTGACTTCCTCGACCATATCAGAGATTTCTCCCCAGATATTCTCCTGCTCGACCACTTCATTCCACCGACCAAGGGTCTTGAAGTCTTACAACAACTCAACATCGCTGTAGCCGCAGGTGAGATTACTCGCCCGGGAATCATCGTCGGGATGAGCAGTGCCAGCATGGCCAACGAGAGGATGGTGCAATTCGGTGCTGACCACGGCGTAATAAAATTCGATTTGTCGAAATTATCGATTTGGTCTAATAACTGAGGGCCGAGATCCTTAGATTGTTAGCAACGGAAATTGATGCCGAGAAATTTGCCAATCCAAACCAGAGGGTAG
>DARQ01000074.1:40733-41748 GCA_002503395.1 Euryarchaeota archaeon UBA60 | reverse complement strand
CGATTCTAGTGCCTGCTGACGATGTTCAGGGCGGCCGTTACCTCCTTCTCGGGGTTGGCTCGGTATGTGCGGGGTTGGCGATGTTGGCGCTTCTGCGCAATTCCCCCAGCCTTGCCGGGGTGTCGATATTGGCGCCGTGGCTATGGGCACTGGCATTCGCCACGGATTTAGAGACCCGGGTGGTCAATGCTGATGTGATCCCGATACAATTCGCAGAATGGGACCTGGCATTTTTCCTCGCGGCAATCGTCCTGTTGCAACAGCCGGTCAACCAGCGCCTAGGCGCCACCGGGGTCAATCTCGCCTCCCGGTTATTGGGAATGTCGGAGATAAGCACCAGATTACGCGACTCGGGATTATTCCGATTATGGAATATCGGCCTGTTGGCCTCATTGGTTGGGATATTGGCGATAATTCGCCCCGGAGCCTTATCGAGTGAGGGGCTGGCTCTGGTATTCTTCATCCTTCTCGGTGTCCATATCGGCGCTGAAATCAGTGGGCGACACCAAAACAATCCACAATTCTTGATTATTTCCTTCGGTATATCGGCACTGATTCTACAATGGCGATTCGGCCACGATGCCATCTGGTTGATTTTCATCACCCTTTCGACCCTACCATTGGTCAGTGCTGAACTTGAGCGCCTCCAAGAATGGCTTGCCGGTGCTGATTCGGTCGAGCGAAGCGCCGATGATATTGGCCCTTGCCCACAACCGGAACGCATAATTTCTCTGCAGATGGGAATGGCGGCCGCCAGTGCATTACTGTTTTACATCTCCAAGAGCGGTGCTGAGAAAGCCGAATTATCGATTATCTATTGGTGGCCGTCGGCGACCTTGACGGCATGGATTTTCGTCGTTACAGTGGCGGCAATCCTTGCGTTGTATCTACCCAGGGCCGCGACCTTTGAGCGTCTATTACAGCCGGCATTGTCGTGTATCATTCTTCTCGTGGCATTGATTGTCGCGGTCAACGACAGCGCCTATGGCGCCTGGCCATTCTGGGCTGCTTTGGC
>DARQ01000074.1:35684-40500 GCA_002503395.1 Euryarchaeota archaeon UBA60 | reverse complement strand
CGAATCATCGAGTTGGCCGAGAAGCAGAAGAAACGTCGCCATCGTTCCGGGTCAATCGGCCAGCATGACCTCATTGCCGGTGATATCCATCATCGTCCAGTGATAGTTCTCACCTTTGTCATCGGTCTGCTCGCAGGTACGACATGGTGGTCATTCTTCAGCGGTCAAGGTGAAGCGATGCTGGCGATCGGCGGCGTCATGTCGCTACTCTTCATAGGCCTGTCACGCTGGCGAGCCGGTACCCTGAATCTGCGCTTGCCAGACATTGCAGGGATAGAGGCGCCGATTGCGTGGACGATGCTCGGTCTTGCTATCACTTATCTTGCCGGCCGCCTATCGCTGACCTACGTTGCCACCGATGACCAACTCAGCCTACTTATTCTCGTGTTGGCAGTGACAATATTAGCAGGATTCTCCCTGCTCGAGCGAGACGACCTGCCGATTCGTATCCCCTCAGCCATAGAATGGATTCTATTCATATTGGCCGGAACCAGGGTGATTACCTTCTTGCTCGGTGGACGAATGCCCACTCCACTCAGGGTTGATCCCCTGGATGGCGATCTGCTGCTGTGGATTCTACCATGGGGATTGCAGGAACTGATATTGGTCGGTGTGGTCTTGGCTTGGGATTGGATCGAATCGCAACGACTGCAACGGGATTTGCCGGACCATCGCAGTGCCGGCGGCCGGGCGTTGATAGTTGTCCTCGTCGCCTTGATTTCTCTTGGGCCAGCACTGTTATTGGCCATTGGCCTCGCTCTGCGCCGCGCCATCGACTGGGACCAGCCAGCGCTTGGAATGGTAAGCCTACCCTTGATATTGGTCGCTTGGGTGGCGCTTGAATCGTGGAGTATCATACCATCTGTTGGGATCTTGGATGTCGTCCCTGTGGTAGTCGCACTGACTGCGGTCGCACTGGTGATATTCTCAGTTGCTAAAGTCCGCCTTCACTGGACGACGGCATGGCTTTGGGATGCGCAGATTCTCCTGCCTATCGTCGCTCTGATTGCCCTGGGAGAACATTCCAGTGCATTGGTCATCAGCATTCTAGCGTTTTCCTTGATGGCTTGGGTGAGCGGAGTTCTGCAACATCGACGTGGCTGGAGAATCATCGGCGCGCTCAATTTGTTGAGCGCCTGGTTAATCGCCATCTTCAGCCTGCAGAGTGGTAGATTCGACCCGGTTTCAGCCCTCGCGATGCTGGTCGCCACCGGTATATTACTCGGCGTGGTGACCTGGCTCAATCAAGCCTACGAAGCAGAATTGGCCGCAGATTAGACGACTAATTCTCGCTGTAGAACCCGCTCTATCTCGCCGAGCAGAACCGTTGCTGGTTCAGATAATCCCATAATCTGTGGTGCCAGACGAATACTCACATTGGTTTTGGCTTCGGTACCGGAATTACGAATACCGACACTCATTGAAAAACCATCAACTTCCGCCTCGAGCAACAGTAACGAGGTCTCACCTTGGATGTCGGTGCGCCGCCAATTCTCAACCATACCCCAACCAGTGATTGTCCGGTGGGTGATTTCCTCGACCATATCGGCGATGGTATTTTTCCCGTCCCAGCGCGCGCGCTCGACCTCTACAACCGAGATACGCCGCTTCCAGCCGCGTTCAAACCCACCTTTGTACAGCCCCGATAATCGACGCTGTGCGGCTAGCACCGCGAGAAGTGAAGCAATTCCATCACCGACCAGACTCCAGTGTTCATCCAATCGAGGATGTGGTGCTGCGAGCACCAGATGACCACTATCCTCGCAACCTATCACCGGGGGGGTTTTATCTCCCAAGAGAAACCTTACAGATTGACCGATAGGTGGTGAAAGTGCCGCTGATAGCCAGCGGTCGCCGACCGCGGTCTGGATGTCTACCGGCAACCCGAGGTCGGCTTCAATCGAAGCCGCCAGACACCAAGATTCTCCCCCGGCGCGCAACAGCGCATCAGCCATCCTGTCACCGTCGAAAATGCGCAGGCCGGTAGAGGTGACCTCGATTAACAGACACCGGTCGCCATCGCCATCAAGGGCGGCGGCAACGATACCCCCGACCTGCCAATCAGCCGGCGCCCCGTCACGACACCTCTCGGCCAAGTGAGTCAGTAGTAGATGTTCACCGGCGTTGGATTGGAGTTGCTCCCAGGTCCACTCATCCGAAGGTGAGAATTCCCCTGCCCCACAATTAACATTCATCGCTACCGGACTTGCGACAGCGTGCGCTGGAATACCCTTGGCATTGAGCCAGTCGACCAACCATCCCTCGGCACTCCCACCCGAGGTATCGATTGCCAAACCCCCATCCGGTAGTGAAGAAACATCTCCATCCGAGTGACTTTCGGCACTGCCGGCAAAGCAATTCTCAAGCAGAGATAATCGTCGCTCGAGCATCTCTCGATGTACTGCTCCACCATCGAATTCAGAGTCTGGAATGGCAAGCCGTTGTAGTTCGGGCTCGTCAACTTCACGCTCTTCGCGGGCTAATTTAGCTATTATTTCACTGACCTGCACCTCATATTCGGGCATTGATTTGTAGCCGTATCGGTCGAATACCTTGACCCCTGAATCGGTCACCGGGTTATGGCTTGCAGTCACCATACATCCCATCGCCGCACCTTTGTGAAGTAAACTGGCCTGCAGTCCCGGGGTTGCGACCTCACCGGCCCAGATAACCAATATTCCCCGTAGATGAAAGCCCTGGGTCAAAGCTGAGACCAAAGCTGGATTACCCGGTCTCTGGTCCCAGCCGATGACGACTACGGTTTCGTAATCCATCATCGCCCCTAGCCCTTCACCGATCAGGCGGAAAAGTCGGGGGCTGATTTCCCGGTGCTCAATCAATGCCTCAATCACCGCCTCATCATCACTGCGGCTGAGGGCGAAGCGGCCTCGGATTCCATCGGTGCCGAATAGTTGCATAGTGCCACCTAGGAGAGGTAAGAGCCGGTGTCATGTACCCCGGTGATGGTCGCATTCGGCACCACCATGGTATCACGTCCGAGAATGACGCCGGGATTGGTAACCGCATTACAACCTATTTGGCAACCTTCACCGAGAAGTGCGCCAAATTTTCGTAATCCACTGGGGATTCGCAATTCACCGACTCGAAGATTGACTTCTTGCCCATCATGGCGCAGATTCGATAGTTTTGCCCCAGCCCCCAGATTTACACCCGAACCCAGTATTGAATCTCCGACATAGTTGAAATGCGGAGCCTTGGCACCGGGTAATAGAATACTGTGCTTGACTTCTGTGGCGTGGCCGATGACAGAATCAGTGCAGGCCCATGTATTTGCTCGTACCAGCGCGGTATGGCGCACTTCAGCGCCCGGTCCAATGTAGCATGGGCCGGTAATATGTGCAGACGGTCCGATTATCGCCCGATCGTCGATATGAACGATTCCCACATCATCATCGATGGTGATACTGGAATCGAGTCCAGAAGGAATATTGTCGCCAATTTCGGCTAATAATGCTGATAATTGAGAAATTAACCCATCTTCGGCAGTTGGGTCGAGTAGTCGCCATGGCACATTCTCGGGAATGTACGGAATATGGCCATCAAAATCACCGCCTAAAGATGGCCATAAGCCGAGCGATGTTGCAGCATCGGGCAGGCCGTCCATGACTAGGGGTGGGTGGCGTTTAGACAAGTGGTTTGCCCTCACGAAAGGGCATAAATTCGCTTCCCGGTAGTCGAATCCAAGGTCCAGTTCACCTGTTTCAGGTAGCGCGGGATGAAAAAGCCGATTTTACGCGCCGTCAAGCCGTGATTACGCATTTTTCGGTTATTTGCCAGATGGCAGACAATATCAGCTGCGGAACAGCCTGGATATTGCGCCACATAGGCGACGATTTCTCGCTTTAATCGCTCCAATCTCGCCTGTTTTTGACTTCCAATCGCACTACTCTTCGCCATGGTGTAATATATGCACTGGGGGTATATCATCAACCGGCGGGATATCCCAAAATACGCATTACTGCGTTGAAATCACACTATCCCAGGGCTTGGCACTACCACGTCGATAGAGGTCGTGATGAAACTTTCTCTGGGGAAAATGCACACATCTGGCGATTCGTCCGCGGTGGTCATAAATCCCTTGCCGGGTAAACAGCGGGACGGTAACCTCAGAAAGATTCAGCGCCGGACCCAAGGGACTCGGTGCCGCCTCCTCAACACGCTCGACATCACCATCCCACACCAGCATATCCTGAGTCGGTGCTTGCAGGTTCTCATCGGGGGTGATGTGGATGCTGCCCTCGGCTAATCTGCACCATCGCCAATCAGTGGTTGAGCCGGCGTTGAGCCAAGCGGTCATTTTTCTCATCTGCCCAGTATCGGGTAGGGCAAGTAATGTGCGCTCCCACCAGCCCTCGGTTCTTGCCAGGGTCACATGATGAACCCCAGGCTGAACTTCACGAGAATCCAGCGAGTCGATCCAAGTTCTGGTAAGGCCATCGATGCGCACCGGAATTATCGGCATCCCAGTGATGCCGATGTCAGCGAGGCGGTATGGATTTGCCAATTCACCGACTACCAGAAATAGCCGCCGTTCGGCTATCGCGGTGGCGTTATTTGCTGTTAACCAGGCATTTAGGTCACTTGCAGGGCCTTCTTTATCGATAACGGTAAGACCACCGACCCAGGTAAGCAGGTCAGCCGCAGAAATCTCATCTCCTTCCGGTGAAGCATCGTTGGTGAGCGGGTACATTACCCGCAAATCCTGCACCCATGCGGACTTGGGCAGGGGGTCGGGAGAAGAACTGGCGGAGTAGGGCCAACCACGCGGACTTCCGACCTTCATGACCAGTGGTCG
>DARQ01000074.1:35020-35544 GCA_002503395.1 Euryarchaeota archaeon UBA60 | reverse complement strand
TGATAGGTCCACATCCCACCACCTTCAACCGTCACCGACCAGATGTAGGCGGCCGAGAGCGGCCCTATAATACGCGCCAACGCCCCGAAACCTTCCTGCGCTCCCATGACCACACCGAGGTCATCATCCGAGGATTTGGCGGCAATTGTGAGGATTGATGATTGGGTCGGAGAATAGAGGCCGTTACCGATTGCAATCAGCCCGGCGGATAGAAAGATCAGCCATGCAGTCCCACTTGGAACATAGGGGAGGGAGGCGATGCCGAGCCCACTGGCGAGGATTCCCACCACCATTATGCGCGACATTTTGAATTTCTTGGTCAACCTACCGATGAGGATCCCCTGTACCACGACACCTAGCAGACCGATGAAGGCGAATACCAGTCCGTTCCGAAGTTCGCTGAAACCCAGTCCACCCGAACCGATTTCCATAGCGGTGAACAGAATGAAGGTACCGTGCATCATACTGAAACCTACCATGTAGAGGAAATTGATGATCACTAATGTGGAAATTGTCGGGATGCG
>DARQ01000074.1:30821-34944 GCA_002503395.1 Euryarchaeota archaeon UBA60 | reverse complement strand
GGCAGGTCCGGTGCGGTTTTCAAGGGCCAGACTCTCAGGAAGATGCCTAGTCGCAATGCTCAGGCTGGTCAGCGATAACAGACTACAGAATAAACACGGCAAGAGATAGGGGTAGTTTCGCCAAAAAGTAGTATCAAACATACCACCGAAGGTACTCGCCGGGTCTGATAGGACGCCGCCGATGAAGGGCCCAATCATGAATCCAAGGCCAAATGCCGCCCCGATGGCCCCCATCCTTGCGGCGGTCTCTTCGGTGCTACTGATATCGCCGATGTAGGCTTTGGCGACGGCGATATTACCATTTCCAGCACCGGCTAAGAAGCGGGCGATCAAAGCCATTGTAAGGCTTCCTGAAAGCCCGAATACGGTGAAGAAAATCGTGTTTGATGCCAACCCTAACATCAGGATTGGACGGCGCCCCCAGCGGTCTGAAAGGGCACCTAGTATCGGCGTGAAGATGAATTGTGCGGCCGAATATGCGGCGATGATGATGCCGACCCAAATGTCGCGTGCGCCGATGCCGGTGATACCATCGGCGAGAGCCAGGTCTTGGACGAAGTAGGTGAGAAACGGAATCACCAGAGTAAGCCCGATCATATC
The DNA here is from genome assembly GCA_002503395.1 of Euryarchaeota archaeon UBA60. Classification (GTDB taxonomy): domain Archaea; phylum Thermoplasmatota; class Poseidoniia; order Poseidoniales; family Poseidoniaceae; genus UBA60. Next base: position 34,344 of record DARQ01000074.1, on the reverse strand, counting down.
GATCAGGACGACTAGAAACAGTATCCCCATCGGTGATTTATCCGAGTTCTTCTCAGGACTCATTCTTCATCCACAAAGGTGGGCGACGATGACATATCTTTTGCCTTTCCCCTGCAGACGCAGGGTTGTGTAGATTATCTCTTCACAGCAGGAAACGCGGTAGGTGACGAGACATGGTCGAGTGGCTGACCACCCCGAGTAGGGTACCGTCAGTATCAACCACCGGTAATTGATTGAGGTCATGGACCAGCATCAGCGCCCCAGCCTTGAGCAGGGGGGTCGAGGCGCGTACCGAGAGCGGCGGCATGAAGATGAGTTGAGTCGCCGGGGTCGCGTGCATCCACGCGACATTACGGTTGACCGATTTCCTAGCGATTATCTTGAGCACGTCAACGGCGTGGATTCGTCCCATCGGTACACCATCGATATCGACGATGAAGATGTGGTCCCAGTCGTGTTTGGTGATTGCGTGGACGATGTCGAATACCGAAGCTGAATCAGCGACGGCGTGGGCCTTGGACATCACTACGCCACAGGTGATTCTGCGAACAACATTAGTCGCGGACTTCGAGGCGGCGGCACGCTTTTTCGCTCGTGTTGGAACCATATTTCTCATCCCCGGCGCACGAACTGTCCTATTTAAGGACCGTACCTCATGGTGCGATTGATAATCACCTTGTCAAGGCTTGATTGATTGGGATGAGAGGTTGAGAAACTTGAATCCCAAACGCTGATGAGAGATAGAGGTGAGCGCACTTCATGGCAGTAACCGATAACGTGCTCCAATCACTGCACACCATGGATGGATATGACCAGATGCTGGCGATGGATAAAATCGCTCGTGAGCAAGGCGTCGGAGTCGAACAACTTCAGGCTGAACTTCAGGCATTCATCCAGCGCGGCGCGACGCCTATTCCCGAGGTACCATCGCCACAGGGAAATGACATGGATGGTTTTCTCATTCCCGGTGAGGAAGCAGGCCAGAGTGGCAAATCAGACCAGCAATTTGTTGCCACTTCGCCCAGATATATCGACGACCCGTCTAAATTACGGATGCGCTACGACCCCAGCGTCGAAGGCGGCGAGCGTCAATCTGGGGTTACCCAGGCCATACTATGCCCAACCTGCAGTGCTCCGCTGGGGATTCCCTCGACCCGGCCAATCAAGGTCACCTGCCCGAATTGCGCTACCGTATCTCTATTCGAGAATTAGTGGTATCTTTTAACGTAGTTTTCGCCACCTGAATCGCCGTTCTGGCCTGATGAACCATCGGGTCGAGGAACTGGCCACTCTCTAGATTCCCCAGTATTTCTCCGAACTCGATTGCCGTTGTTGCAAGGTCTTGACGATTAGCATGGTGAACCACAGTACGAACAGCCACGCGATAGGCACGGTCCCATCTTCCAGGATTCGTCTTACATCGAATTCATACTTCGAGCCCTTGAGAACTTGAATGGTGATTTCCAGCCCGGTGTTGAGGAATGAATAGACGACCATTCCTGCGGCGGCGAGCACGAAAGCACGGCCTGAGATTTGTCCTCGCCGCAGGCGCAATAGCAGCAGGCCACCGATAATAAGAAAGAAAACGATGACAACCCAAGCCAGGGCACTGTGGAAGGAAGAGAGGTAGAGCACACTGCTGCGAGAACCCGCCTCCAACTCATCATTATATTCTGAAAAAGCATTGGCGACCGCGAATACCGACGAGAATACCGCCCCGGCCCACATCAATGAGGAGAAGAAAGCGGCATCGGTATTCTCGCGCATCTCAGACATCACACGGGCGAAATTCGCCTCCAATCCCAAGCCCTTGAAAAGGAGCCAGAATCCCACGAAGAAAGGTAGTCCACCGATGAGAATATCACCACCTAATGCGGGGGGGAGCATGATTCCGAGGCCGAAAATCATCAGCACAATGGCAAGAGGCACCAGCATCTTGGCTCGCCACTTCGGGTCTTCAAGTGCTTTTACGATGTAATAGTAGGTGCCTTCGATACCCTTAGATTGTTTGACGATGATCTTCTGCACGTGGTCGATTCGTACCTGACTTTGAAGAATTGGTAGTACTGACTCATCTTCGGCTCCATCGGTCACCAGGATTGCCCGGTCGGGCTGGAATTGTGAAACCACTTCTTCAAGCTGCGCCGCAATGGCTCGGTCAGAGCGGGTACCGACCTTCTCGTCGCCGGTCAGGATTGCTACTTCCACCGCGTCTCCACTCTCACTACTTTCGGCGAGGTTATCGTGTTGATGCAGTGCTCCGAGAATCGCATTGGTATCGCTTTCCTCCGGGTCGGCAATGCCCAACTTGAGAGCAGCGGTCAAAACGCTTCGCCGGCCAATCACCGGGCCACGTATGGCGGCTTTTATCCCGAGGTCATTATCGCGGTCGACAGTCAATACTATTGTTCGGACGATACACTCCACCTCCTGCCATTGGCTCGAATAGCGTAACCCCCCCTCCAATATCAACCATCGCCTCGACGGCCTCGATTCAAGCGAGTCTTTCTATTAATTCGCCGAAAGCAGTGTAAAAAGTACGTAATTCGCTGGAAAAATCCCTTCCTTGGATTTCGGGCAACTCGATTTTCTTGTCGCTGCTGATTTGGCAAATTCCTTCGACGGTAGTGAGGACCATCAGGCCACTAGACATCCACAAACGCATGAACATGAGTAATTGCGGAGTATTTTCAATCGTCAGGTTTGCTTGGCTCATATCTCGACCTCAGTTGATGAAGAACCATGAAAGTTGTCCACCGAAGGCCACACGGTATTGTTACGACGTTTGGCCTTCGGAGGAGGCATCACTCTGGCCGACACTGTCTTCTTCATCTGCCTTAGCGGCGGCGTCGCGCATTCGCCAGCGCTGCTGTGAGCGCAGATACTTCATCGGGTGGTCGAGCCACGGTTGGTCGCACAACCGGTCATCGCCGGGTTGCACAGCACAACAGGCGTTCAACTTGAGTTTGGCACACCCCGCCGGAGTGTAGGCGCGGGAGAAGACATGGCCTATCTGATAGGAGGTGGTTTCGGGATTGTAGTCCGGGGCATTGACAAAGAATCCTGCACAGGTTTCCTCTGTCAGGCCAATGGTGGCCGAAATCGAGGCGAGGAAGAGCCGCCCGAAGTGGTTGACGTTGATTCCGGCCTCCAACTCGCGCACCGCTTTGCGCATACACGGCGGCCAATCATCCTGCTCGACTCCGCTCAACTCCAAGCGCTCACTCGAGGCTTGCTGAATCAGAGTGGTAGCCATTCCGACCGCTTCGGCCAATCGTACCGCGAGATCATCTGTGACCTCGGTCATCCGTCGCAGTGCATCGGCCATTATCTGTTCCTTGATACGTTCGCGCAACAGGCGGGCGAGTTGTTGCTGGCTACCCATTCGACGGTCGCCCAAGATCACCTTGCCATCTTTGACATCGTGGTTGATGAGGCGCCAGCGCTCGCCGGTGATGCGCGGGCAGATCTCGATGAAATCAGCAATCCCTATCTGCCACACCTCATCACTGAGCCCACCTCG
>DARQ01000074.1:29036-30653 GCA_002503395.1 Euryarchaeota archaeon UBA60 | reverse complement strand
TGCGCCCAGCGGGAGATCAGCACCTCTTGCTCGGAAGCGCAGACGACTAGTCTAGCATAGGAGTAGGAGAATGATTCCAATAATCGTCCCTCTTCAGTGTGGATATCACGCATCGCCATCGCGTCCACACCGCCTTTGTTACTGATCGACTCGACCAACCGTAGACGTCCCCGGGTACGGGTCTCCTCCATTCTTTCGGAGGCGAGCAGGACATCGAGGGTAATGTCGTTCTCACCGGCGAGCCGGCGTTGATAATCACTGGACTGGGGTAGAAAGGGATAGCGCGCTAAGATGACGTCATCTTCGATGACCGGCTCCTGCAGCGGCATTGGCATGAGTGAGCAAAGGTATCGAGGGTTCTTGAAGCATCGCCGTAGTACTGATGATGAGGGATGTGCGACTCGCGCAGGCATGCTCGCCGCGGTTTCTGCTTGGGTGGTCGCGGTGCAGGAGCAGATTCGCGCTGACTTCGGATGGCGCGAGGACGATGACCTCGACAGCGCTGTGGCAGTGCGCGAAGCGGTTCAGAGACATCCGATGTGGTCGGCAGATAACCGCTTGAATACGCTAACTGCAGTACGCGACAAATTACTCTCTGATCAAGCCCCAGTCGTCGTAATCGGGGCCGCGGTCGAAGTGCAAGACATGGAACTATTGCACGACCTCAACCCCCATTTCGTCGCTGCCGATGGAAGTGTCGGCATCCTCGCTGAACTTGACCCTGCGGGCGACCATTGGGACCGGCTGGCCTTGGTGGTCAGCGATGCCGATGGCTGGCCATATTTGCAATCTGCGGTTGAGAGAGAAGTCCCCATAGCACTGCATGCACACGGCGATAATCGCGCTCAAGTGGAGTCTACTCTCCAGCGCTGGAGTGTTGCACGGCCGCCAGCGATTTTTCTCACCCACCAGACATCAAAAGTTTTGGAAGGGATGTACAACCCTGGGGGGTTCACCGATGGTGACCGGGCCGTCTGTCTGCTGTTGGCCATGGGGGTGACTCTTGAGCGTCTGATCCTGGTCGGCTATGACGAGCACACTTTCGGCCGCTGGTCGGCAGTCTCGGACGAAGCCATCAAGCGACGCAAATTGGGGTGGATGGCTAAGATACTCGACCATCTGGGGTTCGGTGATGGCGAGCAGTGATGATGGAGAAGAGTTGGCCGCGGCGCACCAGCGCCTGCGGCGAGCGACCCTCGCCGCGGTCTTCCTCCTCGTTGGTTTGCAGGCTGGCTGGCTATTGGTCACCTCCCAGTCGGCGACGCGGGAGGTCAACGATCTAGATACAGCCTTTCACAGTAGTCACTATTTCGAAGTTCCCGATATCACCGCGACCGGAAAATCGATGCCGGTTTTGTTCACTTGTTCAAATGTAATCGGGCAAAATAATTCCAGTGTCGAAATCTGGTGGGCATTATATGATGAAAGTGGCTTGGTGGTGGCCGATTGGAATGGTATGTCGGGTGGCGACTGTGGTGGTTTTGACCTTTCCTTGGAGCCCGGGGATTACAAGATTCTCACGGCCGAGGACAGCGGTGCAGATTTCGAACAGAATCTACACCTCAAGGTGTGGAAATCGATTTCATTCGAGGGGCATATGATAGGATTGGTCGTCGC
>DARQ01000074.1:25776-28921 GCA_002503395.1 Euryarchaeota archaeon UBA60 | reverse complement strand
CTGAGCGAGCCGACCGCCCAGCACAAAATCGCCCAGAAGGGAGTCTGGGAGCAAGTCCATTCCGAGATGGAGGAGGAAGACCGGATTCAGGCCGAGGTGAGTGAGATGAGTTTAGCTGGCTTCGTCGACCAACCCAAAGACGATTCACAGGTCGGTAAGAAGATACCAGAGTTGTCCGAATATGACCAGACCGCTGAGATAGAACTCGCCGAGGAACAGATGGGGGAACTGGATGAGTTGGCGAAAGGCACGATGGCAGGTCTGCGCGGACCACTCGAGCGGGATGAGAGAATAAAACGGGTCGGCGACATCTACGACCTGATGGACGATTAACTAGTCAGGCTGGCTTGAGGAGATGGCTGGCGGGCTCGTTTAGCGGCTGGAATGACGGGATGGAAAGGGGCTAGATGAAGTCGAACAGCGATGCTTGCCGCGCTCGGTCATTGTTGAACAGGCTCTCGACCGATTTTGCCAACCATTCGATATTCTGTTTGGTATAATTATCCACTCCATAGGTATTGACGACGTGCCCGGTGACGTTAATGTATTTCCGCACCGCACCCTCAGTGACGGTAAGGGCCAGATTCCCGCCGCATTGTCGATTATCATCGGCCTCGATTCCCAGTCCTACGCCGGCCGCAGCATCGCCGCCCTTCTTAGTCTGGATACACTTCCCCGCCAATGGTAGGCGGCGATATGAATGGGCGCATTTCATGCAGCGAATCTTCTGTCGAGTGAAGGCCACGAGATTTCCTCGTAGGTCGGGCAGGAAATGCGAGCGCACCACACTGCTGGCGACGGTGCGCACATCGACGGCGCGGAGTTTGCGGCCGATCTCCAACTGTCCGTTCATCTTGTCGACCATGGTCTCAAGGGTCTTGTATGCTGATAGTGCCGGGCCGGCATCCAATGAATGGCAATCATGGGTGTAGCCATAACCGCGCAGACTCAGGGGCGTGTCAATGCGCATATCGACTATGTCGACCAAGTCGAGCACTTCTTTGGGTTGGGGTTGGGAGAGGGTGGCCTCGTAAAAGGCGCTGGGGTAGTACCACGCACAATCGACATTGAGCGCTTCTTTGTCGACCTCGGTCGGGTTGATGCGCGTGGTCAGAACCAGTGGTGCATCCATCTGGCCACCGCGGTTGGCAGGGAGAATCTCGCGACTGAAATTCAACAGACCATCGAGCAACATCATTATCGCATCCTCATCACCGTCACAATTTCTGCGTTTTGAGGCGTGGAATAAGGGGTGGGCATAACCACCGCTACAATCACTCCAACCGATGATTCGTGATAGCACACCACCGCTGGTGTGTGGAGCTATGGCGATGATCAGGTGACCGACGAGGTCGTCGGCGGTCTGACAATTGTAGAATGGCTCAAGGCCATAGAATCGCACCAAAAGGTCGTCGACGAATTGGGTTGTGCGCAGGAGGAAATCTTCGGCCCGCTTGCTGACGATGAAATCCTGCGGGTAGAGTTCGACCACCTGCTCACCATCGCGAAGTTCTTGCCCATCGACGTCGATGGTATACCCTAATTGGCGTAAGCGCTCGATGGTGACATTTATTTCTCTAGGGCGGAAATGGGTTATCGGAACATCGGACATATCGAAGCGAATGGTACCGTCACGAAATACCGGGAGTCGGTGTGCGGCGCGCAAGATGCCCTTTTCCAAAGCCTCGGGGGTCTGGCCCTTGGACATCAACCCCTTGACGCATTTGACGATTTGCGGCATACGGATGTCGAGATTGTTTCTCGCCGCATCGATGATATTCTGAATCGGTAGTGACTGCATCACTCCCATTCGACGGGCGGTACTGTTTTCGGCCTCGGTGCGTGGCTCGCATCGCCCACCACAGACCTCTCCAGCAGAGGTTTGGGCGATGCAGGTGAGCAGGCCTGAGCCTGCATCACATATTACGCAGAATCGCTTGCGTACCTGAACTCGTAAAATACCCTTATCGGCGGCGACAGCAAGTCTTCGTTGAGGCCCACCGGCCATGCCGATGGGGAAGAGTGAATGAACCGCCGGGCGCATTTCACGTGGCGCCGCTTTTTCCGGCCGCGCCATTCTGGTGCCGATACGCACAGGCGCCGAATGCTCCCAGCGCAGGTCGCTGGTTTTTCGTACCAACCACATAGCGCCATCTACTCGGTGCTCATCTTCCAGGGAAAAAGATTCATCGAGCAATAAAGGGTTGTCAGGCCCCGGGTCGAGAACTTCATCCATCGCTTCCTTGCCCATTCGCTCGGTGTCCCCGATATTGTAGCCCTTTTGTCGAGCATCGGTTTCTGCGGCGATACGAATCTGCGCCTTCTTCGCATCCAAGGCGCTGCGACGCACCTCTTCTATCTTGAGCAATGCAGCGACCTGCAACAATTTTTCACTGCGTGCCTGCAGGTGAATACGAGCATCGACAATCTGCTCAACCTTACCCTTCTGTAGGCCGAGCCCCAATCCTTCTAGCAAGGCTTCCCACCCCGAAGTGATGAGCAGGTCATCGTCGTCATGGTGGTGGGCAAGCCCCAGCACCAGCGCTGTCGCCTTGGGCAATCCGTGTACCCGCAAGGTCTCCCTTTCTGCGATTTTGTCGTCAATCAGTGGTTCACACAGATGCACTTCAGGGCCCGGGGTCTCACCTTGAAACTCCTCAAATTGAAATTGTAGTAATGGGGATGGGTCCCAACCCTTCACCCCACCGACAATTCGCAGAACGCCATCTTCGACATGGGATTTCTGCAGTATCGCTAATATTGGTTCTATCCATTCCAGCGGCAGGTCGGCCCACCAAGGGTTATGCGGTGGTGGCATTGAGGTGGCGAACCTCTGGGAAATCGCCTTGGCTTGAGGCCAGTTCAGACGTAGCGCCCGTAGGAATTGATGCCACTTCCTGCGGGTGATCTCGACACTTCCACCAGGAGGGTTTGCCGGGGCACCATCCGGCAACTCATCTTGCGCGAGGCCAGTGATATCGATGAAGTCCAGCAAGCCCTTGTCGTCCAGGGCATCCAGCAGGTCGCTCGCCCACCAATCATTACTATATGCCGAGGGAACCAATCGTTTGTTATTCTCAAGGAATTCACCGAACCCTAGTACCAACTCGCCATTATCCCAAATCGTCAGGGTCTCGCCCCCCAC
>DARQ01000074.1:24077-25662 GCA_002503395.1 Euryarchaeota archaeon UBA60 | reverse complement strand
GCACAGGCTTTGCCGGGGCGCTCGATCTTCATTTGCGTGCCAACCGTGAGGAAGTCGTCCATCACTCGCATGCTGACCGGATTCAGTGAGCCCGCCGCCAGCCCCGAGGTCCTCGGCCGACCATACCTGAGGCGAAATCCACCGGGATTCGAGGGCTCACCGAAGACTGGGCGGCCGGCGATGATATCGTTCATGAATTTGCGCACCGGCTTGATTTGCCGACGCGCTTGAACACCGTTACCAGCATCATCGCCACCCTTGGCGGCGAAAGCCGAGATGAATTCCCATCCCGGCACTCTCAAGCGCTCAGTATGCTTTTGGATCTTCGGTGCCTTGAGGCATAACCCCTCACCGATAACCAGCAGGACGCCGCCGCGAATACGCGCCTCGTCGACATTTCTACACTCACCAAAACCACTGCATTCGATAGATTCTGTCGATTCACCATTAATCATCACCGGACAGGCTCGAACGATGGTATCGATCTCATCCGGGGGTGGGCGATATTGTAGATTTCCGCGATAGAGGCCGAATTCCTCCTTAACTCGTTCAACCTCAGGGGTTGTCGGAAGGTAGGGCCCGATGCCCAGATCTCGGCGAATCATATCGCCGATGAGTACGGCTAGAGCCTGTGCGGTGCCACCGGCGGCACGAATCGGGCCGGCGAAATGCAGACTGAGAAAAGGTGAGCCATCGATATTGTGTAAGATCCTGACCTCGCTGATTCCTTCGAGTGGAGCTACCAGTACCGCTTCGGTCAGAATTGCCAAGCCGACCCTCAGGCCGACATCGATTGACTTGACGGTATCATGTCCCTCCTCGCGGAAATGGCGGGCCACTTTCTGTGCCATGGTTATCGCCGTAATCTCACGGTCATGCGTCTCGAGCATGGCACGGATATCGTCGGCAATCTCGACTCCATCGAGGTGATTGATGAGCAGTTTTTCGGTACGGCTGGCAAGGTCAGAGGCGCGCGGTATCTCAACCTCCAAGGTGTGGTCGAGCCCCTTTTGGCGCGCCCTTTGCGCCAATTGATAGCATTCTTCGGCGTGTTCATCGAGCCAGATCTGGTAGTTCTCGATTTCCTTGGCAAAGCGCTCTCCGTCGCGAGCCAGAAGTTCATCACGTCCTGACATTGAATCTCTCCAGCCTTGCTCAAGGTGTTCGATGACGGCCGTTTATCATCCCTGCGTCACCCACTATTCCTCATCTTAGCGACCACCCCGACACTTCAACAGTGGCAACAGTCAAGGCGATAAGGTTCATTCACCACCCCATAATACCGAGGTTGGGAGAGTAATGGGGGTTGAGGATGGATTGCGTAGCCAGCCGGCATGGCAGCGCTTGCTAGAGTATGTCAAGGAACTCTCCTACATGCATTCCGATAGCGAGTTATTCACCCTCGCAAGCGGGCGGCAATCACCGCATTTCTTCGACTTGAAACCAGTGATGATGCATCCGGAGGGTAGTGTTCTATTGGGTGAATTGCTCAATATGCGCCTCGATGCATTGGCACCGGATTTCGTCGGCGGTCTCGAACTGGGGGCGGTACCGTTGACCGCAATCGCTGTGGCTACCGCTGGAG
>DARQ01000074.1:23701-23962 GCA_002503395.1 Euryarchaeota archaeon UBA60 | reverse complement strand
GTGGAATAATGGGTGGTGGAAAAATCGTCGTGCTTGAAGACGTTACGACCACCGGCGGCTCGGCCCTGAAAGCGGTCGAACAATTACATCAGAGCACTCCGTGCGAAGTCATTGCCGTCATCACTGTGGTCGACCGCGAGGAAGGTGGGGCCGAAGCATTCGCCGCTGCTGGGATACCATTTGAGGCGCTGATACGCCTTTCGGACATAGCCGAGTGATTCGATGACACACCGGGTTATTTCTCCTCAGCACGGAGGCGAG
>DARQ01000074.1:16861-23578 GCA_002503395.1 Euryarchaeota archaeon UBA60 | reverse complement strand
GCAACCCCTTGGCAGGTGGCGCTTGAACGGGCCAGCCGGCTGGCCGAATTGGAATTACCCGGAGGGGTGATACTCGATGTGGCATGCGGCTCAGGGATTCAATTGGTAGCGCATATGTTGGCGACACAAAGGGCTGGCTTGGGCATCGAGGCCGATGAAGTGGTGGCACACTCGGCTGCTGCCAATATGTGGCGAGTCGGGACCTTTGACCGCAGTGAGGAAGCGCCGTGGCTCCAATCATCGCGGGTAATTGTGGGTGATGGCACCGATTCCAAGGGGGCGATGGCCGTGGTAGGAGAGGTGACGATAGGTGTACTGCAACTCGACCCGGCACGGCCGCAGAACAGTCGGACACATGGGTTGGATGAAATGTCACCACAACTCGACGAGGTTTTCAGCGCCTGGGCCGAACACCTTTCATTGACCGAGCGCGGCCCAGCGCTATTGCTCGACCTCTCGCCCAGATTATCTGATTCACAGTGCTCTGAGGTCGAGGCCTTGGTCGAAACACAGTGGCCGGGAGTGGCGAAAACCTGGGAATGGACTTCACGCGGCGGTGGGCGCATCGACCGCCTCTCATTATGGCTCGGCGCTGCCTCAAGCCCGGGGGGCGAGACACGCTATGTCAGGATACCACCACACTCGCAACAAGCGGCGATAATCGTGGTTGATTCACACNNGAAAACCTGGGAATGGACTTCACGTGGCGGTGGGCGCATCGATCGTCTCTCATTATGGCTCGGCGCGGCCTCAAGTCCGGGGGTCGAGACACGCTACGTCAGGATACCACCACAATCGCAGCAAGCGGCGATAATCGTGGCTGATTCACACACCAGGGGTGAAACCCGCACCGACCCCTCCTCATCAACCATCGAGCCGTCCTCACCATCCGAAGGCTCGGCGCGGTCACTCCCTCGGGTCGGAGAATACCTGACTATTCTCGATGCAGCCCTGGTCTCGAGTGGATTGGCGGAGCCATGGTTGGATACGGTATTGCCACAGCAAGAGCGATTCAGGTGGTTGGAGAGAGAGGGGCGGAGACCGGTGATAACCCATCCCAGGCAGTTGGAAATTGACCCTGAAGGCGAATCACTGCTGGTGCAGGCCAGCGGGCAGATTGTTGCAATAATCAGCATGGATATCACTCTTGAAAACGTCCCATTGCTAGTCGATATCGCAGTTGAGAACAAGTTGCACCCGGTGACGATTCGGGCGCCGCTCGACCCTGAGATCCAACCGCGAGTACAGGCTGCTCTACACAGAATGCTGCGCGACAAAGGAGGGGTAAGCCCAGGATTCGTACTCTGTGACCCATCCTCCTCACGGCTTTTCATCTGTCGCGAATAAGCGCTGGGGTGGGCCTGAAAAACCTGCCAACTGAGCGCCTTCCCGCGCCGTGATATCGCATTTCCACATCGCGGTCTTGATATAGGGGGTTTTAGTCGGGCGGTTGGCCGGACGTAGTCCGTAGGTAGAATTCACCGCCGAGAAGCCAGAGGTTGTCGAGTGTCAAAAAAGCAGGATAGCGAGTTAGGAGACGATTTCTCCTACATTATTCGAATAGCCGACAGCGATGTGGACGGCCTGAAAACATTGGCGGTGGCGCTGACCTCGGTAAGAGGTATCGGCATCCGCACCGCCTCAACTATCTGTGCCATATCCGGGCTGAGCTCGAAGAAGTTGGCCGGTCATCTTTCCGCGCAGGAACAGGAAACCCTTCGCGGCATCATCGAATCATATGCCGAGAATACACCTAATTGGATGCTCAATCGGCAGCGCGATATTGAGACCGGGGATGATTACCATCTCTTCGGCATCGATGTCAAGTTGACCACCAATGATGATATTGGACGTCTGCGAGCGACCAAGGCCTACCGTGGTGTGCGCCACGCCAGCGGTAACAAGGTGCGCGGTCAGCGCGGCCGCAGTAATGGCCGCAGTGGTCTTACCCTCGGTGTGCAGAGAAGTAAGTGAGGTGGGATAAGATGGGTCATCCAAAGTTTTCTCGCAAGAAGTACGATTCACCTACCCATCCTTGGAAGAGTGCTCGAATCAAGGAAGAGCACGCCATCAAGGCCAATCACGGGCTGAAGAACGTCCGTGAGATATGGAAGGCCAACTCAGCTCTTCGTCGCCACCGCCACCAAGCGATGAAACTCATCGGCCGCACCGCCTCGACCGATACGCACTTGACGCGTGAGCACGATGACCTGCTACGTTCGCTTTACAATAAAGGCTTGATTCCAGACGGTGCAACTATGGATAATATTCTCGAGTTGTCGGTTGAGGACATGCTCGGACGCCGTCTACAGACTCTGGTGCGCTTGAAGGGACTTGCAGTCTCACACAAGCAGGCGCGCCAACTCATCACCCACGGCCATATCGCCATCGGCGAGCAAAAGGTCACCATTCCGGCCTATCCGGTCAGCCGCGAAGAGGAGGAGGGAATCACCTACGTCGGTCGCTCAGTGATATCCAATCCCAATCATAGTATCCGCCAAGATATCGAGACCCTGCGCTCGACCGTTGAATATGGCGAGGAAGAACCGGTCGAGATGGGCGAGGTTTTCGTCAAGAGCGATACCGAAGTCATCGCTGAGCGCGCCGCCGCCGCACCTTCGGCCGACAGCACCATACCTGCCGAGCCAGCCGCCGAGCCAGCCGCCGAGCCAGCCGCCGAGCCGGCCGCTGAACCAGCCGCTGAACCAGCACCGGAAGGAGGTGAAAAGTGATGTCCCGTAAAGCCATAGTCAACATCTACAGTTCGTACAATAACGTATTGATGACCGCTACCGACTTGACCGGTGCCGAAACCATTGCCAAGTGCAGTGGCGGACAGATGGTCAAGAGTGGCAAGGACAGCGGTGGCCAGTTCGCCGCCACTCGTGCCGCCGAGCGTCTCGCTGACATGCTCAAAGAGCGCGATTTCACCCAAGTAATCGTCAAGTATCGCGCCCCGGGTGGCAACAAGTCGCCAAATACTGGGCCCGGTGCCCAAGCGGCGATACGAGCGATGACCCGTGCCGGCATGTCGATTACCAGAATCGAAGACGTAACTCCTATACCACACGATGGTACCAAAAAGAAGGGTGGTCGCCGTGGTCGCCGAGTTTGAGTGGAGGAATTATTATGAAGGTAGAGATTATTAAGAACGAAGGCAATCAGATTCAACTCCTTCTCAAGGATGCTAAAACTTCTGAGGTCAACGCATTGCGCCGCACCATTCTCTCAGATGTGCCGAAGATGGCAATCAGCCGAGTGCGCTTTGAGATGGGCATGATTGAAGATAATGGCGAGAGTTACGAATCGGTCAACGTTCTTCCCGACGAAGTTATTGCCCATCGCTTGGCGATGCTACCGATTCCAACCTACTACGATCGTTTCTGTTTCCCGGAGGAAGACCCAGCTAACGAAGGCTTGCCAGAGGACCAGTGGGGAAGTCCTGCCTCGCAGATAATCTACCACTGCAGTGTGCGCGGACCCCCCAAGGACAGCGAAGAAGAATTTGTCGTCGTGCGAGCCGGAGACCTCAACGTTCTCGGCGAGGCTGACCTGCAGATTCCCGAACAATACAAGGGCATCCCTCTGACCACTGTGATTCGTGGCCAATATCTGGAATTCTACGCCTATGCGGTAATCGGACGCGGAAGCGAGCACGCCAAGTTCATCCCCGCCTCCGGCGTCACCTTCTATCAGCGTGAAGTTGCCCGATTAATGACCAAGGGTAAGAAGTCAAAGGTACTTTTCGACCTTGACCTCACCACCGAGGATGGGCGGGCCATCGATGCAAAATTATTCGGCAAGGATGGCTTGATTGATGATATCGACACGGTCGAGGAAATCCGCCGCGCCCTGGCACACGTCAGCCGCGGCACCAACCGCGACACCGACTTTGGCGATGCCATCGTATTGGAGGAAGTCGCCGGCGAGTTCGTGTTCACCTACGAGACCGATGGCGCCCTCAAACCAGAAGAGGTATTCAACCGGGCCTGCGAGGAACTCTCGGCTCGCTTCGACCGCATCTCCGACGAACTTGACCTAGCATTGGCTTGAACACTTTTTCCGTCCATGGCCTTACCTCCTCGGGCATTCAAGGGTCGGTAAGTCCTAGTATTCTCAGTACAAACCATCCGGCAGGTGGGATGAGTGAACAATGCGGTAGCGCGTGCCGGTGGGCATGTTACACTTATCTTCAGCATCCAAGACGATGCAGAAAATCCCGATGCCCAAGGTAGTCGCGGCGCCGGTTTCTGTCTCCGACAGGGCGCCGAGGTCAGCGTCAACATCAACCTGCCATCAGGTGGTGAGCACCCAGATGATGGACCGCTGGTCGACATCGCGGTATTCGACTACGATGGCTCTGTCGCACCGATTGAGTGTATTGAACCGTATTTGGTCTTACTAGAAGAGTTACAGTCCAGCGGGCAATTTTCCGTTTCCGGCCACGATATCGAACTGAAGGTGATGTTGGAACTACCGCGCAGTCAAGGATTCGGGATGTCGGCTGCAGGTCTGTTGGCAGCAGCGCGGGCGCTGATTGGAGCGGTAGGAATTACCGATGCGGAAGAGGAGGGCGGTATAGGAGGTGTTGCGAGCGACGCCGATAACCCGCCGACAGAGTACGACCTTGCGAGCTTGGTTGCCCACCGTACAGAGCGTCGATTATCTTCGGGTCTGGGCGATGTTCTGGCATTATCAGCGGGGGGGATTGAACTTCGACTCGAGCCGGGGGCACCGGGTGAGTATGGTCAAGTGGTTGGATTTGATGCTACGCTCTCGCCCATTCTGGTATGGGGTGAGGTGGGTAAACATACCGGAGATTACATTGACGATGCGGCTTGGAAAGTGCGAATCTCTGCCGCTGGTGAGGATGCTGTCAGCCGTTTACGGCAGGGCGAATGGGATCAGAACAAGTGGCCGGAACTACTGCATGAATCAGCCAACTTCGCAGAGATATCGGGCTTGCATGGTGAGGAGACCCGGCAAAGATTGTTGAACAAAGTTGAGGAAGTTCTCACTTTGAGTGGCCAGTCCGAAGGTCATGTGGCGCGATTATGCATGCTCGGCACCAGTGTTGCCATCCTCCCGCTATCACTTGAGATGAGTCCAAGTGAATCCGATGTCCGATGTATTACCACACAGTTGGATGCACTAGGTTTGAATTACCTGCGAACAACAATTTGAGCGGATGATATTATCCATGGTGGCGAGGTCGGCATGACATGGCTAATATGGGTTGGATACTGGTCGTAACAATGGTCGGCCTAGCACTCATCATCGCTGGCGCACAATTGTCGTCGCAAGAAGATGAAGAGGATGATGTAGGGGATATAGGGAGTGATGAAGATAATCGTATTCTCGATGTCTGTCTACAATCACATTCCGAGGACCTTACCCACCACCACACAAATCTTGAGATCAGTATTCGTGGCGATGACCGAGCAATCCCGTCAGGCACCGGAGTAACTTCGACCTGCATGAGTGGAATCCATACCCATGGCGATGATGGTACCTTGCATATTGAGACACCAGGGGAAATGGAAGCGCGCCTCGAACACTTCTTCACAATCTGGGACGAGCCATTGAGTGAAACTCAGTTGATGGATGCTACTGTCGGCCAAGGTGAATCAATCACAATGACTGTTGATGGAGTATTGGTCGAGGATTATGAGAACCACATATTTGCAAATGGCCAGCAAATCATCATTAAACTGGAATGACCGCTCAATCCTCAAAAAGGCGCGACAGGTCGAGCGGACTGGAATCGAGCAATACGGTTCCCGGAATGTGGACATTCTCACAGAAACCATGCCGATAAACGATTGCCCCCTGCCCCCATTCCTCAACATAACGTGCAGTCTGCTTACCGGTTTTCTTGCGCTGGAACGAGACGTCGGCACCATAGAAATGCTTTGCGTCAATCCAAGCCACCGGTTGGCCGTTGATACGCACATCATCGAGAATCAGTAGGTCGGGCGTCCGAATCGGGCGTCCGTGTTCGTGGGTCTGCTCTTTGACCATCTCGCTCTGGCGGCGAAATTGTACCCCGTTCTCACTGAACCAATCGCAGAGGATGTCCTCGAACAGTTCGGCCCGGTCGTGGGTCTCACTCTGGTCGACGTTTGAGACCCGGTCGGCTTCCTCGGCCTTGGTGAATTCTTTAATATCCCGTTTGGACAAGTTCTTCTCAGGGGTTTTTAGAGCATCTTTGATGCGCGCTTTAGACCACCCGCGGGCTGAGAGAATCGCCCGGAAGGTGTTCACTGGGGGGGCATCGTATCTCTGCGACAGGTCGAGAACCCCAACCCCTTCTTCATACAGTCTCAAGATATCTTTGGCTTGGCGCTGTAGGCGGTGATGGCCGTAGACTGTCTTCTCCTGCAATAGGGCCGAGCGAAGTGAAAGCGCTTGATCGGTATTGATTTGATTTTCCTTCAGGGCTTGAGCGATGTCCTCGACCCGCGAATCGGGTAGATAACCGAACTCCCCTCTTTTGATTACCACTTTGGAAGCGGTCTCCTCATCGGCCAAGGGAACCGGCGAATTGCTCCAGACCAGGTCATGGCGTTGTGGAGTCAGGTTTTCGGGAAAGGCCATGGGTAGAGGTTTACGGGTAAAACGAGCGATGGCGGCGGCACAAGCATCCGCATCATATTCCGCATATCTCTCCAGCAGAGCGGTACGAGGGGCACCGCCATATCTACTCGCTCTCCGCTT
>DARQ01000074.1:12181-16715 GCA_002503395.1 Euryarchaeota archaeon UBA60 | reverse complement strand
CTGTTATGGGTTGGCGATAAGCGGTGATGATTTGGCTTTGAGATGACTGATATCAAGTATTCACTCACTGCGGGCGGCTATTTGTTCCGGCGTCCATCCGGCGCTCAGCAAATCCTCGTCAGTCCATTCATAGTCATCCGAAGCCTCAGCAACCCCTTCCTCAGAAGCCCCTTCCTCATCTGCATCGAAGGGTTGAGATTCATCCACTCCCCCGCCTCCGACAAAAGCATCGGGCTGAGTCTTACCAGTGGGTCGAGGTGCTGGGGTCTTACTACCCAGCCATGCGACCGCCGCCGCGGCGACAACCAGTAATGCTACTATTCCCACTACAATGTACATCAAATTGTCCTCGGTGATGCCGCCGTCACCGGCAACCTCATCGTCACTACCAGAGGTCTGACTATCATCATCTCCATCGGTTCCCGGCGAGACATCTTTGGTACATCCGAGCACATCGACAGGGGTAAGTGCCGGGGTGTTGGCACATTGATCGGCGTCATCATAGACACCGTCATTATCACCATCTCTCTGGGAGGCGGCGCAACCATTGGTATCGACATCGGAGCCGATTGGGGTTCCAGCGCAATTATCGGCACCGTTGAGAACTCCATCATTATCGACATCGTCATCTTCACTCAGATCATTACAACCATCTTGATCCACATCTTGACCAGGACCTGCAATTCCGACTTCTCCAAGTGGACAACTATCATCCTGGTCGTCATATCCATCGGCATCATCATCATCATCCTCAACCGAATCCTTGCAACCATCACTATCGTGGTCGGTGGCGATATCCGCGGTCCAATCGGTCGCCCCATCGGGGCAATCATCGGTCAGGTCGGGAATGCCATCGTTATCGTCGTCATTATCCTCGGAGTCGTCACGACAGCCGTCGGCATCATTATCGTTATCGATACCGGAAACCCAGCCGTGCAATCCCTGCGGACAGGAATCGACATCGTTGTCGATTCCATCACCATCTATGTCATCATCACAGACATCACCGATTCCATCGCCGTCGAGGTCGGCTTGGTCGAGGTTGGATAAATTGGCGCAGTTGTCCAATTGGTCGACCAATCCATCTCCATCGGTATCGACGTCTTCACAGCCATCGGTATTTTCGTCATTGCTGGCATTTGAAATCCATCCGACCGGACCTTTCGGGCAGATGTCGGGATGGTCGTCGAGGACTCCGTCATTGTCGTCATCTGGGTCTTCAAGCGAGGCATCGAGACAGCCATCGCCATCGTGATCGGAATTGTTATCTGAAAACCAACCGGTTGCACCCATATCGCAATCATCATCATCATTTGCCAGACCATCATTGTCGAGGTCATCGTCGCAGGCATCGCCCAGACCATCCGAATCGTGGTCAGATTGGTCTGGATTAGCATCGGCGGGGCAGTTGTCGGAACCATCGGTGATACCGTCGCCATCCAAATCTTTGGAATATCCCCAGATGGCCAGGTCGGAGTTGCCGACACTGGTGTTCTGGGCGCCGGAGAAGGTTGCGGTCAATTGGTAGTTCACGACACTGACCGCTGAGCCGGTCGAGTCCAAAGCGATGCCGATACCCTTGTCATTGCCAGAACCACCAGCGGTGATACCCCAGTTCCAATTTCCGGAATTGTCCAGCATAGCGAGTAAGATATCATCGCCCCCAGAGGTCGAAAGGTTCTCACTACCGAGGGAGAACGAACTTGAAAGTTGACCCAACAACAAGATGTCGTCATTGGCTGTTACCACCATGCTGTCTATCGATTCATAGCCACTGCCACCGGCACTGATGACGTTGCTCCAGTTTCCATCAGCGGCGGAAGTGGCGACGAAGAGGTCGAACCAGCCATTGCTGACGACGTATGAGGCATTACCGAAACTAGCTGTGCCTTGGAATGCGCCCGTGGTGAAGACCGTGCCATTACTATCGACAACACATCCAGTACCCCAGTCATCATCGATCCCACCGGCACTGTAACTCCAACCCCATGAACCGTTATCGGTGATATGGGATATGATTACGTCAGAACCCCCGGCACTGGTTAGTGGCATCGGGTCAAGCATGATATCACCGAGGAAGGAGCCAGTGAAATAGACCTCATCCATCGGGCCGAGACATAGACCTCCAAATGGCTCGAAACCGACATCTCCGGCAGCGAATCCACCTACGGCCCATTCCCAGGTAAGTGAACTGGAGAGTTTTGCGACCGCAAGGGAGTATGAGTCCCCCCCCGAAGGAATAGTACTGGAGCCGACATTCAGCATACCACGGAAAAGCAGTGAGACGAAGACACTGTCATTTGAGTCTACGACGACATCAATCGCTATCTCGTCATTGACGGTGCCGACAGATTCTACCCATTGCCAAGCCCCGCCTGAGGATAATTTAGCGACGAAGACATTACCTTCATCTTCATCCTGTCCTTTGCTCAGTGCAGTAAGGCTTCCAAGGCTCATCGAGCAGGCCTCACCAGCGGTCCCAGAGCAATATAGGCCGGTGATGATGATATCTTCATTGCTGTCCAAAGCGATTCCGGCTACCGTGTCGCCACCGATGTCGGTACCGCCACCTACCATCCAATCCCAAGTGCCGTTGGGGAATGCCTTGGCGATGAAGAAATCCTCATCGTATTGTAGTCCTGTCGCCTGTAATCCACCCTCGTCACCAAACATAATGCTCGACATGAAGTTGCCAGAAACGTAGATTGAACCATCGCTTGAGGTTGCTATTCCAGTGACCACGTCATCCTCAAAACCACCCGCAGATAAAGACCAGGATAGAGGTGAGCGGGCGCTGGCATCCCGAGATTGAGTAACTTCGAAGAGGTCTTTTTCAAATGAGGAGAACTCGATTGCCATCGCCCAAGCAGTCGAGGTCAACATTGCGGCGATGAATAAATTCAGTATTACCGAGCGTAGTTGCATGGGATAGGCGACCACATCATCCCTTTTCAAGCAATTCCGTTACGGAATCAACAAGAATGTCCTATTTTTGGACAAAGGTCAAACTGGGTCGTAAGGGGAAAGCCGAGCCACCGCGGCCGCCCACATCCTCACCATCCCCAAATTTCCAAGCGGTGAATTCCTCTAATTCCAATTCAGTACAGATGAAACCCGAGTTGGCGCCTAGAATCGCACTTTCATCCAGCCCACCGAGCAGTAGAGCCCGTTCCTCATCCGACCATTTGAACACCTGAGGCAACATTTTCTTCCGCCAGAAAGTAATGACTTCGCTCTTTTGTTCACCCTGAGCATATGGTTTTGCAATCAGCACTTTCTGGAATTGTTTGACGTCGCCGCCATCGGCGATGAAGCGCAATGCCGAGACTGCCAAATCCGCCTTCCAGTCGTCGGTGGTCTGGGCAATGGCCTTGGTTGGTGGTTGGCCGAGATGGCGCTGTGCCATTCTTCTGGTATTGCGTGCCGAATCAAGGAATTGTCGCAGGTAGACCTCGCCGGCCAGTATCTCATCGTCACCGGCTTCAACATTACCATATCCTTTCGGCATCACGCGGGTGGCGTTGAGCCCGCCGGTGCCCATACCCGACCACCATTCCTCGGCCAGATGCGGAGTGGCGGTTTGCAGCATGTAGCACCACGCCTTCAGCAAGTCTAGTCCGACTTCAGGATTTGCTCCACCTCGGCGTGTATACCAGTTGAGGTCTTTGACCAAATCGTAATGGCTTATTTCCACCGCTCGACGTAGGTCGGCATTATCCATCACCGTCATCCATTGCCGCACCTGTTGGCGGATGCGGGCCTTCATCCAGCCATCGATAGACGATGCGGTTCCAACCCATTCTGAAATGGTGGCGGGGATTCCATGTAGCAGGTTGACCTGACGCCAGGCTGCAAGCACTCCCTCGTCAGACCAATCCATCCCAGCTTCGGGTTGCGCCGCGAAGAGGATGAACAGGCGTACTGTATCGGCGCCAAATTCGCTGACAAGTCCCTCCGGGCTGACGGTATTTCCCAGTGATTTCGACATCTTCGCTGAGCGAATTCCTAACTCAGCACCACAAAGGGGGCACATCTTTCCGGTCAAATCCACATGGAGAGTGATACCACAGGGCTTGCAGTGAGGAGCCGGTTTGTTGACCATGCCTTGACACAACAGCGTCTGAAACGGCTCGTCATGCGATAGTAAGCCGAGGTCTCGCAGGGCCTTGGTCCAGAACCGAGCGTAGATCAGGTGCATCTGCGCGTGCTCGATGCCGCCGCAATAGAAATCGACATTCATCCAGTAATCGGCAACCTCGCCGTCGAAGCACGCATCGTCATTCATGGCGTCGCTGAAGCGCAGGAAATACCACGAAGAATCAACGAAGGTGTCCATGGTATCGGTTTCTCGGCGCGCCCCGGAACCGCAGGTCGGGCAATCGACATTGCAGAAGGGGTCCGAGGACTCAAGCGGATTTCCATGTCCGGTGAACGCGACATCATCGGGTAGCAATACCGGTAGTTGTGATTGTGGAACTGGCACAATTCCGCATTCCGGACAATGGATTATCGGAATCGGCGTGCCCCAGTAGCG
>DARQ01000074.1:2341-12067 GCA_002503395.1 Euryarchaeota archaeon UBA60 | reverse complement strand
TTCAAGTGACTCGATGACTGCCCGATTTGCCTCCTCTCCTGATTTTCCATCGAATCCCGGTAAAGGCGATGCTACCATCGGCCCATATCCTTCGTAGGCTGAGGCCATCTCGCCCACTTCATCGTCGGCTTTCTCGACCAGGACCTGACGGATGGGAATGTCGTAATTCTTCGCGAAATCAAAGTCGCGCTGGTCGTGGCCCGGCACCGCCATCACCGCACCGGTACCATATGCGGCGATGACGAAATTACCGATCCAGATGGGCACCTCTTCACCGGTCAGCGGATTGGTGGCAAAACGACCGGTAGGAACCCCGACCTTCTGCTTCAGCATGCCGCGCTCGAAGTCGGACAGCGCCACCACCTCGTTGCGCATGGTTCGCCATTTTTCTTCGAATTGGCTTCCCGCCACCAATTTTTCAGCCAGTGGGTGCTCGGGGGCGAGGGTGAGGAAGGTGACACCGAATATCGTGTCGGGGCGAGTGGTGAAAGCGGCGATGACCTGATTATCGCCATCAACTTGGCCGGAGGCAGGAGTGGACTGGTCGGGCGATGCGGCGACGAGCGGGAAGCGAATCATCGCTCCTTCGGAACGCCCTATCCAATCGCGCTGCAGCGACTTGACGTGCTCAGGATAGTCGATATTCTCTAGGTCATCGAGTAATTCCTGCGAATAATCGGTGATTTTGAGGAACCACTGGCTCATGTCCTTTTGCACGACTTCACTGGAGCAGCGCCAGCACCTGCCATTCTTCACCTGTTCATTGGCCAGCACGGTGTCACAATCATTGCACCAGTTGACCGGAGCATGATGGCGATAGGCTAACCCCCGCTCAAGGAATTTCAAGAAGAACCATTGGTTCCAGCGGTAGTATTCCGGCGCGTGGCTCATCACTTTACGGCGCCAATCATAGGAGAAACCCATGCGCTTGAACTGCTCGGTAATCGACTTAATATTTCGTTCGATGATATCTCTAGGGTGACCTTTCTCAGCGATGGCAGCGTTTTCAGCCGGCATTCCAAATGAGTCGAAGCCCATCGGATAGAGGACGTTGAAACCTCGTGCCCTCTTGTAGCGGGCGACCGCATCACCGATGCTGTAGTTGCGGACATGCCCCATGTGCATTTTTCCACTGGGGTAGGGATACATCTCAAGGGTGTAGAACTTGGGTCGCCCCACCTCTATGCGGCTATGGAAAATCCCCTCAGACTCCCACTCAGCCTGCCAGTGCGGCTCTCGCAGTGTTGGATTCCAGTCCATCCCGATTCACCGAATTGCAGGCACTCCTACGATAAGCCGAGTTGAGGCGTCCGTTTCAATGAAGCGCACGCCAAGGCTGGGTTGGCAGCGATAGTATGATGGATTTATCAACCCTTACACCTATGAAGGCAACCACGTATTGCTATGACCCTCGACCTTCGGGGGGGGGCTATTCGGAGAGCAACCTCCTCGACCAAAGCCGAGCATGGATTTGAATCCTAGTGGATTTCGTCTCATATTCGTGGTTGGTTGAGTAGGAACACCGCTTCTTTAGTCAACTTGTAACGGTTCTTCATCCCGGACCTGCTCTTCTCGACCAGACCATACTTGTGCAGGGTCCGCAGATGATGACTGATGAGTTGTTGGCTACGCTCCAGACGGTCGGCCAGGTCGCGCTGAGTGGGATAGGTTCCCATCTGTCCGTCATTGTCGAGCAAGCGCAGAATCTTACCCTGTAATGAGTTGGCATCGGGGGTCAGGGCCGGTATCGGCAAATCTTCTACCGGGGTATCGGCACTGATGGTGGCGGGATAGAATCTCATTAGGCGGCCATCCTTGCGCCGCCAGACGATATTTTCTTCCTCGAGAATCTTAAGGTGATGGGTAATCTGTCCGTTGCTCATATCCAGAGCCGCCATCAAGGCGCGGAAGTGACATCCGGGGTTTGCTGTCAGATATCCCATCAGGCGTCCCCGCTGATACTTTCCATCATTGGTCTCGTGGGTTCGCCCAATCAGGCCAATCAGCCCCAATCCGAGTTGGGAGAGTGGGATTCGCCACGACTCATTACCGACCACAGTCATTACCAGCAGACTCAACAACGAGGTTGAAACCACTACTGCTACTACCGTGGGAGCGACCGCTTCGATGATGCTCTCCTCAATGATTGCAACCGGTTCATCATTAGCGACAACCGTCTCGGATTCTGTCGGCAATCCCTGCTCTTGCAGTACTTCGATGATGGCGATGTGACTATTCCATTCCGGGCAATCCGGGGCACTGCGCGCATCGTCGACGACACTGTAGGTGCCTATGGTCTTGGGTTGTGGCATCCAAGGTGCGACCGCGGTGGCATCGAGCAAGAGGTGGCTTTGGCCGCCGGCATTGAGAATCCAACAACCGCCATTCTCAGTGGTGATATACATCCACGTCCCGGAGAGAGTGGTCGGGATGATTTCCTCAGCGAGTTCATCATCACCAGAATCATTCAGTTCGGTCTCGGTGACCACATCATCTTCGAGCGGCCAAGTCAGTTGATACTGCAAAGCGGTGGTAGGTAGGGAATTGACGCGGAAGTCCAGTCGGTAATCTCCCGAAGCGAGCGGTTCTCCGGCGGCGTCGACCATCAACAGCGAGAACGCTTCATCACTCACAACACCCAATGGGGCGATGCGCAGGCGCTCGGCTGGTTCAGCGCCACACCAGGTCTGTAATCCGCCAACAACTGCCAGTAAGTCGATGGAAACGATATCCACACTAAGGCGGCAAGGGCTTACCCAGAGTAGGTCGACGGTATCTTCGCCACTCGTCAAGGCGATTGAGATGTTCAGCGACTCAGTGGAGTCGAGCGCAATGCTTGGCTCACTCAAAAGCAAGGGAGAGGTCGTGCCCGCATCTTGAGCATCACCAAGACAGGCGATGGCAGCACCATCATCACTGTGAATGAACTCGCTCACCGAGCGTAGGCGGAACTCGGGCACATCGACAACGACTGTGTAAACTCCGGACACCAATCCACAGCCAGTGCGGTCGACCAGAGGCCATTGGGCGTGATTGATTGAGAACTGTGCTTCCGCCTCAAGGAAGTGGTCGATGTCGATATCACGGCATTCCCTTCCATCTCGGGTGTCATAGACAATCTCACCATCGGAGTTGAGAATGAAAATCTCTATTCGACACATATTGGTGAAAGAAGCGGTCACAGCCTGCTCGGCGGTATTAGTCAGGATACCAGTGAAGCCCAGAGATTCACCTCCGTTGGTATGGAAGACTCCATCCTGATTGGCGGTGATGGAGAAGATGACGGCGGGTATGAGTGGCGAGTCCGGGCCAGAAAGTTGGGCATCCGCCGGGGCGCCGAGATTGGAGTAGGTGACGGTGGTCTGAGCTGAGCGGCTACGATCGGGCAATCCGACTTCGATCAGCACTTCTCCGCTATCTGCCTCGATGCCATCGACACCGCGGAAATCCCAATTCAACCATCCATAATCACTCAGTTGGGAGGCTGCGAATACCTCGCCGCCCAATCCCCCGTCGCATGGCATCTCGCTAAGGCGGTCAACTAGAACAACTTCATTCTGCCATGCGGTGAAGCGCAGTTTGCAGTCCGGTGAGGTGAATTGAGTCAATTCGGAATCTCCGGAATTGTACAATCGGACCGTGGTGAACAAGCCCTCAGCACTGCTGAAATGACCTGTGGGAGATTCGGCAGCGACCAATTCAAATTCCAGCGCCGCATCGATTCCAACCGGCGCCTGCCACAGGATTTCGATACCTGAAGGGGAGTTGAGGTCAGCCGAAGAGTTGGTGGAGAGGTCGGTATCAGGAATTGTGACTACCAAGGTGAGCATTCCAGAGGGCAGGTAATCCCCATTTGAATCAGTGAAATTCCACGACAGGTCAGCCCAATCGATGACTTCATCGGCGGCGAAGTCGGTACCCCGGCTCTGTAGGCGGCATCCGGCAGATTCCAATCCATCCCACAACAGGGCGCCGGATTGCGAATATGCCGACAATACCGCTGGGCAGGAAGGATTACTGGTAAGCGAAGCGGCATCGCCACCATTGGTAATCAGGACGCTGATGTTCAATTCATCACCGGCAATATACCAGTCGCGAGTCGGAATCTCGTCGATGGTTGCAGAAACTGAGAACCCTTCATCCTCAGCGGCTGAGACCAGGGCCGGAATTGAGGCCAGCATGAGCGCTGCCAGTATCAGCGCAAGTACTGAGCGCCGAGGTAGGTTTTCCTTCGCGGTGGCACCGTTCACGGCAGGGGAACCTATGACTTCCTTTAGAAGTCATGCGGTACGTGGCATTTGTGCAAATGTCCCCTTCTCCCCAGCCCGACACCATCTATGATGGTGCTGAAATGCTTGTACTGCAGGCACAGTTGGGGGGATGGGACAATCTCAATCACCTGATAATCTGTAAATCCACAGGCCAAGCAGCAATTGTCGACCCGTTCAGCGGCAGATATTGGGCACGGGTCTGCGGCGAGCGCGGATTTACTCTCACATCGGTACTTCTCACCCATAGTCATTGGGACCACAGCAAAGGGGTTGCAGGTCTGCTCAAGGCGATTCCCGAAGTGCGGGTCTGGGTACACGAATTGGAGTCCGAGCGCGGCTGGGAAGGGCCTGATACCGACCGCTGGGATAATCCCCCTTTGTCCAGTTCAGAATTCAGTCTGGGAAATCTTACTTTTGAGGTGCATTGTACCCCTGGCCATACCCCGGGTCATGTGACGATATGTGGGCATGGAATCGTGCTATCGGGAGACTGTCTGTTCTTGGGTCGATGTGGCCGTACTGACCTGTTCGGCGGTGATATTCGGGCGCAGCACGAGAGCCTGATATATCTCAAATCTATTCTCGCAAAATTTCCCGAAGATTGGCTGGTCTTACCCGGCCATCAATACCCACTCGAAGATGGCAGTTTACCGACCTTCACAACCGTAGGTGAATTGTTAGTGGGAAATACGGCTCTGGTTGCGGCGGGAGATTGGGAAGAATTCAGTCGATTGGAGTTCTTATCCTTCGATGATTCATTAGCAGTCAAGGCTCGGCGTCAACGAGCGAAAACTCAAACTCGAGAACACAGCCACTGAACAGCAGTTTTTCAGAAGGCCCTTAGGCGTAAAGATTTGTCGTGGCCTCGGTTTAGAGGTCCTCGAGGTCAAACATCGTCGGCGTCTCGGCCGCGGCCGCCTTCTCGATTTCGTATTGCTTCCACTGAGGTAATTCACTAACATCCTGCCAGCCCAATTCCTTGGCCTTATCGTGCATTCCCTGCGACACGTAATAATCGATCCACTTCTGTTTGCGCTCCTCTTCCTCGCGATTGTGGTCAGTCCTCAGGTCGATGTACTCGTCCTCACTGACCAGGACCTTACCCTTGCGTCGAGCGCTTTGCTTGGCAACCTGAATTATCACCAAGGCGGTCAGAAGGAGTAGGATAGCCCCACCGAGAATCACCATCGGGTCGATACTGAAGGATTCATCGCCCGAGCCCATTACCTCATCCTGTTCAGCCTCGGTGATGACACACTGGTCCTTTGAGCCAGACCAGAAATCCTTGTCGTAAGGGCAGATGTCATTGCGGTCGCTCTGGCCGTCACCATCGATGTCGGGACAGCCATAACTATCACGCCAAGAGGTGCCATAATCGGTGCGGCAATCATCGGGTTGGAATGCGCCCAGGGTCACGTTATTGCCATAACCATCGCCATCCGGGTCGGAGTCCTGAGTGAAACGGTCGGGAAATGCATCGGGTTGAGAGCCGTTGGGATTATCTCCCTTCCCATCGCCATCACGGTCGGCCCATTGGCTACCTTCATTGGGAAACGCATCACCGCTCTCATCTCGTAGAGTGATGAAATTGCCGGCGATGAGCGGGTCTTCAACCGTCATATTCTCCCAGTAATAATTATCACCATAAGAATCACCATCGCTATCTTTCCACTGTAGTGGGTCGTTGGGAAAAGCATCCATCTCATCGGCCCAGCCATCGCCATCATTGTCGGGGCATCCCTCGAGCGGGCTGACCGAACTGGTGCCGTACTCATCGAGACAGTCATCACCGCTGGCCACAGCATTATTATCTCCTACTCCGTCTTCATCGGCATCAACCCATTGGAATGAATCATCTGGGAAGATGTCGACCGAGTCGACGTAGCCGTCGCCATCACGGTCAGGACAACCACGAATCCCATCTTCATTGGCAAGACCCCACTCGGTCGGACATTGGTCACCATTGGTTCCATCTGGGTTGTCGGGGAAGCCGTCGCCGTCGCTATCTCGACACTGGGTCGGGTCATTCGGCCACCAATCACCGTCTGGTAGGACTTTGTTGTCGCCGCAACCATCACCATCACTATCCTTCCACTGGGTCGAATCGAGAGGGAATTCATCGGGATAGTTGCCGCTCTGGTTATCGCCCCAACCATCACCGTCGGTATCGTTCCACTGGGTCGGATCATCCGGGAAGTGGTCATCTCCCAGCGGGTAGTTGGCCCATCCGTCACCATCCCAATCCGGGCAACCGACTACATCAACCGAGGAATTACCGGACTCAAATACACATCCATCGGGATTATTACCGCTCTGGTTATCACCGAATCCATCGCCATCTGAGTCGCGCCACTGGGTCGGGTCATCGGGGAATGCATCGGCATCACCACTGGGATGAGCGGCTTCATTTCCATCAGGATCTGACCAGCCATCACCGTCACTGTCCGGGCAACCCAGCCGGTCCATCATCGAATCACCCCATTGGTCGGGGCAGCCATCGGGCATTGGTCCATCGGGATTATCGCCGACCCAGTCGCCATCGGAATCCGACCATTGGTAGCGGTCGAGAGGGAATGCATCGGCTGTTACCGCGGTGGCCACATAGATTCCGACACAGCCTATTTCCTCGGTACATCTGAACATGTTCGCCCACGAGGCATTGTTGTAATTATCACCGTAGCCATCGCCATCGCTATCATTCCATTGGGTGGCCTCGTTCAGAAATGCATCGCCGGATTGATTGAGGTGTAATTCCAGCGGTTGGATGCCGGTGATGAAGTAGTAATTATCACCATAGCCGTCACCATCGGTGTCACGCCATTGGGTCACATCGTTGAGGAAGGCATCGGCACCGTCGGCAACCTTCCAGATCCCATCTGGATCAGACCATCCATCGCCATCGCTGTCTGGGCAACCGAAGCGGTCATGATAAGACAGGCCAAAGGTTGTGACACAGGAGTCGGGTTGGAAGGCCGGTGCTGGATTATCACCATAGCCATCCATGTCGGTATCGTTCCACTGCGTAGGATCTATCGGAAATTGGTCGACCCTGCCATCACCTTGGTCGGTGGTGTTCCACCCGTCTTGGTCAGGGTCGGGCTCGACTTTCCAGAAGTACAGACCCTCATCATTTCTACCATGTCCAGTGACGATACTCTGACCGTCCGACGACCAAGAGAGACCATACACAGTGCCACATTGGTTGCCGCCACCACCACTGGTACAGCCTCCCGGTCGCGGACCTGAGAAGGTATCCTCGGCACTACCGTTATCGGTTGAATATACTCTCACTGAGGCACCATCGCCTTGATAATAGGATATCGCGAAAGCGACCATTCTACTGTCGGGTGAGAAATCGGTCGACATGCAACTGCTGGTGTGAGTCTTTGTCCATAGCCTTGAACCGGTATGAACATTGTATAACTCGGCCGCTGAATTTGAACCACCCCATGATTCACAGGTTGAAATCCAGTTACCATCCGGTGACCAGGCAATGTCGGCGATAGTGGCCCCGGCGATGCCGGTCATGCTGCGATTCTGTTGCCAGTTAACGGTATCATAAATCCACATATCATCATTTCCGCCCAAGGCGATTCGCGAACCATCAGGCGACCAGGCGACGCTGTCGAAACGGTCTTCCCCGCCGGGGTTCAAGGCAATCTCCTCAAGGCCGGAAGAGGTATTGATAATCTTCACTTCACCGTCGGTGCCACTGCTGGTAGCCCTCCCGACGGCAACCGCAATGAGACTGCCATTGTGGTTGAAGGCGATGCTCCCGGGAACATCATCGTTACCCGATTCGACATCGACATTGATTGCGGCGTGTCGTAGGGTCATATTGTTGGCCCACCAAATCAGTAACTCATCGTCACCACCACTACCAAGATTGGTACTTGCCGCGACCATGCTGCCATCCGGTGACCATGCGACCGCAGCCACGGCGCCATTCAACTGGTCGGAGAGCATGTTCACCTGAGTTGAGGTATTCCAGATTCTGACCCAGCCGTTCTCATCACCAGAGAGTACCAGTTCACCGTCCGGGCTATGGTCGATGCCGTAGTAATCGTAGCTTGAGGACAGGGTCTGAACGATTTCAAAATGAGAACTTGGGATCGACCAACGGTCAGTCCAATCACTGGTACCATCCCCGTCGACATCAGGACAGCCGGTACGGTCAACCGAACTGTTGCCGGCCGCCAGCGGGCAGTCGTCATTATGGTCTTCATGACCATCACCATCGGTGTCGACTGCACTTGCAAATGGCAGGAATACAACCAGAACCATGACTAACGCTACCGACGAGACGCGAAACAGCGGCCGCGCAGAGCGCATAATCCCCCGATATCCGTGTGATATTAGTCCTTACGCTTTGGTTGTGCGCGCTTCACATGCGTAATTTCGCTCCCGCGCGCATGGTCTTGAACCTATTTATTGCGGCGCAAGCGTGCGAATGATTCAACATCACCTACACTTTGACGGGCATTGTGGCGAGCGAACTGCCAAAGGTCTCGGTTGCGGTCAGCGACCGCATTCTGCTGCA
Source organism: Euryarchaeota archaeon UBA60 (assembly GCA_002503395.1). Lineage (GTDB taxonomy): Archaea > Thermoplasmatota > Poseidoniia > Poseidoniales > Poseidoniaceae > UBA60. The sequence goes on along the minus strand of DARQ01000074.1, from coordinate 3,256 downwards.
TCTCTTGGAGCATGATGACCAGGCCGACAAATATGTCGTCACCAATTCTGTCACCCGACGTGGAATAGCCGAGGCCTGCGCTCTGCACCCGCCGAATGTGAGCCGGACGATGCGAACCATTCTGCGCCAGGGATTGGTCAGCGAGCACTCGCGCACGGTGAAGGGGGAATCACGCCGCCAGAAGACCTGGCAGTTGACAGATACCGGGCGAGAGGAAGGTGAGATGCGCAAGGAAGCGATGGCGAAGATACCCTTGCTGATTCGTGACCGCCGCGGAACCCTGCTGGAATTAGAGGCCGGCCAAGCCACTGATAGGCTCGAGGCTGACCTCTCACTACTACAGGTCCTGATGCACGCCCAACACGAGGGAGTATTGGTATTCGGAGATATTCGCTTCGGGCCGATTCGCCACAGTGATGGCGGTAAGCCGAAACAGCCTGGAAGGTTGACCCTGCTGGCCGGCGCCCATGCGACCTACCACACCGCTCCGCCACCGCCGCGCGATGTGCATGGGCGGACTGCTGAACTCGCACGGCTCCATCAGTGGCGAATCGACCGTACGCCGGCACTGGTGCTATCAGGGATTGCCGGCATCGGCAAGTCGACCCTGGCGGCGCAATGGGTCACTGAAATGATGGAGAAGGAGGAACTACTCTCGGTCTGCTGGTATCCATGCCAACCTTGGGACCGCCCTCTCGGAGTTGCCGTCAGCGTGCTGCACCGCTTGGGAATCGATGAGAATCACGACCCATACAACCTGATGGACACCTTGCCGATGTTGCCGGGGGCCTCACTCGATGTCGATTCGTGGCGCCGACGCCTACTCGCCTACCTGACCGATGGTAAGGCGGTGCGCGAAAGGTATCGCGACAAGCCGGCCACCGGCGCACCCCCACCTACCTGGTTGTTCATCCT
>DARQ01000074.1:1640-2270 GCA_002503395.1 Euryarchaeota archaeon UBA60 | reverse complement strand
CCGATACAATTGCTGATGATAAGCCGCTACGACCTCGGATTCTACGACCGTCGAGATGTCCATACCCGTGGCTTGGTCGATGAGATGGCGATAACCGGTCTGTCGGTCGAGGCCCTTGGCAACTGGTTGTCGGCGATGAGCAGTGAGGAGAAACCTTCGGCCAAAGAAGTGCACAAGGTGACCGGCGGCCATCCTCTGGCGATGGAACTACTCGAATTATATGGTCAGGTCGCGCATGGGGATTGGTTGCGTTTCCTCGATGAGGAGATAATCGACCAACTCCCTGCACCCGAGCGCGCCTTGTTATCCCAACTGGCGGTCGCTGAACGCCCGGTGCCGTGGCCGCAACTGGCGCAAGCCGCCGGTTGGGACGGAAGTCCACCCAAGCGTCTGCTCGAGCGCTCATTACTGCTTGAGACCGATGATGGGATGTGGTTGCACGATGCCCTGCGCGAGAGGTTGAATCGCGAGGTCGGAAAAGTGCGGACGAAGCGAAAAAAGAAACTGAAACAGAAAAAGTAGGTTTCATCTAATCAATCGTTCTCGCAAGTACATGTCCTCGTGGGGTCATCGCTCAGCGAAGAGTAACAATGCGCAATCATTCTTGATGATTATCCTGATGTTATTTTC
>DARQ01000074.1:344-1563 GCA_002503395.1 Euryarchaeota archaeon UBA60 | reverse complement strand
GATAACAACGGTGTGATGTATGATGGTGATTTCAATGATGCAGAGATGGTCAAGGACATCTACTCAGGTGCATTACAAGGTTACCCTCAATACCTAACTGCGGTTGGTAGCACGCTATACTTCTCAGCGGATGACGGCACTAACGGGCACGAACTATGGAAGAGCGATGGTACGGCCTCTGGAACAATGATGGTCAAGGATATCTATTCCGGCTCAAGTGACAGTTATCCTGTCTACCTGACCGCGATCGGCAGCACGCTCTACTTCGTGGCGAATGACGGTACCAACGGTGCCGAGTTGTGGAAGAGCGACGGGGACAGTTCGAGCACAGTAATGGTCAAGGATATCTATTCAGGCGATGGTGGCAGTATTGGTAGCGAACCATATTTTTCCGCGGTCGGTAGCACGCTATACTTCAGGGCTAATGACGGCACTAATGGGTCCGAACTATGGAAGAGTGACGGAACAAGTGCTGGCACAGTAATGGTCAAGAACATCAATTCTGGATCCGCCAATGCTGGCAACAGTGATCCGAGCGAATTAACCGTAATCAACAACACACTCTACTTCTCGGCGACTGACGGAATCAACGGGTACGAACTGTGGAAGTCTAATGGGACCAGTTCGGGCACAGTGATGGTCAAGGACATCAACAGTGGAAACAGCAGTAGCCCCGAATGGTTGACCGCGGTCGGCAACACACTTTACTTCGGTGCTTACGATGGCATAAACGGATGGGAGTTGTGGAAGAGCACAGGTTACGAAACCAGCACGATGATGGTCAAGGATATCTGGTCAGGTGTTTCCAACGGCCTCGCTAACGCGGATATGATAGCGGTCGGTAACACACTTTACTTCGTTGCTAATAACAATATCAACGGGTACGAACTGTGGAAGAGCAATGGGACCAGCGCCGGCACGGTGATGGTCAAGGACATCAATCCAGGATCAGGTGGCGCCAGCAGTGACCCGTCAAACCTGACCGCGGTCGGCAGCACGCTATACTTCCGGGCGAATGACGGCACCAACGGTTTCGAGTTGTGGAAGAGCACAGGCTACGAGACCAGTACGATGATGGTCAAGGACATCAATTCAGGTAGCTTCAACGGCCTCGGCCAAAGCAGTGAACTACTTGAATTAACCGTGGTCGGCAGCACACTCTACTTCTGGGCGAATGATGGCACCAATGGTAATGAGTTGTGGAAGAGTGACGGAACAA
>DARQ01000074.1:0-156 GCA_002503395.1 Euryarchaeota archaeon UBA60 | reverse complement strand
TCGGTAGAGATCACTGGAGAGATTTTATGGAGAGATACGATTGAGGATCTAGAAGCATATTGGACCGCCAGCAATCTGAGCATGGGGAACACCTACAACGTTGATTGGAAATTGTATTATGATAGCAACAGCACTCTCGTGTCAGAGTTTAACGAT
>DARQ01000099.1:14130-14450 GCA_002503395.1 Euryarchaeota archaeon UBA60 | reverse complement strand
CGACGGGAACCAGACGCCCATCTGTATGAGCAGCAACGCGAGCGTCAGTCCGATGCCGACCTTCTGCCACCGCTCCATGACGGGTCCTCCACCCTCAGGTGAATAATTCATCTGCCGGATACTAGGCAGAGGATGATGCTAAACCCGGGACTATCACACGATGATACCGGTAGAGTTCTAAATTTACTAATATAATCAATTACTTTATCGAACTAAACCGTACCCTCTAGTTTTCAGGGGATTCAAGCCAAGAGTGACTGAAGTTCTGACTTCAGGGTTGGCAGAACCTCTTCCCAAGTTGCAACAATGCCGTAGTCGGC
>DARQ01000099.1:6445-14086 GCA_002503395.1 Euryarchaeota archaeon UBA60 | reverse complement strand
TGCTTGAAAATCGGTGCTTCAGGGTCTTTGTTGATGGCAACGATATACTTCGAGGTGCGCATTCCGGCAAGGTGCTGGATGGCGCCAGAGATTCCGACCGCGATGTATAGGGAAGGATTGACGGTTTTTCCGGTCTGGCCGACCTGCATGCTGTGGGGAATCTCATCCCAGGTGTCGACCGCGGCGCGCGAGGCGCCGACCGCAGCGCCGAGAACATCGGCGATTTCTTCGAGTTGGGAGAAATTATCCGGACTGCCCATCCCACGACCACCAGAGATGATGATATTGGCTTCAGCCACGTCGAGGCGCTCGCTGGCTTTGGCCAGCATCTCGCGCACCGCGGTGGCGACGTCAGCGCTCTGGTTGACGATGCCGATATCGGCCTGACCACCGCCGGGCGCAGGGGCGAAAGTGTTGGCTCGCACGGTGATGACCGCATCACCGGAAAGTGCGGCGGTCTCGTGGGCTTTGCCTGAGTAGACCGGATAGGTGACATTGCCATCTTCGATTGCAATAACATTCTGTACCACCGAGATACTGCGTCGGGCGGCGAGGCGAGCACCCAGATCCTTACCCTCGGCCGAAGCCGAGAGCAGTAGATTGCCGACTGGGCTGGCAGAATCGATGGCGCTGGCCCAACTGCTGGCATCGTAAGACGCGAAGCAATCACCGACCAGGGCGATTACCCGCTCGACGCCTGAAATTTCAGCCGCAGCAGCGGCTGGAGAATCATCACCTGCAGGCACAACAACGGTGATTCCACCACCGAGTGTGTTCGCCGCAGTGACCAACTCTGCGGTTCCCGGGTGCAGTTTGCCATCTTTTGTTTCTGCGATAATCACATTGCTCATCTCGTCACCTCAAATCACATTCGCTTCATCGCGTAATGCCTGTACTACCGCCGGGACATTTTCAGCCCCTTGGAAGGTCTTGCCGGGGGGTTTGGCAGGTGGAGTGGAGTTGGAGATGACCGAAATCGTCGCGGTTGGGGCTTCCCCACCCTTGAGGTTGACCTCGGCCTTCTTGGCCATCATGATTCCGCGTACATTTGGACGACGTGGCTCGTTAGGGCCTTTATCGATGGTGAGTAAACAGGGGAAGTTGATTCCGACCTTGGCCTGACCACCAACAATTGGCACCAATGCTTCCACCCCACTATCCTCAAAGGAGACGGAAACTACGTTGGAGATACTCGCCCATCCCAACTTCTCGGCCACTCCAGGACCGGTGGATCCGGCATCGGTATCGGCTGCGGCCTTACCGCAGTAGACAATCTCAGAACCCAGATCGGAAATTGCTCCTGCCAGAATCGACTGAATCCCATTTGAGTCCAGACTTTCCCAACCATCTTGCCACAGTCGTACCAGCTCATCGCAACCCAATGCCTTGGCATCCTTCAGGGTCTTATCACAATCGGCATTGCCCAAGGTGATGGCGGTCACACTACCGCCATTGGCCTCGCGGTGCTGTAGTGCCGACTCGATGGCATACTCATCATATGGACTGATTATCCACTTGACTCCAGACAGGTCGATACTTCCGTCCACCACGGTGATTTTAGCAATGGTATCTGGTACCCGCTTGACTAGAACTGCAATATTTGGCATCGTTTTCACCATCCACCCTAAAGAGTGAGACAAGCCGCCGACCGGAACTCCATTCATTAACATAATCATTCACATAACTGGCAACTAGCGAAGGCCGTGCCTGAATTTGAATACTATTGGCCTTCACTGGAGTTATTCTTTTTTTATGAGAATCTCCTCTAGGGCTTTGCGCTGAAGTTGTGGCACCATAGCAGATTCACTCGGGTAGCCAACCGGCATCAACAACATCGCCGTCTCGTGTTCTGGGCGCTCGAGTATTTCACCGAGGAATCGCATCGGTGAGGGAGTGTGGGTAAGGGTGACCAGCCCCATATTGTGGATTGCGGCGATGAACATCCCAGCGGCGATACCGCAAGATTCCTGGGAATAATAGGTCGGTGCCCACTCACCATTTGAGCGTTGACGCTGACTGTGGCGGAACAGAACGACTACCCACGGCGCGTCGGTGATATGTTCCTTGACGTAGTCGGTGCCCAGTGGGGTGAGAACCTCTTCCCAAGCCTCGGGCATGCGCTCGGCGTAGAATTTTTCTTCCTCTTCCTCGGCCGCTCGACGGATTCTCATCTTCAGGTCGGGATTGGCGATTGCGACAAAGGTCCACGGCTGGAGATGTGCTCCCGAGGGTGCGGTGCCGGCGGTCTTGACCGCAGTCTCGATAAGTTTAGAAGAGACTTCTCGTGAAGAAAAATGTCGCGTAGTACGGCGCTTATCCATCAATTCGTGAAATTCCGTGGCGCGACGATGCATTTCTTTCTGGGGTAATTCAGAGAATACGAGGGGGATGAATCCCGACTCATCCTCGGCCATGTTCACCGCTGACGCTAATGCACATCAATGGTTTGGATTTGTCGAATCACCTCAAATCAAGGCAGATTTCGCACGATGACCAGTCTCTGCACCTCTTGGGTGCCCTCGTAAATCTGGGTCACCTTGGCGTCGCGGAAGAATCTCTCGACCGGGAATTCCTTGGTGTACCCATAACCACCGAGAATCTGTACCGCCAAATCAGCCACCCACATTGCGGTATCTCCTGCATACAACTTCGCCATACTCGCTTCCAAGGAATGTCTAGGTGCACCGTGCTCGTAATGCTGTTGCTTCGCCCATGAAGCCCGATATACGAGATGCCGTGAGGCCGATATTCTCGTCGCCATGTCGGCCAGATAGGCAGTAATCATCTGGTGGCGCTGAATCGGCACACCGAAGGTTTCTCGCTCATTGGAATACTTAAGCGCACAGTCAAACGCACCTTGAGCGATTCCCAAACCTTGGGCGGCGATGCCGATGCGGCTGTTGTCAAGTGCGTTCATGGCAATCGGGAATCCCGAACCAGGGGACTTCAGGACATTTTCGATCGGCACTTTGCAATCGGTGAGAATCAGGGTACAGGTATCACTACTGCGGATCCCGAGCTTGTCCTCTTTCTTGCCGACCTCAAAGCCCTCGAAACCGCGCTCGATGATGAATGCAGTCGTGCCGCCATGCTTTTTGACGCCGTACTCGGGATGGTCGACATCCTTGGCAAAGAGGATGTAAATGCCGGCCTGTTCACCATTGGTGACCCACATCTTCTCACCGTTGATAAGGTAATGAGAACCATCATCGCTCAACTTCGCCTTACAGACCATCGCCGCGGCATCGGTGCCGGCGCCAGCCTCAGAAAGTGAGTAGGCTCCTACTTCACCAGCGGCCAAGCGCGGTAGATAGGTCTCCTTCTGTTGTTGATTCCCATGCAATACGATGGTCTTGGCGCACAGCCCGACATGAACACAGAACATCACCGCCATCGAGGGGTCGACGCGCGCCAATTCCTCGATGATGATGGATTCAGAGATATCATCGACCGGATTACCGCCGAATTCCTCTGGTATGGTGACTCCCTGCAGACCAAGTTCACAGAACTGTTTCCACTCCGCTGAGGGTGGAATCTGCTCGCTGTCGCGCTTCGCTATGGTAGGGGGAAGAACCTCTTCAGCCCAATCGCGAACTAGTTCACGAATCATCTGTTGTTCGTCACTCTCGGCAAAGTCCATCCTCGCACCCGTACAACGGAATCGTTGTTGCATGATAATAACTATCCCGTATTTCATTAGACATGGAAAATTCCGCATTCGCGACATTGATATATGGGATGTGGGTGGCGCGGTTCGGCGAGATTTAATGCAAGATGATGAGTTTTTGGAGTTTAGCATCGCACACCGAAGGAAATATTCGATAAAACACGTCTGGTATCAAGAGAATGATGAACAGTTCACAATCGGTATCAGCGACTTCCTTGCAAAGGAAATGGGCGAGGTTTTCCGAGTGATTCTACCTCATGCCGACGAAGAATTCGACGAGGATGATGAGATGTTCTCAATCTGGACAGCCAATGGCAAGAATTCCTTCCGCACTCCATTCAGCGGTACCGTAATGGAAGTCAACGGTGAGATTGAAATCAGCCCAGACCTGATTAACGATTCTCCTTATGACCTCGGCTGGATGATTATCTTCAAGCCACACCACCTCAATGATGAGGACTTACTCGACCCTGATGAGTACCTTGAAACCCTAGAAGAATTAGATTAACACGGTGCGGCCTGCTTCGGTAAGGTTGTTACAGAATTGTTGCACGGACGGTCATGGCAAGTCGCGGCTCGCTCGCTGTTGTTCTCATCTTGATGATGTCTCTGCAGATGTTGTCGGGATGTTTTGGCAATGCCGAGCCCAAACCTGAGGTCGTAGATGACGACCCCTTTGCCTTTAACAAGCCGATTCCTGATAATGTCTGGTATCACTATGCTGGGGCGGTAGATGCGACTTCTCAAAAGGCCATTTCAGAGGCTAACCTGACGGTCAATCTCAGTGGGAACAATCTCCCCTTTTGGGCTGAGGGAAGTTATTACAGCATCGGCATGACCACTTTTGAGCCTACCATCGGCATCACCTCTTCCGACAATCTGTTCATCTCCAGTTGGGGCAATGGCCCTGCAGGCTCGACCGCAATGGTGCGCTGTTCGGGACTGATCGAGATGCAGAATCTGTCTGATTACTCGTGTGAGAATACCTACGACCCGCTGTTCCCGGTCGCCAATAGCAATGACCCGTACCTGTATGTCGACAAGTGGACTGACCGGATAATGAAATTCGACATGCACGCCCTGCTCGGGATGACGGTGGAGTGGTCAGACAACGAAGGCAACTCATGGTCGCAACCTCCAACCGTGGCCACCTCGGTATACTCGGTCCAAGACCATCAGACCATCACCTCATCACCCTATCCGGCGGCACTGCATGATAGCACCTGGGTCTTCTGTATCAACGGCAATGCCCCCCACCCGTTGTGCTCCACCAGTTTCGATGGAGGGGCTACTTGGTCACCCGAGGTCTCCGGGGCACCCCTGAATTGTCAGAGCGGTGGACTTACCGCTCACCTCGAGGGTGGTGAGAACGGAAATTTCTATCGCGGAAACATCGGTTGTTCCGGTGATGGCTATTCTATATACCGAAGTATTAATGGTGGTTTTACTTGGACTGAACACCCCCTTCCGACCTCTGAATCGGGTACTGCCGATACTTGGAATGGCGAGGAGGCACAGGTTGCAATCGATGATGACAACAATGTCCACGCAATGTGGATGGGATTGGATAACATGCCATATTATGCCTATTCCAAAGATGAGGGTGACACTTGGTCGCCGGCGATGATGGTTGCTCCCCCCACGCAAATCAACGGTACTGGATTCCCGGTTATCACCGCCGGGGCAAGCGGGCGGGTCGCGTTCGGCTATGTCGGCGATAGCGGTGGCGATGTCTGGAATGGATACATCACCATCGCCACCGATGTTTTCAGCGAAAACCCGCTTTTCACCACGGTGCAGATCAATGATGATGGCGACCCACTGGATACCACAGCCGCTTGTGGTTACAATCGCTGTGGTGGGCTGGGTGATTTCCTCGACATGGGGGTCGACCAATATGGCCGGCCGTGGTTCGGTTTGTCGCACAATCTGGCCGGTGATATCGGTATTTTCGCGACCATTACCGACGGCCCCAAACTACGCGGTGACCTCGCCGCCCTGAATTCCCTGCCCAGCGGTGGAAATGCAACCTTGTGAAGGCATATGGTGTCGATGAAGTCAATACCTGTCGCTACGACCGGAAAGCGATGTCACAGCCTCGCGGGAGCAAACTCAAACCACTCACCTGTGGTTTGATTCTCGTTGCACTGCTACTCGCCACCTATGTTGTGATGGCTGAAAGTGGCTTTGATGAGCGAAGCCAGCGAAAGATAGGCAAGAGCCCGGGTTCTTGTGAATTGAATCGTGATGGCTATATCCGCCAACCCGCCAATGCCTTCACCAGTCTGGCCATCGTCGTTCCGGGACTGATAATCCTCCATCGGATGGAAAATCTACCGAGCCAGACCTTTGCCACCTATGAGCGGAGAACCAATTCCCCTTACTGCGAGAAAACATTCGAGGTCGGCTTCTATGCAATCAGCGTAATCATGGTTGGAATGGGCTCTTTCTATGCCCATGGCTCGATGATGGTTTTCTCAGCGCATTTTGACAGGAATGCCATGGCAGTATGGATTCTCATCCCTATTACATATGCTCTGGTCAGGGCATTTTCTTTAGGCCGACTCCACCACCTGATGATTTGCGCCTCGGCCTCGGTCATCTGTGCATGGTCGATGATTACGATAGATAAGTTCGGTGTGGTCGACCTTTATTTCATACTCATTCCGATATGGGTCGTGCTGGAAATAATAGCTTACCTTAGAAATGGGGCAGGAATCGACTACAACATCATCATTGCCGCCGGGTTGTTCATTCTCGCCTACGGTGCACGCTCCCTGGGTGGAAAAGGTGATGCCACATGTTTGCCTGAGTCGCTTTTCCAATGGCACGGATTATGGCACATCCTGTGCGCATTCATCATCTGGTTCGTCTGGTTGCACATGACTGAGTTTAAGCCCCACTCCGAGGCTGATGAAGATTCCGAAAGTGATGAAGAATCAGAATAAGTGCTGAAGAGGCTCGAGCTGAAATAGGGATGCTCACAGTGAGGCCATCGGAGAGCCGAATCTAATCGGAATCCTTGTTTTTCTTGCTCGCGGCCTTCTGCTTCTCCAATTCCGTGGCCTTTTCTTGCGCCTTTGTGCGCCTTGCCTTACGCCGCGAATAATACCATCCCTGCAAGGTCTTGCTATTCATGAAAATCAATCCAATGACACAACCCGGAACCGAAATTAGTAGAATCAACATCACCGCCTTCATTATCAGTTCATCTTCTTCGACCATGGTCGGCGTGAACTGGGCGATGCTGCCATCGCTGGAGATGATGAAACCGTGAGTGATATCATCGCCCCATACTTGGACCAGACTTGTACTACTCAATTCGATCTCTGAATCTTTGACCAAGTCGTGCTCGAGCATCTTGTATGAATTACGATTTTCCAAGCGATACTGAATCAATCCGTACGGTGCCATGGTTATGGCAATAGAATCATCACGCATGCTGGTAATCCCGGTGAATTCACCCGATAATTGGCCGATTATCTCGGCCGGCTCGATGATGGAACGTCCAGCATCATCGGGCTTGAGGATGATTGCACTGACCCTGCGACCACTGGCGATGACCACGCATTCGTTGACATCGGAATCACTGCACACTGCCGAAAGCCAGGTATTCTCTACGCTTCCGAGCCAATGGACTTGGCTATCACGGTCGATTATCGCCACCCCATCTTGCAGGGTGGTGACGATACAGACAGAATGATGACGGTGGCAGGCGATGCTGGTCACAGTGCTATCAGCGGTCTGGTCCAAAAGTAGAAATCCGTTCTCAGCATCGTAACTATAGATTCTGCCTCCCTCGCCTCCCAGATATGCTCGGTCGCCGTTATTACGCCATGAGATTGCTTTGATATCGGTTCCTTCCAACATGCCGGTGCCGTCAACGTTTTCGATGCTCTGGTCATTTTCCACATAGCGCAGGACGACCCCGGAATCCCCGGCCAGAAAGGCGGTCTTGCCGCCGGTGTGCCAGG
>DARQ01000099.1:3808-6300 GCA_002503395.1 Euryarchaeota archaeon UBA60 | reverse complement strand
GCGATTACGACGTTGGTAGAGGACAGCAAGACGAGGATTGCGAGCGACCACAACACCCTGCGCATGCCCCGGCGACGCGTCTCTACCCATCAAAGGTGAGGTTGGGAATAACCCCTGATTTCCGCCCTTGGTGGAGCGCCAACCTTGAGCCATTTGTGAGGTAGGTCTTATGGGTGGTCTGCGATTCGGATGGGATATGGAGAAGTTTGCCGTCAAACGCGGTCTAATCAAGCAACTCGGCACGTCTGGTCTGGAGCAGTTGGGAGCGAAGTATTTCGACGATGTCGTCGCCTCTGCCGAAGGTGGTTTTACCGCCAGTAAGGGGATATTGATGCATGTCGAGGCCAATTATGATGCTGGGGGGGCTTTGGTTGTCGATTCACAACAGATGCGCGGTGCTGACCTCGAAGCGGTGCTATCGGCTGATGGTGGTCGTGAAACCGCAATGGAAAGCCGTGCCGCGTGGTCATCCTTCCTCGATGAGGCGACCGGATATTCCCCTAAGCAACGTGGCGATAAGGCCAAAGAGACAGGAAAGAAACTCTCCAAGGCCAAGAGTTCAATCAGGATGGCACTGAAAATGATCGATATGTCGAAGAGTATCAGTGAAGAGACCATTGCCCAAGCACATCAGTTGATCGCCGAGATTGAGGAAAAAATCGCACAGGGAGATGCCACTCGGGCGCAGTCACTGGGTGCGAAGCTGAGCAAACTGGTCGAAAATTGAAAGATGAGATGACCAAACTATCGAGATGAGTTAATGAAAACGATGGCGCAACTCAGCGATGCTGAAATCGACGCGATGCTGGCGCCATTTGCAGAGAATCACGAAGTCGTAACAACCCTCGATTCAGACCAGCGCTCCCGATTAGCGTGGATGGTCGGCGGGGCGCAGGAAGTTGTCGGCATCGATTATCTCGCCAACTGCATGGCTGACGGAACTTCAGCCGGCGGCGATGGAATCATCCGCGCCTATGTCGGATTTGAGCCGAGTGGACGCGCCCATATCGGTTGGAAGGTACTGTCGCTGGCATTGAGGAGAATGCTCGACGCCGGCGTCAACGTACTGATTTTCATGGCTGATTGGCACGCCTGGGTGAACGATAAATTCGCTGGCGACATGGCCAAGATACGCACCACTGCAGAGTATATGGAAGATACCTTCCGAGTTTTGCTCGGCAATCCGGAAGAGGGTGAGGCGGCTGGTCAACTGCGCTTCCAATACGCCAGCGAATTGATGGATGACGGCGACTATTGGGCGCGCGTCCTGCGCTGTTCAAAGAATATGAGTCTGGCGCGAGTTCGCCGAACCTTCTCGATAATGGGGCGCGACGAGGATTCATCGGATGGCGACCTGTCGAAATTCTTCTACCCTGCGATGCAGGCGGCGGACATATTCGAGTTGGAAATCGACATCGCCATCGGCGGGATGGACCAACGCAAAGCGCACATGTACATGCGCGAGGCCGGCGACAAATGGGGATGGTACAAGGCGACCTGCCTGCATACTCATCTGATATCGGGCCTTAAGTCGGCCGGCGCCCGCATGGAATCATTCGACCACAAGATGAGCAAGTCCGACCCCGGCGGGGCGTTATTGCTACACGATACCCCTGAGCGTATGCGCAAGAAGATGCGCAAGGCTTTCCTCGACCCGGCCGAAGGTAACTCGCCAGTCTACGAATTGTTCGAACACATCGTCCTACCTGAATTCGGCCAATTAACCGTCACCCCGAATCCCGAGTATGGCGAGCCGAGCACATGGTCGGATATCGCAGCATTCAAGGCCGCAATAGCCGACGCAAGTATTCACCCACTCGATGCGAAATTCGCGGTTGCCGATGCACTTTCGTCCGGCTTGGCTGATTTGGCTGAGCACTTCGCCGCCAATCCCGAGAAACTGGATGCAGTGGTAGAGTTCACCCAAGACTGAGCCATTTTTCCTTAGCCAACGGTTATCAAGTGCGGGCTATGGCATTGAGCCATAGGTGCAAAGCATGGCTTACGAGGGCTTGGACTTCTATGATGTCGAATCACTGCTGAGTGAAGAAGAGGTGATGATTCGTGATATGGTGCGAGATTGGGTCGAGGACGAGGTCCTCCCGAAGATTGAGCACGCCTGCCGCGACGGAGTATTTCCCGATGAATGGCGGGTTGCCCTAGGCGAGATGGGAGTCCTAGGTGCCCCACTGAAGGGCTATGGTTGCCCCGGACTGTCCTATATGGCATATGGCCTCATCTGTCAGGAATTGGAGCGCGGCGACAGCGGTCTGCGCTCATTTGCCAGCGTTCAAGGCTCATTGGCGATGTACCCGATCTGGGAATTCGGTAATGAGGAGCAGAAGGAGAAATACCTGCCAAAGATGGCCAGCGGAGAATGGGTCGGCTGTTTCGGACTTACCGAGCCAGATTACGGCTCAAACCCTGGGGATATGATAACCAAGGCTGAGGATATGGGCGACCACTATCTGCTCAACGGCGCCAAGATGTGG
>DARQ01000099.1:0-3672 GCA_002503395.1 Euryarchaeota archaeon UBA60 | reverse complement strand
TTCCAGGACTGCAAGATTCCCAAAGACCGAATGCTACCCGATGTGAAGGGATTGAAAGGCCCGTTCTCGTGTCTCAACAACGCCCGCTACGGCATTTCATGGGGAGCAATCGGTGCGGCGCAAGCCTGTTTCCATTCGGCCAAGGAATACGCATTGTCGCGCATTCAATTCGACCACCCCATCGCCTCTTACCAGTTGGTGCAGAATAAATTGGCGTGGATGTTGAGGGAAATCACCAAGGCACAACTCCTCGCCTACCATCTGGGATTGAAAAAGGACGATAGTACGTGGTTTGCCGAACAGATTTCCCTGGCCAAGATGAACAACGTCGACATGGCGCTGGAAATTGCCCGGATGGCGCGCGACATTCATGGTGCCAATGGAATCCTCGACGAATACTGTATCATGCGGCATATGGCGAATCTGGAATCAGTAAAAACATACGAAGGTACTCATGATATTCACAACCTGATAATTGGCAAGTACATTACCGGCATTCAGGCTTTCACCAGAAAACTCGATTGACCTAAGTGAATCTATTCGACTCAACCCGAAGAGATGTGCCGTGATATTTCTTCGTGGCCTTTTTACAATGGTCGCCCTCTTATGGGAATTTAGTAGGTCGTTTCTTACGCTACCATGTGATGAAATTAGAGAAATCAATCGTCATCCACTTCAAACATGGAGAGGGAATTTTCCAAACTTCGCACTTCGTTTTCGAGTTCTTCAACCTCATTCTTTTCTAGGTCAGGGTTTTTCAACAGTTTCTTTATTTCCTTGACCCGAGACTTCGACTTCTTGCGCTCTTTCTGTTGCTTATTGTCCACCTTGGTCATCTGTGCCTTGGCAACGCGTTGACGAGAAGCCTTGCTTTTGTCTGGTGTGTCACTTTGTAATTCGTCCAGTTTGACTGCAATTGGGTATGGGATGACGATATTCTCTGTTGCGAATTGCTCATCAATCTCACTCAGCAACCAATCCCTCGCAATCAATTCATCTGTGTAGTCTTTCACCCAACTGAATAACTTGAACATCTTGGAGTAGTCACCAAGTTCGGTTAATAGAACTACTGGCTTTGGGCTTTTTATCACATAGGGACAATCCTTAGCCACATTGAGCAAGGTGTACTTCACATGGGCTATATCTTCTCGATAGTCAACTCCGATATCGAGGACCAAAGAAATCCTACGAGCCATCCCATCACCTCCACCTCGGGCGTGGTTCACCAATGTCGATTCGACCAGTGTGTTGTTGGGGATGACCACCAGTTTCTCTTCACGTGTCAATATCTTGGTCGATAAGATGCCCACAGATACTACTGATCCGAGGACTCCCTCTACCTCGATTCGGTCACCGACTTCAAATGGGCGGTCAATGGCCAGCATGAACGAATTCATGATGTTACCAATGGTCTGTTGCATCGCAAAACCGAGGATGAGGGAGAAGAGGGCTAAGGAAGCCATCAGTCCAACCAGTTCTATTTCTAGTTCATTCAGTGCGAGTAATAAGCCTGTGAGCCAAATTACTCCTCGCAGGAAGAAGGAGATCAGCGGGTTTCCACCCGAAACAGTCACACTGGATTTATTGGCGTATCTCTCCATCAGTACCGGTGTAAGATAATACACAATGACACTGGCAATTGTTGTGGTGAGAATGATGTATGTGACCGAGAAGAATGGGGTCAAGGTTACTATCAATTCGCTGTCTGGGCCATTGATCCAGCTCATCGAAAGATGGGTGCATCCTAAAATTACGAAGAAGTACAGTCTGGATTTGAAAGAGGCGAAAATGAGGTCATCCCATTCGGCTTCAGTGGATGTGACCAATTTGTGCCACGGGCGAACGATGGTAAACTTGGCAGCCATAAGGGCAATCAAAGTTAAGCCTGCACAGAACGCAATCTGTGCAAAGATTCCTTGCGATTCTACGTTGCCAATTAGTGAATCTATCATCCCCACACCCAAACGCTCGTGATAGCCTTAACTCTTGAAGTCTATGGCGCAATACAATAACACAGAGTTCTCAATCACTATCATCATAATAGTATTGATTCCCCTTCAATGAGTATTATTGGATTATTTATTCCTCTTCGTGTTCCGCCGGGAAATTCTCAAGTTCTTCATCACCTTTCATCCCGAGAATGATAGGTAGAATTAGAATTAATGCTAATAAGAAGAGGGCACAGAGCCACCATGGAAATATGCTGTCATCATCAGATTCAGGCACCGAATCTTCAAGGCTGTTGCAGATTCCATTACCATCATCATCTTTAGGAACACTGGTTTCGTCAAGAGGATTAGTTCCACAAGCATCTTCATTGTCGTCAGACCACCCATCATTATCATCATCGGGGTCATCGATATCGCACCATTTATCCTCATCATAGTCAGAAGGCACACTGGAATTGTCAAACTTATCAGTGCCACAGAAGTCCTCCTGCGCATCCGTCCATCCGTCACCATCTGCATCATCTGTCGGGAAGTCAAGAGGGTCCTTCGGGTCGGTCCCATTCTCAATCTCGGCGATATCGCTTGCCTGGTCACCATCATCATCGAGGTCCTCTATCAATCCGGTGGTCGAGTTCCCGTGCAACTCATCGGGCTTGCCGTCACCATCGGTGTCCGTATCAGCCGCAGGGTCATTTGGAAATGCATCGGGACCACCGGTACAGATTTCTTCGCCACGGATAGTGACATTGATTGAACCATCACAGACACCATCACCATCGGTATCGGGAAGCAGTGAATCGGTAATTGAAAAATCAGTGGTCTCGTTTTCATCAGGAAGTCCATCGTTATCATCATCGAGGTCCTCGGTCAGATTCGTGTCGAAGCCATCTCGCACAATATCAGGGTCGCCATCGCCATCGGTATCGGTGTCTGCAGCAGGGTCATCAGGGAAGTGGTCTGGACCTCCTGTACAGATATCAACACCGCGGATGGTGACATTGACCGAACCATCACAGACACCATCACCATCGGTATCTGGAAGTAGTGAATCGGTGATTGGGTTGGCATTGCCCTCTGCGACATCAGAGATTCCGTCAGCATCATCGTCTAGGTCCTCATCCAAAGCAGGCCAGGTCACACCCTCCAAGTCATCAGGATCGCCATCGCCATCTGTATCCTCCAACACCTTCAGTGTGATGATTAATGAATCTGAAATGGTGCTGGAATTGGCCCAGATTGTATAATTCGTCTCTGCCATTACATCAACAGGCGTGCCGCTGATGACGTTGTTTTCTGTATCAAAGGTCAGACCTAAAGGCAGAGGGGGTTCAATTTCCCATGTATCAATGTCGCCACCGATGTAATTGACTAGAATGTTATACATCGCAACATCGCGGACCAGCAGGGCAAACGTCTGCGAAGCGATAAGCCCTTCAGGAGGCTCGACAATGATTATTGTAAACGTGTTAGAATCTGAACCTCCGCTATTGTTGGCCCAGACAGTGAATGTGGTCTCAGTCATGTTAACCAATGGAATACCACTTATCTCTCCATAACTGAATTCGAGACCTTCGGGAAGTACTGGCTCTATTTCCCACGTTTCAACAGGGCCACCGGTGACAGAAGGAACGAGGTAATCCATACTGACTAAACGTGTCAGGTTGATAGCAGACTCATTATAACTGAACTCAGGGGGTAATTCGCCGATGGTGATGTTGACTGT
>DARQ01000007.1:37065-41323 GCA_002503395.1 Euryarchaeota archaeon UBA60 | reverse complement strand
CGATGTTGATTATTTCCGACAATATATTCTCCTGTCCCTCCCACGAGTAGTTCAATCGACCGGAGACGGAAATATCTCCGGTATTGGTCAACAGCACGTACCAGTTGACCTTGTCGCCAGAGTTGACTATCATCGAACTCGGCGATGCCGGGTCGACCTGCACATTGGGAATCGGGCGGATGTTCAACAGGCCGGTGATCTGGTCATTTGCGTTATTTGATTGGTCGAGCCAGCCGAATGGGTCGACGGTTACGGTAAGAGCATATTCGCCGACTACCAAGCCCTGCAATTCGGCATCCAATTCGACGCTGAACTGCTGACTGGATTCACCTTCGCCGGTAAACATCACTTCGAGAGGAGCGATTACCGGCGCTCCCTGCTGACCGCTGGTCGCAACCGAGAAACCAATCTGCGTGGTTTGATTTCCGGCGCCGTAGGAACGAGCCAAAGTTCCCGAGATGGTCCAAGGGCCATCAAGATTTTCACTTGGAGAGGTAATTAATAACTGGCCGGTGAAATAATAGTCGGGTAATGGCAACACCTCGACCTCCAAGGTACTACTCCCATATCCTTCCGCCACCTCAAAGACCTCATCATAGGCATCGGGGGTGGCGGTAACGGTCCAGGTCCCCGATTCGGGGAAGTCAAGGCTCGCATTGACGCTCACCGACTGTCCTGGGGTGAGCGGTGGTACCGCAACATCGACAGATGAATTTGTCAGCCCTTGGATCCCCACCTGAAGAGTACTATTTCCTGACGCCACCGTCCCCGAGTTTGTCACCGTGGTCGAAACTATCCCGCTATCGCCGATTCTCAGACCACTGGAAGGGCTGACCTCTATCAGTGTGACCTCAAGGTTGGCCAGGCCCGAGACGTTGAAACCCTTGTAGAATCGAACTGGCGTGTCACCATTAAACTCGACCTCAAGCCAAATCTTTTGGGCACCTTCTTGCAGGGAATTCCAGACCGCAGAGACATCAATATAGCCATTCCCGGGGATATCGATGACGTCTATTTTAATGTCGTTACCTGACTCAATGCTGTTTTTGTAAAATGCATACTCGACATTATTGGCGGTGGTCGGGTTAGTATTGTGTAATTGTAAGGTGATTGTCACCGATCCGCCCATGACCGGGTCAGGTGGCATGAAACCGACGCCACCCACACTTGCCTCGACTCCCCCTGATGAACCGGCACTTGCCGGGTTGGTCCAGGCCACCAGCGGAGCCAATACCAGCAAAACGACGAGGAAAAATCGCATCACCCCTCCCCGCATCAGCGCTTTGATGTGGACGTGGCTATTGAAACTCTCCCCCTATGTCGCAATGCCGACAATTGGTTTCAGACCGCTATTCGGTGTAGCGAGATAACGCAAGGATTGAAGGCGGATTGCTTTCGTCAGCATAATGTTCAGATGCGCCGTATTTTGCTTTTCGCGGTCCTCTTCGGGCTATTGCTACCCGTTGGACAACCGCTGATATTGCTCGAAGATGAGGTTTCGTCATTCACCGGAGTCAGCGGAATCGCCGTCGAGATAAGCAACGGGCCTATCGCCGGCGAGGCCATCACCGGATCAAACTCTCTTGCCTTCACCACCTCGGGAACCGGCACACTGGTCAACCTGTCAATCGAGATATCAGACAATAACTCCGATTGGGTGAACTTGGTCACCCTGACGTCCTCTCCTTGGGTATATGTGTGGAATAGCAATTCCCAGGACAATGGTACCTGGTATATGCGCGCCTACGGCTATGACAGCGAAGATAACATGACCGCCATCGTCGAGAGCGGCGCTTTCACCATCGCCAACCAGATACCGGTGATCACTTCCTTTGCACTCGCCTCAGCCATCACCGGCTCCGGCACCTCCCCGACCGACCGCGCCTGGTTCAATCTCAGTGCTAACAGCACTCTGGAGTTCACTTGGTCGGCCAGCGATGACGACTTGGCCTATGCAACCTTGGCCAATGTCCCCGGCTCGGGCAGTCCTGCCAGTGATGGGCCAACCACAATCTCCCACTCCTGGACATGGTCTCCGGGAGACTTCGGAGAAGGCACTTGGAATCCACGGCTGACTGTATATGATGACTCGGGACTTTACGTCAGTTCGACGATGTATATCGGCATCGATAGGTCAGGTCCCAGCATCGCCACCCCGAATCTGGCAAATGGCGTCACCTGGAGCGACAGCACCAGCGTCACCATTTCCGGCTTGACTGCCGCGGGCGGTGATGGTGGTGGTAGTGGCATCGACCGTTACGAATGGCGCCTCAGTGGTGGTGAGAACTGGTCGAGCCTCGGCGCTTCGGGAACCGGTGCGATAACCCTGCCAGAGGGCCAACAGAATCTTGAGTTCCGCGGCGTCGATATAATCGGCAATATCGGCTCCATCGTCAATGCCAGTATCGGCATCGATACCACCAACCCTTCGCTCGGCACTTGGACGGTAGATGAATTGAATACCAGCCGTATTGGCTCGGCCAGCATCTCATTCAGCGCTTCCGACCTCGGTTCTGGAATCGATTTATCAGCCTGCAATATACAGTATGGCTTCGATAGCAACGGCGCCGGCAATGTTCCTGACGTGACCAATTCATGGCTCGATCTCGGCACTACCGGACTTTCCGGTGCAGTCGGAATCGCCTCGTGGACGACCAAATCACACCAATACCTCGCACTGCGAGCAACGGTGGTCGATGCGGCGGGTAATTCGCTGACCTCAAACCCGGCATTCTTCCAAGTCCTGCCTGGCCTCGATATCTCGTGGGTGGTTTCATCGGTTGAACTCGACCGTTTGGTATTACGACCCGGAAATGACCAATTGGTATGGATAAACAGTACCATCAGGTCGAACGAAGCCTATCCCGGTTCGGTGACCATCGAACTGCAATCAGCACCCGCGGACCGCACCGCCGATGTCGCGTGGACGACGATGGAGACCCGTACCCTGCAAGGGGGCTCACTGCTGGATTCAGAGGAAGACCTATTGTGGAATTATACCGTGGCAAGTCCCGGCCAGTGGGATTTACGGGTGGTTATCGACCCTAACAACATCATCGATGAGCGCGATGAAGGAAATAACCACCACTATCTGGTGGTGACCGGAGTCAGTGAGCAATACGTCTCCGTCGTGCCATCGTTCGCACCCTCATTGCTGGCGGTGGTGATAGTCGGCTTCTTCATCGCTTTTTTCATGCGCCGAGAACGTGAATAATTTGCTGGCCTTGGAAAATACCGCTTACCTTGTGGGATTGCTTTATTGAGGGTTGGCCCACCGGTGGGGCTTGAAGAGCATGGGAAGACGGCGTGAAGAGAAGGTCGACGAGGAATACCTCGCCCAATTGATGGGTGGCGAAGCGGCCGAGAAAATCCGCGTCAAGATGCCCAATACCAAGGTCAATGAGATGTTTGCCATCGCCGACCAGATCCTCGGCGGGCGCCGCGTCAATGTGGTCTGCGCCGATGGCAAGACCCGAATGGCTCGAATCCCGGGCAAGATGCGCCGTCGTCAATACGTTCGTGAGGGTGACCTTATCATCGTCTGGCCATGGGATTTCCAAGATGCCAAGGCTGACGTCAAGCATCGCTACAACAAGACTCAGGCGCTGTATTTGTCACGCAAGGGAATCCTCCCCGAAATCGTCGATATCTTCGGCATGGGGGCCTCGGACGAGGGTAGTGAGGATGACGACCTATTCGCCAGCCCAGATGAGGAGGAATCCGGTCAAGAGCCCGACGATACCGCCGATGAGACGAGCACCGAGGTTGGGGGAGAGACGACCTCTGGCGATGGCAACGAAGACGAAGGCGTCGGTAATGCTGATGAGACCGCCGATAATGACGACGATGATGACCTTGACGAACTGTTCGGTTAGTTCTTTGAAATCTCCGCACCTAGGGTAAGGTACATGGCGACGAAGAAGCAGTCGGATGACGACCGTTTGGTGGATGATGATTCCCCACAGAATTGGGATTCCTTTGTCGCTGAACATGGCGAGACTGAAGCGGATGCCGATGATGTCGATTGGAAAAAATTGGCTCCCGATGAGAAAGCTCTGGCTCGGTACCATCGTAAGCAGGATGAGAGTCTGGAAAAGCATGCCGATAAATGGTCTTGGATGAAGGATAAAAAGCACAAACAGATGTTCGCGGAGATCGAGAATAATCTGCAGGGGGCAATGGGTAAGGGTTCATTCGATTGGGTCGACCGGCGGGTCTTCGACCAGGTTTTCGACCGACTCACCCTAATGTCGATCTA
>DARQ01000007.1:25594-36990 GCA_002503395.1 Euryarchaeota archaeon UBA60 | reverse complement strand
GGCAAGGAGGCACACGTCTTCCGCGGTGAAGGAGAGGAAGGTGCCATAGCGGTGAAGATTTTTCACACCAGCAATGCGGTTTTCAAGAATCTGGTACAATATATCGAAGGTGACCCGAGATTTTCCGGGCTGAAGCGGCGGCATCGAGATCTGGTCACCATCTGGGTACGCAAGGAGCATCGCAACCTGATTCGCATGCATCGCGAAGGACTGCGGGTTCCCGAGCCAATCGGGGTTCTCAACAATGTCCTGGTGATGGAATATATCGGTGGTGCGGATGGCCCGAGCCCGAAGATACGGGAAGTCGAGGTCGAAGAGCCACAACTCGTCTACGATTATCTGTTGTATTTCCTGGCCGTCTGCTGGCAGAGAGCGCGTTTGGTACACGCAGATTTCTCTCCATACAACATCCTTTGGCACGATTCTTCGCCACTGGTAATCGATGTCGGCCAGGCGGTCGCCATCCAACACCCGAGGTCAAGGGAATTTCTGGTGCGAGATATCGAAAGACTGGTCACTTGGGCGACTAGCCAGGGCCTTGAAGTCACGACCGCCGAAGCCCTATACGATATTCTCAATACCGACCCGGGTGAATTATGGGCTGAGGAAGAGGAATAATCAGCATCCGTCGGCTTCAAAGGGGGCTCTCGGCTCGCCCCGCCCATGCAAGGCTTGCACCGTATCCCTCAGGACCGCATCGCGGTACTCATCGGGGCCGGTGGAGAAACTCGTAAGATGTTGCAGAAAGCTGCTGGATGTAAGCGGCTGGGCGTGGATTCAGAGAGTGGGGAGGTTTCGGTCTTCTGGGGCGAGCCGGGAAGTTTTGACCCGGTCAAAGCGATGAAACTCCCGCACGTCATCAAGGCCATCGGGCGTGGAATGGCGCCCAAAAAAGCCCTCAAACTACTCGATGATGAGAATTTCTTCACCTTGGTCGACCTCAAGGATTTCGTCAGTAAACGCACAAACCAACAGCGCCGTGTGCGTGGTCGAATAATCGGTAGCAAAGGTAAGATTCGTCAATTGATAGAATCGCATACCGGTTGTGAAATCACCGTCTACGGCTCGACCGTGGTCATCGTCGGAGACGAGATTGGCCTGCCTCTGGCGCAGGATGCGGTCGAGCGCATCGCTGGTGGAAGTGAGCACGGCTCGGTCATCAAGGGATTGGAGCGCGAGCGAAAAAGGGCTAGATTGGCGGGCAAGACCATCGATTATATCCAGGCGCAAGATGACTTTGACGATGATGGCTTTGAAGCGCTGGTGCCTGGTTTCGCCGACCTTTCGCGCCGGCTAAATCGCCGTTTGAAGGCCTCACAGATCGACCCCGAGGATGAGGAAGAAGTAGCACAGGCACTCGAGTTGGGCGAGGATGAATCAATCTCCTGGGAAGAAGAGTAATCTCCAACCACCCGACTGACTGACTCCGGTGAGCACTCACCTAGTCTACAGTACTGCCAGTGCCGCATTATAGCACAGGTTGATGAGGTGGTCTGACCACACGCCGAAAATCACCGTACCGATAGCGCACACCCAAATCGACAAGCGTAGGAACCAAGCCTTGATGAGCGGCTTACGACGACCTTCGATCGGCACCTCGAAGAACATGATGACCCCGATTCGCAGGTAGTAGAATAGCGACAGGGCGCTATTGAGGAATACCGACAATGCCAACCAGAAAGTCCAGTGCATCTGCCCGAGACTCCAACCATCTCCCGCAGCGATAGCGGCGAAAGCATCTCCGGCCGACATCTTCACCACTCCACCGATGAGGAGGAATTTGCTCATGAATCCGGCCAGGGGGGGAACCCCGGCCAAGGAGAGCATGAAGATGAACATCGATACCGCGATTATCGGGTCACGACGGGCTAATCCTGCCAAAGGGGCAGTATCGCTGACCTCACCTTCGGTCTCAAGTAATGCGAGCACCAGGAAGGCGCCGAGTTTGAACGCGACCAGGACCACCAGATGGAAGATGAGGGCGGTCAGTATCCACTGCCCGGCGTCGGTCGGCGCCGAGGAAATCAAGTCGCTTTCTCCACCCCAGGCCCATGCACCGAGTGCGGCCAAGGCCGCCAACATATAACCGGCGTGAGCGATGCTGGAATAGGCCAGCATGCGCTTCGGATTCGAACTACTCAAAGCTGCCACATTACCCCAAGTCATCGTTACCACGGCGATGACGCCGAGCCCAAACATCCACACCGCCGAGCCATCCGCAGGAGCGGCCAGCATCACCAAGACCCGAATCAGGCCGATGAATCCCATCGCCTTCGAGGCGGTTGCAAGTATTCCTGCAACCGTACTACTGGCTCCTGAATAAGCATCGGGGGCGGCAAAATGGAATGGTACGGCGCTGACCTTGAAGGCGAATCCAACCAGTACAAAACAGAAGGCGATAAGGGGTAGGCCGAGCAGGGATTCCATCTCCGCCCAACGCTCGACCAGCCCGATTTGGCCGGTGGCAGAATTAGACATCAGTTGCAGGTTGCCATTCCACAGGTAGAGTAGGGAGATACCGTACAGTGCAACCGCACTGGAAACCGCGCCGACGATGAAATACTTCACCCCACCTTCGGCTCCCTCGGGGGTCTCCTTATGGAAGGCAACCAGAACGTAGATTGACAGGGTGGCGATTTCCAGGCCGATGAACAGAACGAACAGATCCATCGACATAGTCACAATAGACATCCCGAACGCGGTCATCAACAACAGTAGGTAGAAATCGACTTGACGGCGATTATCGATCAATTGCTGGATTTCACTTCCGGCCCGGCGTGCCGGTAGGCGGTCGATGCTGGCGACCGCAGCCAACAATAATGCAGAGTAGAACATGATTTCGAAAATCCTGCTGAAAGCATCGACGCGTAGAAGAATATTCGCCTCAGCACCGCTTCCCGAAGTCAGCAACCAAGTCTTGGCATCGGCTCCTTGGCTGATTAAAGCCTGCCACAATGCCAGTAGAAGAGTGGCGATGGCTAGCATTGCCGGCAGTCTTGGGTCGCTGGTAGCGGTGAAACGGCGGCCACCGAACAGAACCGGAATGCGAACCTGAGTGAGCGGGATTCGCCACTTCGCATCACCGAGATTGGGAACGATGAAGAGCAATACGAGGCCACTCAGTAAGGTCATTTCGGGTGCTAATGCCAACCAGGTGTCCCCACCTTCGCTGAATAATTGCACTCGCGTAATCTCAGTCATCTCAAGCACCTCCGGTGATGACATTCAGCAGAATGCCGTCGAATAATCCATACGCATATCCGGTCATCATATCGAAGAAAATCCACGGTAAGACACCGAATAAAACCGTCAACATGGCGAGCAACATCATCCCCGAAACCTCCCACAATGAGATATCTGGTGCTGGCGCACCACCCAGACTCTCGGGCATCTCGCCATCATCGCCACCCTCGAAAATCGTCTTCTGCATACTCCAAAGATAGTACGCCGCGGTCACAATCAGGGTGATTCCGGGCAGAATCACCCACCAGCCAAAGGCCTTCCAGAAGGCGATTAAGACAGTGATTTCAGCGACGAATCCTGCTAGAAGCGGCAGTCCTAGGCTGGCCATCCATCCGAACATCATGAAGGTCGCCAACCACGGACTGTGCTTTGCCATCCCTCGCATAGAGCCGATTTCCAGCGTGTGATAATGGTGCTTGAAGGCACCGGCCACAGCGAATAGCAGAGGCGAGATGATGCCGTGGGCGAACATCATGAAGATGGCCCCGGCAAAACCAAGAGGTTCCATGGTGGCAATTCCCAGCAGGATGATTCCCATATGGCTGACCGATGAAAATGCGACCAGACGCTTCAGATTGGTCTGTCCCAGGCAGACAAAACTGCCGTAGACCAGACTCACCATGCCGATGGTCAACAACAGCCATTGGTATTCGAGCAAGGCTTCAGGGAACAGGGTCGCGCAGACCCTGAACAAGCCGTAGCCACCCATCTTAAGCATCACTCCGGCCAATAACATCGAGCCGGCGGTCGGTGCCTGCACGTGAGCATCTGGCAACCAGGTGTGGAATGGCACCGCCGGTAATTTGACCAAGAATCCGAGCAGGAACATCAGGAACAGTGCCTTCTGCATATCTATTCCCAGCCACGCGATATCGGCATTGGCAGCCGCCTGCGCACCGATTGCCATCTGCGTCATGTCGAAGGTTCGCCCGGTCAGCACTCCTTGGTCGACCAGAGCCTGTGAGGATGGTTGTAGGAAGTACAGAGTGATTATCCCCAGCAACATCACTACCGAGCCGGTGAAGGTGTAGATGAAGAATTTCTGCGCCGCATAGCGACGGTCATCTCCACCCCACTTGAGGATGAGGAAGAACATCGGAATCAGAGTCATTTCCCAGAAGACGAAGAACATGAAGAAATCGAGGGCGACGAAAACCCCGATCAACGCCCCTCCCATCATCAGGATCAGCGGATGATGGTACCAACCAATCTTCTCCTCCCAGGTGGTGATCATCACTATGGGTATCAGAACTGTGGTCAGCCATACCATCGAGAAGGAAAGGCCATCCAATCCGACGTGCCAAGAAACCCCGATACTCTGGATCCACGCGTATTCGAAATCCAATTCGTAGCGGTTGTACTGGCTTAAATCCCAGTTGATTGACTCGAGCCAGCCGAATAATAATCCGCTACTGATTCCCAGCATCATCAACGCGAAAGCCAGCGAAATCAACTTTATCGGCTGACCGATTCTATCCTTCAGCCGATACGGCTGCATACTGGCAAAAGCCATCAGCACAGTGCCGGCGATGAGGGGGAAGGCGACTAGGGGAAGGGTGATCCAATCGATTTGACCGGCACTGTTCTCGACCGCAAAACTGGGGAATAAATACATCAAGACCGCCGAGATTGCCAACAATCCGGAAATCAAGGCGAATTCACGGTCGCGCATCTGCATCTTGGCATTACTGATCACTCAAGCCACCCCCCAAATCAACACGAAAATCGCTAGAGTCCCAAGTGCGACCATCATGATGTAATCGCGACCCGAGCCGGTTGTCAGTCTGCGGATGACCGAACTTCCTTCCTGACTTCCGTACTCGATTCCCTTGATTGCCCCGTCGATGATATGCTGGTCGAACCAGGCACAGGCATTGGCAAATGGGACGACTATCTTCAGCATCGCCGCATCGTACCATGCATCGAAGTGCAGGCGTTGGTGCAGGCTGTCGGCCAGGCCGGAATTTGCCCAGATGCTATTGTCGAAATGATTGTTACGCCGTACCCGGGATGAAAGGGATACCAACCATGCTAACCACGGCTTGGCCTTCTCACCCTTCTGCAGTCTGCCACCATACAGTGCCATGGCGGTTGCGGGGCCGACGATGGTCGAGATGACGATGGTCAACATGGTGACCAGAAATATCAGTGCCCCATTCTCTTCGCCGCTGGGCAGGAATGCATGCTTCATCTCAGAACCGATTCCACTCAATACGTGGGTGAAATGCATCTCGGCATGACCGTCTGCGACCCAGTGGACGAACTCAAAGCCGGCAAAGACGATACCACCGAGAGTCACCACCGTCAAGGTGATGAGTGGAATCGGAATGAACGGCGTCTGCTCGACAACTCCGTTGGCGACTGGGGTATTGGGTTTACCAGCGAAGGTCATGAACCACATCCGACTCATGTAGAATCCGGTCATTCCCGCGGTAATCAGTAACAGCAGAGCCGGCCCGAGCATCCACGCTCCTCCGGAAGTGAGACTGGCCTTCCATGCCGCGCCGATGATTCCTTCCTTAGACCAGAAGCCACCGATGAGCGGGATGCCGATAATCGAGGCTGAACCGACCGCCATCGCGGTTGCGGTAATCGGCATCTTTGACGCTAAGCCACCCATATTCGACATATCTTGAGCATCGAAGTGGTCATGGTCATCACCCCCACCTTGGCCGCCATCATGGTCGCCGCCAGCGGCGTTGCCCGCTGCTGATTCGCCGGAATCATGGTGAGCGACTTCGTGGTGAACATGATGCATCTCATGAATGACCGAACCGCTGGCCATGAATAGCATCCCTTTGGCCATGGCATGGTTGAAGAGATGGAACATCGAGGCGCCGAAGGCGAGTAGGGCAATCTCTTCGTGTCCGGTATTGGCAAACCATAGCGCCGCCCCCAATCCTGTGAAGATGTAGGCCAATTGACTCATGGTAGAATACGCGAGGACCTTTTTGATGTCCATCTGGACGAAGGCTATCAGTGCAGCCATGAAAGCGGTGATGCCGCCGATCCAAGCGATGAGCATGGCCAAATCGGTGAATTCACCTGCCATCGCCGGCGAGGCGAAGAAGGGGAACATTCGGGCGACCAGATACAATCCGGCATTCACCATCGTGGCGGCGTGAATCAAAGCTGAGACCGGGGTTGGTCCTTCCATCGCATCGGGTAACCACACGTGAAGTGGGAACTGCGCTGACTTGCCGACCGCACCGACAAACATCATGAACAGGGCGATTTTGAGGGTTCCAGCATCGACCGCGGCGATATTATCCTCAGCCCATACGACAGAGAAATCAAGACTGCCGAACAGATTCCACAATATCAACAACCCAATCAACAGGAAGATATCTCCAACACGGGTGGTCAGGAATGCCTTCTTGGCCGCATAAGAAGCACTTGGGCGCTCGTAGTAAAAGCCAATCAACAGGTAAGAGCACAATCCCATAATCTCCCAGAAGATGAATAACCACAGGAAGTTATCAGCCAGCACCATTCCGAGCATCCCGGCACAGAATAGGAGGAACTCAGCGTAGAAGCGGTGGTTGCGGTCGAGGTTGACCGGGTCGGAATTCATGTAGCCAAGACTGAAGATAGCGATAAGAAAGCACAGAAAACTGGCGACGAAGAGAAGCATTACCGAGACGTGGTCGAGATACATCCCAAAACCCAAGGAATAACTGACGAGATTACCGTTCTCGACCATGTGGAAGGATAACCAATCCCCGATCTGGCCGACCGACTCATTTCCGGTCACCTGACCGATATAGCCAACAATCAACCAGATAGAGAGGCCGAGACAGGTGCCGATGACTATGGTGGCGATGGTGCCACCTTCCTTCCATCTGCCTCGCCAAGCAGGCATTCCCTTGAACACATTACCTAGGAATAGGATAATTGGAAAGGCCACAATCGGCAGGACCGGAATCCACAGAGCATAATCAATAGCACTCACCATCTTACCACCTCAATGTTTGAGTAACTCCATCTCATCGAGACTGATTGTCTCATTATGCCCATAAAACGAAAGGAAAATGGCCAATCCGATGGCAACTTCCGCAGCCGCTATTGCAATCGCAAACACGGTGTATACCCAGCCGGTAACATCGCCGTGCTGCGCCGCAGCAGCGACGAAATTCAGGTTTACAGCATTGAGAATTATCTCTATGCACATCAAGACGATGATAGCATTCTTACGGGTCACCGCGCCCCACAATCCGATGGTGAATAGACAGATTCCGAGCACTACCGCCCACATCGGGTCAATCATTCCTCTTCACCTCCGAATTCGTACAGCAGATTTTCCATTCTCTCATCGCGCGCCAGATAGGCCGCACCGACCATCGCCAGCGCCAGCAGAGCACCGATAATCACCAGAGCGAAGGACCAATCGATGAGCAGGCTAGCGGCCAGGTCCTGGGTGGTCGGTGAGCCCGCGGCCTCGCTTTCCCACATCAGATCAGAGGTGATGGTGGTGATCAGGACCAGCGCCAAGCCGAGCAGGCCAACACGGGTGATGATGCTGAGCAGTTTCATTCAAAATCCTCCTCAAGGATTTGCCGACGGGTCAGCATTATCGCAAACAGCACGACAAGCATCACACTGGCCAGATATACCAGAATCTGGATAGTGGCGATGAATTCCGCTTCGAGTAGCAAAAAGACACCGGCAACCGCCATGAAGGCGAATATCAACGACATCATCGAGTGGGCAACCCTTTGCGCATACACGGTTCCCAGCGCCCCGAGAATCGCCATCGCCGCAAATACAAAAAATACGGCTTGCTCTGCTATGGTTGCCGGCTCCATTTATCTCAAGCCTCCGCTTTTGCCTTGTCCTTGGCCGCCTTTTTCACCCGCTTGTCGCGCTCTTTGTTGGCGCGCTTGGCGAGTTCGGCATCGACCACCTCTTGATGCTCGCCAATCAATACCCGGGTTCGAGCGGCGTCGAACCACAATTCCTGACGGGTGAATCCAGACATCCCATCGTATTCATTGGTCATGAAGAAAGAGGTGAAACTGCAAGCTTCCATGCACAGTCCGCAGAACATGCAACGGCCGATATCGATTCGACCAGAGATGATCTGGTCATCGGCTTTGAGTAATTCACCACGCCCGACGACATCCTCTTCACCGGTATCATTCCAACGTATGATAGCGGTATCTCCACTCAGGTCAATCACCTCACCGAAACGGAATTCATCGACTGGAGCATCATGCGAGGTGACTGGATTACGAGTCTCTTGGAACTCCTTTACTCCCGCTATCTCGACCGCGGCCCAGCCGCCGACCTCAAGGTCACTGCCATAGCCTGCATGCTCGCCATCAGCGCCATCGAGAATGTCGACTCGCAACTCGGTGGACATGTGCAGGCAATCGTTAGGACAGATTTTCACGCACAATTTGCACGCGGTACAGGTTTCCCAGATGACGCCGATTCGGCCGTTGTACTGACCGGGGACGAATAACCATGGTTCAAGGTCCTCCAAACGCTCATAAGGATACATCAAGGTCATCGGCTTCCACAGATTCGGAAAGAGATTGGAACCCTCACGGTCAGCGGCATATTCATGCGCTGAAACATCATTCATCACGCTGCCCGATACCCGGGCTTTGGAATGCTCATCCAACATCTCTTCACTCTTGTTGTGATAACCCCAACCGAAAATCGGCCGGCCAAAAGTACGCATGGCCGTCACCAATGTCATCAAAAACGGTTTGATGAACAGATTCCGGAAATTTGCTTGCGCGCGCGGATGTGTTGCCATTATTTCACCTCATTCCTGTTTTTCCTACTCTTTGCCCACCATGACCTGAACCGGCTACGTGGGTTCCCGCCGGCTCGACGGTATGCACGTGATAAGGGCGAGAAGGTGGGTCTTTGTCCTCATCGATACTGTAGACAACGAAAATCGCCATCGAGATGGCGAATACCACCAGTGGCACCAGCCAGAAGAATCCACTGCCACCATCCCAGGCCGAGCCAGAGCCCAGGCCGGCCGGGTCATAGAACCATAGTCTGAGGGCAACGGTAATCGCCAATTGAACCACTGAAAGCGGGAGCAGGTAACGCCAGCCGAATTCAAGAATCTGGTCGGTGCGAACCCGGGGTAGACTGGCCCGTGCCCAGACGAAAATCAGGAAGATGAAGAGTGACTTGAGTATCGTCCAAATCACTCCCGGAATGAGGTCATTCCAAACCACTCCGACAACCCCTAGGTTACCCATCAGGCCGGCGAACGGAGCGCTCCAGCCACCTAGGAAGAAAACCGTGCACAGGATGCAGGCAGCCCATACCCGCATGTATTCAGCGGCGAATAGTAGACCCCAGCGCATCCCGCCGTATTCGGTCCACCAGCCCTCGACAAGTTCGGCTTCGGCCTCGGGCATATCGAATGGGATGCGCTCGACTTCGGCTATCATGGTGATGATGAACAGACCGAAGCCCAATGGCATCAGGAAGAAGTTCCAAGCGCCGGCAGAATGCTGGAAATTCACGATATCGATGAAATTGAACGAACCGGACAGAACACAGACGCCGAGGACGGTGATCAACAACGGAATCTCATAGGCGGTCAACTGTGCCGCCGAGCGGATTCCACCGATCAGGGTGTACTTGTTATTAGACGACCATCCGGCGAAGAAGACGCCTAGTGGAGCGATGCCGAATATCGCCAGTGCGAAGAGAACTGAAAGTTCTGGATTGATAGCATAAATCCCAGATGAGAACGGCATGAAGCCGATTATCAGGACGGTTGAAGATATTATCAGGAAGGGTGAAATCTCGTAGATCAATCGGTCGGCCTTGGTCGGTGGCATATGTTCCTTGGTCAGGAATTTCGCCCCGTCAGCGATGGTCTGGACGAATCCGGGCAAAGCCCACCACGCGCCGTGCCAAGAGCGATTATTGACCCGCGCCACCGAGGGGTTATCACTGGCATTGCCCATCACCTTGTTGAGCCATTTGTTGAGAGCGCCAATCGGGCGGCCAAGCCCATAGGGGACTTTATTCCACCATTCTCCAGCAGTTACCCCCTGTTCACCGACCCAGAGACTACGCCAATCGGTGGTTCGCCCGCGCCGGTCCATCATCCGCGCCCAGAGTTTCGGCTCAATCCATAGTATCACGCCAAGACCTAACATGAACACCCCTAATACCGATACGCAAGCCAATGTGGCGGCGAGTACCAGCGCCATAGGGCCGGCGAAGTCGGCCAGTGGAGTGCCGTGTAGAGCGGTTGCGAACAAACTATCAAGCCCGTCATAAAGCCAATCATTCAGTTGTAACCAGTCCGCCATCCTCTCACCTCACCTATCGGTCTCCCCGATACACGGATCGAAACTGCCCATGATGGCTGGAATGTCGGCAATCTTGTAGCCAATCATGGTCTTGGCAACGAATGGGATGGTGATGAACATCGGCGAGCGAATCGATACTCGATAGGGATGCTTTCCACGACCCTCGCCACCACCTTGGAGGTAGAACATCGACTCGCCACGACAATCCTCGTAGTGGTGGAAACCGCTGCTACCGGCCGGCGCTCGGAGCGGCGCCTTTGACTGAATCATCGCATCGCCGGGCGAGTAGTGTGAATCGGCGCCGCCGGGAATCTTCTCAAGGGCTTCCAACACCATCTCGCACGCGACTACCATCTCCTCCATGCGCACCCGGTAGCGGTCGTAGCAGTCGGCGCCCTTGACCGAAGAAGGTTTCTCCACCGAAGGCATCCAATCCAATTCGTCGTATACCGAGTATGGATGCGCCCAGCGTACGTCGTAATTGACTCCGGCAGCCCGCAGGTTTGGCCCGGTTACACCAGCATTCACCATCGCCTCGGCTGAAGCCAGACCAACACCTTGGGTGCGCACCAAGAACACCGTCGATTCGTCGAGAAGCATCTCATATTCTTTCAGCCGCTCAAGGAAAAGAGCAATTTTCGCCCGGCAGCGCTGGGCGAATCCGACCGGCAGGTCACGCTTGACGCCTCCGACGCGAGGGAAATTGTAGTGCAGTCTGGAACCGCCCAATTCCTGCATCAGGTCGATGAACATCTCGCGGTCGCGCAGACACCAGGTGAATATCGTCAGATTGCCGATGTCAGGAGAATATGCGCCCAGCCACATCAGGTGGCTGGTCACCCTTTGAATCTCAGTTGC
>DARQ01000007.1:22758-25469 GCA_002503395.1 Euryarchaeota archaeon UBA60 | reverse complement strand
GTCATCGCGCTGACATAACATAGCCGGTCACAATAAGGGGTGATTTGGGTGAAATCACGCGCCTCGCAAATCTTCTCGACACCGCGATGGATATAACCCAGTTCAGGCTCAGTATCGACCACGGTCTCACCATCGACCTTCACCCGCAAGGTCCACAAGCCATGCGTCATCGGGTGTTGGGGACCCATGGTAATCCACATCTGTGCCATTTCTTCACCTCACTTGACCAGATCCACATCCACCGGTAAACGCATGAACCCTTGGGCATCGTCGTACATCTCATTATGACCATGATAGCGCAGTTGATGTTGCTTCTGCAATGGATGGAATCCCTGCGGGCTGTCGTGCGGGTTGAGCACCCGCATCATGTACTCATGACCCTCGAAATTGATTCCGACCAGGTCCCAGGTCTCCTTCTCATTCCAATCTGCACCGACCCAGATGGACTGTACGCTCGGCACTACCGGGTCATCGGTCTGGGGGAGGGTGAGCATGACCTCATATTCCATCGGTACATCATTGCCTGATAATTTCGCCGCATCGTGCACCAATGCCTTACCGGGCTTCTGATCGACCACCGGCATTCGCATCAGATGGGCGATTACCTCCCAGCCCTTGTCGGGCCCACCATCTGGATGGTGCACGCCGGTAATCATCGAACAGTGGTTCACCCCGCCGTCAAAGCGCATCCACTTGGCCAGCGCCAACCAGTGCGCTGGCGGGCAGGTTATCGAAACGTAGGTTCGCTTATGCCCGGAAGCGTGCTGTGTCGAAATAGCTTCGACTCCGGCCGAGCCGAAGCGGGCGTTGATGGCCTCGACCGCCGACTCGGCGGCGGCGATATTGGCCTGTGAACTGATTTTCATCCCCATCTCAATCATCTCCTATGATAATCGGCGCATCAGTAGGTCGCTCTGAACTCGGTTCAGCGCCGATGCGGATGATCTTCTCGCGCAACTTTCCAAAGCCGTCAATCAAGGCTTCGGGTCGGGGTGGGCATCCCGGGATGTATACATCGACCGGCACCAAGGTATCGACCCCTTCAAGGATATTGTAGGATTGGAAATATGGTCCACCCGAAATAGAACACTCGCCCATGGCGATACACCACTTGGGCTCGGGCATCTGTTCCCACAAGCGCACCAATGGGTCGGCGAATTTCTTCGAAATCGGCCCATTGACCAACAGAACATCACACTGGCGCGGGCTACTGCGAAATACACCGTTGCCAAAGCGCTCGGTATCGTAGCGTGGTCCACCTGTCTGCCCCATCTCAATGGCACAGCATTTGATTCCAAGATGAAGAGGGAATAGTGACTTGCGTTGTGCCCAGTTGAAGAAACGACCGCCTAGAACACCGATGAAATCCTTGATTTTTGTCGCCTTCAGCGCCTCATCGGTCACATCACCGATCACTTCGACCAATGTACGGGAATTGAAAACCGTGTAATTCTGCCCTGACTCGCCCATTTCACCACCTCAAATGTAGATTTTACCCCGTTTGCGGAAAACGTGCCAAACACCCAGGACCATCAGGGCGAAGAATGCTGACAACGCCAAAAGGGCACGCTCGGCATCGTGAATCGGGCGACCATCGGCGCCGACATCTGATGTTAACACACCACCGAGCGCCATGAACATGAACGCTACATCGAACACAAGGAAGATGATTGCATACCAATAATACTGGAAGTGGAATTGAATCATCGCATCGCCGATTGGCTCACTGCCACACTCAAAGGTAGTCAATCGGCGCTGGTAGAGGCTGTGGTCAACCTCGTAACCGGGGAATAGGTACGAGCGAGTGACATTGGGATTCGAGGCATCGGGAATTGGCCTGACGAAGTATGACGTCACGAACGCACCGAGCGGAAACATGATGCCGATTATCGCCATCAAGCCGACCGCAAGATAGGCTTCGGGAACACTCATCTTCTCACCTCAGGAACGCGCGCACGCTCTCTTGACCCGTTCCAAATGATGGACAGACATAAGCATATCGTCACCACCTTCGGTGGTGGAATACCCTTCGCCGCCGTCGGATGAAAAAATTATCCACGAAGACCGGCATTTCCAGAAATTTCCGAATTATTGTGACCTGAGAATAAGCCGATGGATTCAAGAACAGCGGACCCTGCGAGTTTTCTGTTTCGCCCCCGTGCTGGGTGAATCGGCGGCTCGCAAGACTGCCTTTTCGCCCAGAGGCGGGGTTTGCGGAGCAGCACCCCTCAGGGGGGTTCCAAACTGGCACAAGAAGAAGAGCAAAAGCAAGCAACTGAGATAGTAATCGACGGGCCGAACATCGCCATGTCCCATTCGGTGAACAAGTGGCCTGGGTCGGCACGTGGTATCGAATTCGCCATTCGCCACTACCAAGAATTAGGTTGGAAGGTTCGAGCCATAGTGCCTCGCCACTTCCTCGGCAAGAAAAGCCGGCGCGGGGTCGATGACCCCGGACTGATGGAGAAACTACAGGACGAGGGTGTGGTGTTCACCGTCCCGAGTCAAGACCACGACGATAACTACTGGATTGCATACGCTTTCCAGAGTGGCGCCTATGTGGTGACGAATGACCGCATGAAGGACCATGCTGAGAAACATGCAGAGGGTGAAGATGTGTTCTTTCAATGGCGCCAACAGCGAGTAATCTCCTATGCATTCATCGATGATACATTCCTCCCCAATCCAGATTTCAAACTGCCAAAGCCACC
>DARQ01000007.1:19222-22697 GCA_002503395.1 Euryarchaeota archaeon UBA60 | reverse complement strand
GCAAAACAGAAAGTTGCGCGCCATGAGAAGAAATCCCAGGCCAAGAAACCTCAGGCCAAGAAATCACCTAGCAAGAAATCGCCGCAACAGCAATCTCAGGCTAAGACCGCACCGGCTAAGACCCCACGGCAAAAGAAATCACGGAGGGGTGCAGGGAGTAGAAGTGCACAGGGTGGAAAACCAGCACAGGGGGATTTAGAGCAAAGTGTGAAATCAGCTATCAGGTCACGTCTTTCCTCAGGACCACTACACCTGCAGACCCTTTCCCAACACCTGTTGAAGGTCATTAGGAAAAAGGGCGGCCAGAACTACACCAGCATCAAAGCGATGATGGGAGATATGAAAATTTCCAGGTCGCGTCCGTTCTACTACCAATTAGAGAAATTGATGGGTGATGAAGTCGAAATCGTTCACAAAGCCTCCCTACCTCATTCTGCCAAGTTGAAGACCGGAGCGAGGCCAGAGCAGCGTCATACTGTAGGCGAGCACAGGAAATCCGCTGGGAAGTCCCCCAAGAGAATGACTATTCCCTTCTTCAAACAAGCACTCGGAGAGAGGAATGCCGCGGCGTTGAGTGGCAGTATCGAAGGATTCCCGGTGCCTATTGAGAAGGCTTTTACATTGCTATGCGACCTCGATTTCCCCATCAATGTAGCCGCGGTCGGCAACCGTTTCAAAAGCAAGACTGGATTTCGCTTATCGAAACTTTTCAACAAGATGGACAAGTTGGCCTTCTTCCTGACCATACGCCCCGAGTGTGGTTGTGGCGAAGTCTATGCTGAAGATATGTACTTCCACTGTCGCGCTGCACCAGAATCACCGAGCTACGGAGATGAAGATGGTAGGCAAAAATCTACAACCGGGCCGCTTTCAAAGATGTGGAATAAGTTGAAGGGTTTCTTTGCTCGCTAATCTCAAATCAAAGGCAGAAAAATAACCCACAGGAAACTCGCCGGATATTATTCAGGTCTCTCCTGCAGTCTCATCCCATCAGGATAGCCAAGGCAACCAACCACATCGCCCTAGCATCGAGGTCGGTTGTGAATCTCTCAGCAGACAATTCTGTCGTCCCAGACTCCGCCTTACTGATGCTTATCGCGCCGTAGACATCATCACCATCAATAGAAGTGAATGACCAGATCTTGTTACTACCTAGACCAGAGCGGTGAATATCGAGCCAAGGGCTACCGTCAACCCGTAGAATACTCCACTTCTTCTTGCCGATGTTCTTGACCACGCAGAACGGCGTATTGCTATTAGAGTCCATCACATCGAAAATACGCTTCTTCTTGCTTCGATGGATGCAGTGAAGTTGCGGCTTGGTACGGGTATCGTCGGCAAATACCCACATGTCTCTCTTGCCCTTGCCCTTGGTCGAGCGAATTGCAAAACCGATTACCGAGTCTGAGGTAGATGAGGTGATGGTGACCGCGGACTCGACACCGACCTGTTTCGCCACCATCTCAATCTTGTTGGTCTTGAAGCGCTTTGCTCCTGATTGAGTAACCGGTAGAGGCTCCAATTCAGCCACGTACTTCGGACGCGCCGCCTTGGACGCAACTCTGGCTCGCCTCTTTGGCTCGATGAAAATATAAGAAATCAAAAGGAACAGGCCAATGCTGATGCCGGTCAAGCCCTCGGTCGTGCCTAGGAAGGAGAGCCCCCCTTGCTCTGGCATCCCATGGACTTCCAACTCTTGGTTCACCCGACCGACAATCTCCAAGTCGACCGGTTCAGCTGAAAATGTGAAGACGAAATCATCGGCGACCGCGGTGCCGTGCGGAGATTTCACTATTGCTCGAACTGTGATATTGGTGCCGGGTTGTAGAATGCAGGTCAACTCATTCCCTTCGTCGACCGAACAGGTATTGGCAGGCACGGTAATCCCGTTTACGACATTACTTTCACCGCTTAAATCAGCCTCAAGACTGACCACCCAACCGCGCAGTCCCTCACTGGTGAAAACTCGAATTTCGGTAGGGGTATTTCCCTCATTGGTAATCGTAGGCGAGAATGTCGCCGATTCGGGATAGTTGACAGTCAATTCTTCAACCCCATTATTATCGATACTGATCTTCTTGATGCTCTGCACTAAAATGGGGATGTTAACCGTTGATTTCTGCACCGTATTCTTGGTGCTGCTGACCGAAATAGTGGCCGAGCCACCAGCTCCGTTCTCGGCACCACTGGAGAGGGTGATAATCAGGGTGACCTTAATTTTGTAGACTCGATTTTCGTGTGATGTATTATCCGAGTTCATCGAAATCCATTGTTCAACGCCGTTCTCGGCACAGGTCACATCGCAACGCCGACTCTTGACCTCGTGGAAAGCCAACGAATCTTCTGAGTCAGCTTGATAATCATTCGAGGAGTGATTCCACGCCGCATATGCTTTGGCAACTTCGACCTGATATCCACTCAGAGCGAGGTCAGTCCCTTCATACTCCAGCGATCTGGTGCCGATTCCCTCGAGCCCGCTGAATAAGAAATATGCGTCATCGGTGTAATCGCCAGTATTCTCAATCCAGACCGGAACTGAAACCGAACCGCCGGGGGCAAGGACAACCTGTACAGAACCGGGCTCACCGTATCCGTACGACCACTCTTCATCGATGGTGATGGCCATGCTATGATTACGGTTTGATAGAGTCGCCTTGAAGTTCAATTCGCGTTGATTGTCTGGAATGTTATCGCCATCTTCATCGCCATTGTTCTGGTCGTCAGAATTGGTTATTCTAATCGTCATGGTCGCCGAGTCACGCTCTTCACCGCTACCATCGGCGTCTATACTGACCGCCAGATTAACGGTTTTTACACTGAATGCAGGGACTACAACACTGGTGACCGGGGTTTGGCCATCCATGAAATGAGTGGCCCAGGACGAGCGGGTGTTGAAGATTACCGCTAACATGAAATTATCGCCGATATTGCCATCATTGATGATGGTTATCGGGAAATTCACCATCGTCCCACTGCGCCCGGTCTGATTCTTGATGGTGGTCTCCTGCACATCCCAAGCATGAATCGGCATTACCGTAATCGTCACCTCTTCCATTGCATAAGATTGACCACCGTTATTAGGATAGACCGAAATTTCGATGGTAATAGCATCGTCGGCCAAGGCATTGAATGGGGCATTCACGACGACCTCAACGGTAGCCTGACTGGATGACCCGTGCCTACTTCCTAAGTTAACAGTGCTCGACGAAAGACTGACTCCCCAGCCCACTGGTGGGGCGCTGGTCGACAATTTGAGCGTATCTTGGCCATTACCGAGGTTCATTACCGTGACACTGATTGAACCGTTTCCGCCTGGCTCAACCTGATCGATGGTCGATGATGACAAGCTGATTGCCGCACCATGGCTCTGGCCGACGATGACCCGCAGGTCGGTCTCGCATAATTTCGGCCCACTGGAGCCATCATTGCCCTCAATGGTGAAGACGTGCTCTGAACCGGCCTCGTCTTTATCGTC
>DARQ01000007.1:18116-19044 GCA_002503395.1 Euryarchaeota archaeon UBA60 | reverse complement strand
TCGACACTCAGCATCGTGGGCGACAATTGTGCAGTGCATTCGTGAATTTCTGGTATCGTCAAATCGAGGTCGAGGTCGTCGGAGGCATTTTGCGTCGGATCGTTTTGTACCTGACCATGCAGGGTCCAGCAGTACTTTGCGGCTGAGGAACCAGCGGGAACCGTCGCTTCGACTTCAACCCACTCGGATGAATTGTTATCGATGTTGACGGTGGATGGATCTACCTCGATGTCCAAATCGCTCGGATCACAACCGGGATTATCATTTTCATCGATGGTCAGTATCACGGTTTCATTGACACGCCCGGTATTCTCGACCTCGATATCCCATACCATCGTCTCGCTACCATCCCATTCCAAATCCGCATCGTCGGTCTTCAAATCGACGCCGTAGAGAGGCCCGGATTCTCCTTCTCCGGATTTGGTGGTCACCGTCGTCTCTTGCTGGTCAGGCTGACCGGGTGGGGTACCGCCATCCTGAGCGGTAGCCCGAACAGTGGTATCACATTCGTCGGTTGCACCTTGAGCCAAGTTGACATCCATGGTCGCCTCGCCGACCTCACCAGCCTCGATTTGCCCGGTGATCTGGGTTATCGTAGAAGTATAGGCATTGCATTCCTGAGTCGTGTCTTCATTGCTCTGTAGATTGATGGTGACCGGTTCGGTTCCGAGATTGCGCACCGTAACCGTGTATTCCGCCGATTCGCCCGGATTGACGGTTTGCATCGTCGGGCTGACCGAGAGCATTATCGAAGCATCTCGGGCGCCATCGGCCAATACCACAGGGGCGCTGAAGACTGAAAAGGAGGCGGCGACAAGAAGCGCCATCAACAATAACGAACCCCGCGATTTGGCGGCGCGAGATTGGTGTCTGCGACGGGGTTCCATAGAACCCCGACCCACTAGACCATCAAAAGGGATACGTCTGC
>DARQ01000007.1:15781-17966 GCA_002503395.1 Euryarchaeota archaeon UBA60 | reverse complement strand
ATCGCGCCGCAATTTCTCCACCGCCTAACCTGCCATTATTATTCATGCCCACGGGTCATCTGAATCGCCGAGGTCGGGCCATTCCGGCTGGGTTTCCTCATCCACCCCATCCTCCGCAGATTCATCATCGGTGGGCTCAACAGCAACGGATTCCTTCTCTTTGGAGTCACCCCCGGAAGATTGCGCATCCTCGGCTGGCTCGGAGGCCGGCACGGTTTCTTCGACCTCGCTAGGCTCATCGATTGGAGGTTCGGTGCCGGTGGACTCGGAGATGAGGGATTCGGTGCCGGATGACTCGGTCTGGGGCGAGGGTTGACTCAAGTGTTGCTGAGGCTGTTGCCCCCAATTGAATGATATGTTCGATGGTGCGACCTGCGGCACCGGCTGTTTCTGCACCGGCAAATGTGCCACAGTTTGCCCCGATTGAAGTGGAGACGCACCATATGCCTGAGCCGTATTTACTTGCCCGGATGTATAGGATTTCCCTCTACCCTTCTCTTTTCTCATTATCAGGACGATGGCCAAGATGCCTCCGACGATGATGATTATCAAACTCGACCACATTATCACCTCTCCAATACTGCTACCGACAATAGTCTTCACCTCGCCGGTAGCGGTCAGATTGAATGTATATTCTGAGTCG
This sequence comes from Euryarchaeota archaeon UBA60, assembly GCA_002503395.1. GTDB lineage: Archaea > Thermoplasmatota > Poseidoniia > Poseidoniales > Poseidoniaceae > UBA60. The sequence goes on along the minus strand of DARQ01000007.1, from coordinate 17,323 downwards.
GCAACCGCTTCGGCATTGGTCAGGCGTACCGTACACTGTTCTAGGCCAGGGGTCGAAGCGGTGACAAATAAGCGCACAGAAGCACTTTGCCCGGCTTGCAGGGAAATCGTCGAGCCACTATCGATGATGACCTCCCAACCATCGGGTGCATCGACTGCAACGACGTGTGAAAGCATTGAGTTGCCGGTATTCTCAATTCGTAATTTCACCAGATGCTGGGTTCCGGTCTCTAGTTCGGGTAGCAACTCATCAGACCAGGTCACTGCCGCGACCTCGGCGATGAGCAAGGACACGGTATCGCTGATTTCCAAACCACCACCATTCATCGTCAAGATGATTTGTGGTTGCATGTCGGGCATCGCATTAACCGGAATCTCTACGCTGCAGGTTAACGATTCAGTATCCCCTGAATCGACCTTGGGGGCATCATCACAACTGCCATTGTATCCAATTGGTAATGCTAGAGAGACAATAGGTGACCAATCGCCATCACCTTGGTTTTCAATCTCCCAAGTCAGATAGTATAGTTCACCTGGGATGTGAGCACCCCCCTCGGCGATTTGGGGATAGGTGGAAGAATCGGGATAGGTGATGGAAGAAAAGGAGATCTGTGGGTCGGCGATTGAAAAAACGCTCAGGTTGGTTGACCAAGAGATTTCTCCGGTCGGGGAACTCAAAACCAAAGTCATCACTCCGCCAACCGCCTGCCCATTTCCGGCTATTCCGACCAACCAGTTATGGCCATCGCCATAGTCGACCGAGAAGGTATTCATGCCTGAGGTTACTGACCATCCACCCGGCAGTTGAATCGAAGGGGCCAGGGTGAGGTCGGAGTTACCCTCATTGAATACGGAAAACTGAAGATTGACGGTTGAATCGGGGCGCAGCATCCCGACGGTTGATTCAAGACTAATCTCCAAATCCTCATAGACGCCTACCCTGAGGTTTACCACCTCGGTCCATGATTCCGAGTTTTCGGTCTGGCTGATGATGTGCAGATTGAGGGAGAGATTACTCCCGGCGCGCACCATTGAGACCGGGGGTGAAACAGAAATTCCCACCTGCAGCGAGCCGTCGCGCACAATCGCTCCCGAAGATGCCGAAGGAGCGCCGGGTTGGGCGCCTAAATCGGTGAAACCGGCTTGCCAGCCGGTTGGTGAGTCGAGGAATAGATTGTAGCCGATGTCAGCATTACCCTCATTGAACAGTTCGACCGAGAAATTGGTTTGCAGAACCGGTGAGAGAACGACAATTGACGGAATTGAAACCCGTGCTTTGGCCAGATCGGGAACCTCGAGCATTATCTCATAAGGGAAATTGATGGAATTATCGTTATCGATTCCCGTCAATGAAATCACATATGTCCCGGGGTCGGGAGGTGAGGGATGAATAACCGTCACATTGGACAAGGCCGATTGACCGCCATCCAATATGAAACCGGTTTCGCTCAAACCGACATACCAACTGAATGATAACCCATCCGATTGTCTCTGTACCCCATTTGCAGTGATGCTGGCATTGGTTTGTATCAATGCCGTATTG
>DARQ01000007.1:7177-15690 GCA_002503395.1 Euryarchaeota archaeon UBA60 | reverse complement strand
TGATGAGGAACTCATCCTTACCCCTGGGGTGGTGACGCCGACAATTTTTGTGGCGATGTTGTTGTTCTCGCGAATCTCATCGATTTCGCCGAGCGGGTCGACTTCGATGGCGACCGTTACATTTCCGGCATTGGTAGGAGTCCAATACCAGAAAACCGTACTGATTTCAGCCGGGTTGAGGTTTATCGTCGACGAATCAATCAGATTGTCGTCGACTTTGAAATGCACCAGAACATTCTCGACCGCGACGTTGCCGAGATTTTCTATGTGCGCTGATAGCAATACGCTCTCGCCAACCTGTGGAATCGGGGTAGCGGTGGTGATCGAGGCCTCGACCGGGGTCGGGTCAGGGCGCAGGTCATTGACTCCGTTGCCTGAGATGGCTATAGCGAATGGTTGCGAGCGTGAGCCACCGTGACTGGCATCCTTGACGCGCACCGTCCATGTTCCGACGCTTGCGACATCGACCAGCACCACTTCAAGATTGTTGACGGTATCTCTTGTCCCACCTACTTGACTGCTCCCCGAGGCGAATACATTTCCAAGATATAGGGTGCCATCCGGAGCCTCGACCTCCAAATCAAGGTCGTTGACCAGTTGACTATTGCTCAGCCTTGAGCCGCGTTCATCCGACCAAGTCAATACCGCTTTGAAGGAAAAACTCGCTTGCTCGACCTCAAAAGTATAGGTTTTCACCGAGCCCGAGTTAGACATCACCGAACGGTCATCGACCCATATCCCCCTATTTCCGGACGGGGCGAGGGAATTTTCCAGATTGATTCGCCCCCAGCCTTCGTTATTATTGGGGATATTCCGGCTGCCGATATCTTCTGCACCCAAGACCAGAAGGGCCTTTACCAGCGCTCCTTGCGGGCTTGGGCGAAGGGCGATTTCTGTTAGATACTCACGCACCAAGACCGCCGCTCCGGCGGCATTCGGAGTGGCCATCGAGGTGCCGGTATATTCCATGTACCACTGCTGGGTCCACGACGAACCTGAGGTATCCTGAGCCTCTTGAGCTCGGCACGAGCGGATGTATCCGCCCGGCGCGAGGATATCGGGCTTGATGCGCCCGTCATCTGTCGGACCGCGCCCTGAACCCGACATCACCGTGTCCGGAGAGCCGCTGTAACGACTTTGGTGCATACCGACGGTCAAGGAGTTCTTGGCCGTCGAAGGAGGGCCGATAGAGCCGGGGTCGGGGCCGTCGTTACCGGCGGCGAAGATGATTGTCATACCTTGGCGACCGTTATAGTAGCGGTCGTAATAATTAGCGCGGTCATCGACATCTTCGGAATCCGAGGTATACTGACCATTCACACTGGCATCTTGACTACCCCAGGAATTACTATGGGTTCGCGCCCCATTGTCATAGGCGGTGTTAACCAGATAATTGATGCTGGCAGAATACATATTCCCTGTCGAATCATGTTCCATTGCTTGGAAGTACAGATTGGCGCCGCTCGCCACTCCCTTGTAACCGCCACGCGTACCATCACCGACGATGGTGCAGGCGACGTGAGTGCCATGACCGGAATCGGTATCTGCGGTCGAGCCATCACCGACCATGTCAACCTTGGCATCGATTCGACTACCGAAGTCTCCGTGGTCGTGGTCGATTCCGGTGTCGGCCACTGCGACGATTTCTCCAGAGCCATCCAGAGGTGTGGTGAAATATGGATTGCCCGATTGAAAAGTATTGATCTCCATATGGTCGCGTGAACGGTCGTTGTCGAATCCGATGGTCGGAATCGGACGTAACCATCCTAGCGCGGGCTCGGCAAGGACTGCGGCCAGGTCAACTCCCGAGAGCCTGCCTTCCCAACGACCGGCGTCGTATTGGCGCGCATCATTGAGCCACATATTGGCGATACCGGCAACATCTCCACGCAATTCCTTGCCGAAGTCGTCGGCCAGTATCCATGAATCGGGCACCGTGGATTGAACGTCGTCTCGCCACCCTTCGATTCGCACTTCAGTCCCTTGCAGTGCGGCACCACTTGAATCATCGACCCAGACGGCAAGAATCGGCTCGGATGCCAACATTGCCAGTGGCACTTCCAGGCTGGCGCGTACCTCGGGCAATAGCGCCGCCTGCATAAGCGCCATCGGCGTGCCCTGAATCACCAGACCGCTGGGGGAGATGTATTCGCGTACCACCATTCCTTCTATCGACGCTAGGGAGTCGCGCGCCGCGCTCAACTCGATATCGCCATCGATAATCAATAGCGACAAGTCAGGGCGTGGCTCCAGCGCGTAATCCGGTAAATCGGCCCCGAGCAAGGTGCCATTCACACCATGTACCCCTAGTCTTGATATCGCGAGAGTTGCCCTGCCGGTGGGAATGAATCTCTCTCCCTCACTACCGACCGCAGAGAGAATACGATTCTCATCAATGGTGAAACTGCGCCACTCATCGCCATATTCGCTTTCACCCAGTTCACCGCCTTCGAATGTATCACCAACCGCTCGACTCCCGACCAGCCCCTCGGCAGAGGTGGAAACCAATGGCGACAGGCTTGAGAGGAGGAGGGGTATCAATAGTGGAATCAAGCAGATTTTCGACCTCATTACCTAACCCCCTTCCAAAGGTCGGGACGTGGTCCCATTTTATCGATTACCACCCATTGCACCACCCTTACATCAACCAATAATGGCGTGGAGCACTATCAGAGTACCTTTCGGAAGTGTAGTTTCCGACGCGGTGCTCAAAGTTGACGCTATGGGCGGCACCGTTGCCGTCAACCCAATCTACAGACACCGATAATTCATATTCAGCCCATTTGGTATGACCCTGGATAATCAATTCCAAATCATCTCCCGCTACGCTGGAATGAGCCGGCAGGCTTTCTCCCTGCCAAGATGTCGATTCAATCAATTGCCCCGACATATCCTTGAAATTGATCTGCACCGAAACATCGCTCACCGCTCTGGTACCGGAATTATCTACTTGAACTAGAACAACATGACCACCGCCGGCTTGTAAATAATTAGTCTCGACATCTATTGCATCGCGGGGAATCACCCAGTACCATCCAGCGAATCCAGATAGGATGACCATCAAGACGGCGAAACTCGCCAGCAGAACCCGGCCGATTGTGACCTGTTCACCTAATTCGAGAATCTTCTCGGCATACTCTTTTGCGGTTTCGACTTCATCGCGGCTGAAACCTTCACCTTCGACGTCGATTTCATCATAATCGGTGGTGGTCGATAGCGGCCGGTCTTCCCCTGACATCAGTTCATCACCGTCGCAAAAATTGTCAGAATCGCCGAGGAAAAAGGCTCGGCTACGATGATGTGAGTGGTTTCGGCGCGGCCACCGGTCAGGGAGTTGAGCATCGAAAGGTCGGAGGCGATGCCGTTCACCCCGAATGAAGAGCCCGAAGGGATGAATCCAGTGGCTTGAGCATCGATTAGCACTCCGCGCGCATCCCAAGTGATACCACCCAGTTGCACTTCGGCTCGGGCCGTCACCAGAATCCGCCCGCCGGTGATATCGTCGATGACGACCATCTGGTAGACCTGTGGGCCATAAACGTGGATAGTTGCTGACTGAAGATTCTCCCCGGCAATCTCAATCTGCTTCACATAGACTCCGGGCATCACCGGAGTATTTGATTGACGGATGTACAGGCGCTCGATACCGGTTCCCGAAGAGACGATTCTCGCACCCCAATCATCGGTGGTCGAAATCTGCGTCACCTGAGGCATGTTCTCAGCGACCAGCAGGATATCGGAGCGTGAGTCGATGGCTCGTCCGGATGCCTCAATATACAGATCCATGGAATCGGTATTGCTTGAGTAATCCAAGGTATACAATCCTTGGAACGCTCTCTGCTCGGTGATGTCAAAACGGGTTGAGGGTTGCGCCGCGAGATGCATCTCGCCAGGCAGGTCGCGCATGAAAGCAGTCGCCGGCCACCACTGCCCATCGACATAACGCATCATTTGAATCATCACCGCTTCAGCCGAGTGACTACCATTGCGCCACTGCTCGGGTACGCTGAAATCGAGCAGTAGGACGTCACCGATGGTCGCCGCTAAATCAGCTGAGCGAGGCACCCCTTTCAACAACGTCTCCAATCTCTGCTGATTGGCTCGGTCAATCATCACCGCATGAATATAATCCAAGGATTCGCCAATGTCATAATGCATATCGATTCCGGCCCGAGGAACGGTGAACGAAGTATCAGAAGTGAATTGGGCACGCACCGTGGCATGGCGCGAAAAAGTGCTGTCCAATCCCGATATCTCCAGAGAGATATCTCGGTCTCCAACGCCATTCAACTCAAATCTCATACTGCTATGAGAGGGCGTCCAATCCTCGAGGTCGAGTTGGAATTCCCAAGTCGGAACGCCTTCCGGTTCAGTATATTGGTAACCGAGATTATTGATTACCGGCGGCAGGTCTGGCATCCACGTTCGTAGATGCCAAGAACGACGATTCTGCGCTGAGATTCCATCTTGTTGTAAGCGTGTCTCATCCAAATCTTGCCATTCAGCATCATCGATATGGCCATCGGCCATCGCAAAAGCCAATTCTTGCGCCTGCAGAACATTGGCGGAGGTGATGATTGTGAATGACTCAACTTCACCGTCGCTGATTATTCCATCGGCAAGAATCACTTGCAGAGAGATTTGAGAAGCATTTGTCAGCCACGTCATCGCACTATAATTGAAGTCGAGCAAAGTGCGGTCAACGATATTTATCGCCGCACCATACATCCAATCGGGCGACTCATCAACCGCATCGCCCTTCTCAATATCGGCGATGAAAGTAAATGATGAGTCGGCATTCAAATCCAGACCAAGGGCAACATCACCCTCGGCATCACCACCACCGAGGTCGCGGGTGATGCTGGAGACCAAGTCTGAAACTGTCGCCCCGAATCCAACCATATCGCCGAGAAAGAACGCTAGAGCATTGATTCCCTCATCCTCACCAAAGGTGGGGACTGTAACCCCACTGGAGTCGACATCGCTGGGATAATCGAACGACAGCGTCGAGGGCAGAGGCTCGATGATGATGGTGGCATTCAATCCCAAGTGAGGGTCGAGATGCGGGGTATCGTCGCGCAATATTACTCTGAATGGTGCAGATGAAGAGCGATTAATTGTGATGTGGCCATTTCCGAGCGGGCCCGNNGAGAGGTCGGCCTGCCCGGTCTGCTCATTCTGCCAGAAGTAGAAATGGTCACCATTCATGGTCTTGGAAGACGAGGAATTGGAAATCTGCACCGTCACCGATGCTATCGGCTCTGAGGCGATATAGCCGAGGGTATCGCCGACAAGAATCTCAAAACTCGAGGGCAGACCTTCCAATCTGATGGCATTCGACTGCTGGTTATCGTAGGCTGCGTAGGTTATTGTCCCAATCGGGCCATCGGCAGAGTAGAGAATGTTCTCGGCGGCCTGGATGATGCTCAGTGAGGTCGGCCGCTCCGAGAGGTGGGCAAATTGGTGTTGGCTATTATTCATCGATGCATTAGCATAGGAGATGAATGCTATATCCAGCGGCGCCGAGCCGGTGCCGTTGAAGTTGATTTCTCGAACGTCTTCGACCGGGTCATAACGATGCTTCAGATTCGACAAATCGGACAACTTCATGCTTATTGATACCGGAACCAACGGGGATTCCAGAGCAACTCGTCCCGGTACCGGGTCGAGACTCTCATCATAGCCCAATACGATATGGTCGCCCGAGGTCATATACGGGAAATCGCTTGAGCCCAATTCGAGATTCAGGGTACCAATGGAATCTACTTGCCGTATACCCGCCGATGATGTGAATAATAATTGATTGAAAGATTCTAACTCGACCTCGCCACCACTCTCGCCTGCGGTCGAGACTATCGCCATCGGCAAACCTTGGACGATGCTACCGATGTCGAGGACAATCTCAACCAGATTCAGCAGAATATTGTCGAAGAATTGCGAGAATAAATCGAGATTGGGGTCGTCGTACAATACCCTTATTCCGCCACCGGCGGGTAGTTCAAAGGTTCCAGTAATCACCAATACCTTGGGCACATTGGTGATGATTATCGTGGTCATACTGCGGTCCAAATCAGAACCGTAACGACGCACGCTGGCGGTCAACTCAAGCCGCTCGACCTCTTCAGAGAGGGCGATGACAATCATGCTGTTTGGTGGGTGGGCCGGGTTTACCGGTAAGGTTGGGTCGTCGACATTATCATCGTTATCCCGGCTGAAATTCTTGATGCCGATCATCATCGATAACCTCTCAGCAGGAACCTTGCCCGGAAGGTCGCTCGAACCTGGAGCCGCCCCTAACATTGTGAAAAGCGCATTAATCTCATCCTGCGACATCGACCCACTGGGCAAGCCTTTAATCTGTAGACTGGCATCGGTAACATTTCCATAATCTGAATCGCCTTCAGGGAAATTTGAACGGTCCTCGAAGTAGTGGAAGAACAGGTCGGTGCGGCGGTTGGAGAAATACTCGATGGTGTCAAGACTATCCTCGCCCAGATTATCGTTGCGCAACGTCAATTCAATCTCCTCGGGCAATAACACGGAATCTTCTATCGGATGTACGGAAGCGTCTAGATAGGCGATTTCCAATACCTCTCGACCACCTTCACTATTTGGAACATCGTAGTGGATATATCCCACTCCAACTCCCAATCGACAGCGGTGCTGACGCGGCGGGGCACCATATCCGGTCGCCGGGTCATACCATCCATCATCGCAATCGGTCTGCCTGGTTTCTCCGGGCTCGTTCGGGTTGGTTATCAATACCGTATATGGGGCTGTGACCGAAGTTATCGTCAACCCTGAACTATTGATGAGACCCAATCCTCCCAGTAGTGCGGAGGCCAGACTTATCGCCGCAGATGTGCCGATTGAGACCAGATCGAATTCCATTCGCTCAATCCCGATGCTCATGCGGAAATCATACGGCGGTTGGGTGAAATGTGAATCGATGACGAAGGCGTAAGCATCGCCATCTTCACCAAGGTCGGTATTGTAGGCAAAACCCTTCATCATCGTAACTTCAAGTGATTCCAGAGTATTCCACATCGAAGATTGTTCAGTATAGTTGAGCATCCGCACCCTGAACTGGAAGGTTGGCCTGATCCATAACGTATCGGGAATCAGTGGATTGTTATTGTATTCGATATCCCAGCCGGTGCCTTGCTCAAACAGCCCGACAATAGTAAGCCCGACCCATATGTCATCCTTGCCATCACCATCTAGGTCAATCCTATTTTCAAACGGCTGGAAATCGGTGAACGACAGCAGGTTTCCGGTAAATGTCCCGACTGTCCAATTCTCATATTGTGGGCCGTTGTTTCGGCTGGTGAAGTTGACATATATCACATATGAATTGATGCCGATTGCCAATGGGTCACCACCACCTAAGGGGTCCCAATTCTCAATGCCAAACATCGTATCGACCAGATTTGAAGGAAACCCGGGGGGTTGGGTCTCGGGATCGAGGAGCAGGACGTAAGGACGGGGATGGTCGGCTAGGGGCGCAGTTGAATCGCGAAGTTCGACTTTGGTCAATTGGGTATTCACCTCGCTTATCGGGTCACTGACCGTACTCTCCCGCAAACTCGATTCAACCCCGCTCAAGACGCCGGTTGCCAATAATGTGGCCTCAGGGCCATCGGCGGCATTGCCACGCAGTGAAAGAACCTCGTCGAGTAGACCCAGTACTCCAAAATCTGAGGTCGCGACCTTGAGGTTATCGGCCCCAGCCAGCGGTGAAGCCAAAGGTGCCAAGAGGAGCAGAGTGAGGAGCATTCCAAGCCGTATCGGGCGAGGTTTTGCAGGTAAGAAGCCGGGGTATATGAGGCGTATGGATTGGCTCGGTGGGAACTCAGAAGTGGGGTCTTGTGAATTCTCTGATGACCCGAGATGATTACCCATGCACCCCTTAGGGGTGCAAACTCCAATAAAGCACATTGGGTCATCCGAGCGCGGAAATTGCCGATTTCTATTCGTCAAACTTCAGCGGCCAACCCTCTGCTCAACACCGCAGGAAGGGCAATCGATGCGCACCTCTTCCACTCCTGCAGGGAAGGCAAAGGCCATGGCTTGGCCGCACGAGGCGCATTCGGCTTTGACTTGGGTTGATTCGGGCACAGCCTCAACAACCGTCTCGGAGGCTGGGGAAGCGGCTGGGGAAGCGGCTGGGTCGGTAACCGGCTCAGCGGACGGCGACGCCGGTTGTGCCACCGGCTCAGTTACTGGTTGGGTGCTATGGCGGGCTGAGGCTGGAATCTCGATGCCGCCGGAAACCNNCCGGTTGTGCCACCGGTTGTGCCACCGGTTGTGCCACCGGCTCAGTTACTGGTTGGGTGCTATGGCGGGCTGAGGCTGGAATCTCGATGCCGCCGGAAACCGCCGCCGATTTTCGCTCGCTCGCCGCCGCACCGGTTTGTGCTTCAAGACTGCGCAGGAATGCAATATCCTCATCTTCTGCAATTGCTGTTGGGCCGACCACAGAGGAGGTTAGGGGTTGTTGGGTGGAGCCGGGG
>DARQ01000007.1:5641-7083 GCA_002503395.1 Euryarchaeota archaeon UBA60 | reverse complement strand
CCCGCCATCAGAGCGAATTCATCCTCGGATAATTCGCGTCCCCCACCGGCTTGCTGTTGCAGCGGAGCGATTCCCGCCAAAGCGGCGATTTCGGCTTCGGCACCATCGCGACCTCGGTGGGCTTGGAAAACTAGATTCGGGTCCTGTGTCACAGCCGAGCCGTAGAGTTGCTGCGACAGCGCCTGTTTGTGTTCAAACTCTATTTGTGCGGCCGTCTTCGGTGCCTCGGAATCAAGTCCGGCGCGACTCGCCGCATGTGCAAATATCGACATCCGCTGACGTGACTTGATGGATATCAATCGTTGCTCTGCTTCTTGTTCGGTCATTCCCTTATCCATCAGCATCTGCATGGCTACCCGTTCCTGCACCTTATGGAATCCAACCGTACCGACGATTATCGTGCCAAGTACCAATATCACGATTATCACTACTATCCCGAATAATCCCCCCTCATCAGGTGCAGATTCGACTTGAATCGTAAAGGTCATTTTATGGGTATTGCCAGCTGAATCCTGCACGTTCAATACGATTGAATGCTCGCCGGCCGAGGTGAATATATGACCGGTGCTCAAACCCGATAAATCGGCATCATTTCGCATGTCACCATCGCCATCACCATCGAATAATGGGTCCAAGTCCCAATAATATCGCAAGGTTTCATCATCGTCCCAAGAATCGCTCGCCGCGCCGATTAAAGTGACTGCAGTCCCGGCGACTGCGGTGACCGGCACACTACATGCCGAGCGGTCGATGACCGGTATGGTGCCATCGATAACCTCGACGGTGATATTATCGCTTGCCGAGTTTCCGCTGGCATCGGAAACGGTGATGATCACCTCATGCAACCCCGGCTCGCTCCACGAGCGCTGGAAGGTTGAATCGTTGGAGACCAGATTGCCATCTAGAATCCAGCGGGTGCTGGCGACGATATGCTCATCGCTGGAGGTCACCGAGAGGGTGATGGTCTGGTCGTGGTAGATGACCGCGTGGCCATCGGAATCGGTGACGCCATTGTGCGACATCGAAATTTCCGGCGCCACATTATCTATCACCGTAACCTGATGTGAGGCATATGCCACCTCGCCGCGCGGCGAGGTCACCTTCAGGGATATGGTATGCAGGCCAGGAGTCATGTAACTGGCCACCGCAGTCCACCCGGTGGTATCGACATCATTGGTGAAATCACCGTCGTTATCGCTATCTACGGCAGTATCCAAATCCCATTCCAATTTGTCTATCTGGCCGCGCCGATTCGGGGTATTAGTCGCATCGAAAGTGATGCCATCGCCCAATTCCCCCACCGCGAATACCATATTATCCTCAATCACTGGGGAAAGAATCGGATTGACGATGACCGATACGCTGACTCTGGCAGTCGCCGAACCACCGCCGCCACCACTCGGCACCGCTTCATTATCGAGCATCAGGTGCAAGGTCACGCC
>DARQ01000007.1:621-5519 GCA_002503395.1 Euryarchaeota archaeon UBA60 | reverse complement strand
ATCGGTCATCAGGTAGAGGTCGGGTTCACCTTCGAGTGGCCATGCGGTAATCGCAATCGATGAGCCGGCATCCAAGGTCAGTTCATCCCCGCCGGCGATCTGTAGGTGCGAGCCGGGGGCGAGAATATCCATGTCGTGATAGGCTTCGTAGTAATCTCTCTCGATGGTGGTGATGTTTATGCTGATATCGCTATTATTTCCACCTTGGTCTCCCAGCCCCTCATCGCCCGAGTGGGCGGCATTGTCGAGTATCATATGCCATGACTTTGGCGCTAGGGAATTCGCCGTCGACCAGTGAAATGACAGTGAATCAGACCACTCTTCAAAGGTCGGCTCGATTTGCAGGGCGAGATGATAATTCTGCCCCAGCAGGTAAGTCTGGGCGCCGTTATCGTCGAAAAACAGGATATCTATCGCATCACCGGAAATCGTGATTTCGAATGCTAAGATGGTCGCAGGATCGATTTCGCCAAGGTCAAAATCAAAACATTCGTCGTCACGTAAGGTAAAGGTCTGCAAGGTGCCATTCCACGTCATGGTATTGCACAATACCGATTCTCTTGCAGATTCAGCGGCGGCGAATAAGGATAATACAACCGGTGATATCAAGGCGAATGTCAACGCCAAACCGAGTAGTTGTCGGCGCCGAGCCATATCTGCGGGTAGGCACTACTGCACTTCAACGAAACCCATTATTGTTAATCGGCAAAAGGTGCTGGAATCTCATTCAATTCACCCTCATGATGGCGAAAGAGTTGTACTTCCCCACCTTCGCTGATGATGAAGATATCACCATCTTCGGCGCAACAGACAGCCCGATGTACCTGACGTGCCTGATTGAGCGAGGTTTCGCTCTCGGACAAGCGGCTGGAATAATGCGTCAGTACGAGATGGGCGGCATCGGCGGTAGTTGCGGCAGTGCCAGCATCACGCGCGGTCGAATGCAGATAGTTGCGGGCATGTTCTTCCTGCTCATCGACATAGGTCGCTTCGTGAACCATCAGATTGAGGGGTTTGTCAGCGGATAGGGCAACCAGTCCAGGGGCTTCGGCCCCGGTATCTCCAGAGATGAGCAGACTGAGACCACTGCGGTCATCGCCGCGGAATTGCTCGGACAATAATGTCTGACCGTCCTTTTCCAAGTCTTTTCCACCCGCCAATTGCGCTATTTCTTGATTGCTCAATCCCAATTCACCGGCCCTCTGTCCATCGAATCTACCCGGGCGGTCGGCTTGGCTGATTCGCCACGCACAACTGGGCACCGAATGGGTTGTAGGATGGGGTGAAATGTTAATCCCGGCGAAAATCTGCGGACTTGAATCCAACTCGATGACGCTGTTTTCATGCGGCCTTAATTCAAGCCATGATTCCTTGCCCTTAAGCCAACTCACGACGTACCATTCGATTGGAAAAATCACCTGTTCTATCTTCTCTATCCACAGTTTCCACCACATCCGTAATTGCTGAATCATATCAACACCGGCGACGGTGTCGGGCATCTTGGCACTATAGCCATCCTTGAGCAGCGCTGAATATGCATCCTCATGGATTGGCGCGGCGAGAGTCAACTCCCGTCTCCGGTCATCCAAAGCCATGCTCTGTAACATCGGCATCGCTCCCCAGGTATGGTCTAGATGGCCGTGGGTGAATAACATCGCATCGATTCGTGTATGGGCGATTCGATGTTGCCAATTATTCGCTTTCAATATGCTGGAATGAGCTAGCAATCGAGATTGTAATCCCTCGCCACAATCGACCAGAATCGTCTTGCCGTTACATATCACCACACTACCGCTGACCTCTCGTCCGTGCGCCGGCCGGGAACTGGAAGTGCCGAGAATATGGAGTTCCATCCGCATGCTATGACCTCAGGGGCGCGGATCACGTGGCAGGGGGGTCGGTGGAAACCAGCGTAATAACACGATTTCATTCACCGCCCTCACCCAGCGCCATGGAATAGCGATGTGAATTGCCCCTTCGACCAACTCCGGGCTGGTATCGCGTACAAACAGGTGACTACAGGTCCAGCCATCGAAATCCACCACCGTATCGTGGACCATCCCTAGGCGGCGGCCATCGGGAAGGAAAACGGCTCGACCTCGCAACGCGGTCATCAATCGCTCGGGCACAGACATACCATCGGCTCTTTGCCCATGAACATTCTCTCTAAAAGGCGAGAATTAAGGTGAGCGGGCAATTACTTGCCGATATTTCCACGAGCGGCCAGACTCGGGCGCAACTTCTCCGCACCCTTACCCTTCTTGTGAAGTCCTCGACCACGCTTTCCAGCGCTGGTCTTGCCGCGGTATACACGGCCACGGTGAGAACCACGACCCTCTGCTCTAGAAACCCAGCCGAGGTCCTTGTCGGCGATGATTGCCGGATGCGAGGGGTCGATGAGAATGACCTCGTAGAACTTCTGCTTACCATCTTGGCCAACCCAGTAGGAGTTGAGAACTTCCATGTTAGGGTAGTGGCGAGCGACTCGCTCTTCGGCGATTCTCTGGATACTCTTGCTCATGGTGATTTTGCGAATACCAGCCTTGCTCGGCTTACGCTTCATGTGTACCTTGCTCTTGCGCAGACCACCACGGCGAACCCGAGTGCGGACGATGGCGATTCCCTGCTTGGCCTTGTAACCGAGACGACGAGCCGCATCCAAGCGGGTCGGACGCTCGATTCGGGTGAATACCTGATCTCTCCTCCACTCCGCCATGCGGTTGCGACGGTACTGTGGGGGGAGGTTCTCTTTTGGGCGCTTCCACGTCTCTCGAACATGCTGATACAAGCCACGAACCATAGTCTCACCTGCAAGAAGTATCCCGGCGACCGACGCACCCTTGATAAGCCTGCCCGTCAGTACAATTGAGGTTAAACCTCCACACCGGCCAGTTCTCGTGTCTTTACCGAGGATTTGAGTTTGCAATAATTCGGTGAATAGGACTGGGAATATTTACCATTTGGGTGAGCTTTTTTCTGCGGAATAGCATTACATACAACGTGAACCACGCAATATTCATGCCGATAGAGTATTGGGAAATCGATGCTCTGCGGCCGCATGAAGAAATACACCAATCCCGACTGGGCGAAATGGTTGAGAAGATTCAAGCCAATGGTTTCTTCCACAAACCGATCCTCGTCGATGCGGTCAGCAAAACCATTCTCGACGGCCACCACAAGTGGGCGGCGGCCAGAGTCCTATCTCTGGTACATCTCCCGGTTCTTGCCGTCGACTACCTGCAAGATGAGCGCATCACAGTAGCGGTGTGGCCAGATTGTGGCAAGGATTCCATCACCAAGGAGGAAGTCGTCGGGATGGCTTTGGATGATCGATTGTTTGCGCCGAAAACCAGTAAACACGAGGTCGCATTTGAGATTCCAAACATCGAGGTTCCGCTCTCCCAGTTACGCTCGCAAGACCACACCACTTGAGGTCTGAGACTCCGAGACCACCCCTGGTTGTTCGCAGGCGGTGGACTGATTCAGTTGTCTGATTGGATAATCAATTCCTCGACCGCGGGGAAAATACATTGCCAAATCTTTTCGTGAACATCCTTGACCTCCTTCTTGGTCGAAACTATCGGGTACCCATGCTCTTTGGCTTCTTCGGCAAAGGCCCTGCGCATGGTTCGTTGATACTTGAGGTACGAACGGGTAATCGATGATTCATCGCCTAAGTCCAATCCGGCCTCAAAATAATTCAATTTATCCAAGGCTTCCGAATATAGTAGGCGTCCCAGCTGACGCTTGGGCCCGGCGTCGAGAATAACCGTGATATCCGGCTCGGGCACCCCATTGTACAGGCTGGAAATCCATTCGATATCTCCACCTCTGACCATCTCTCTGACCTTGGGGGTCATGGTATATCGGTCGGCGATGACGACGAAGCCGGCTTCCAACAGCGGATTCACCTGATGAAGAATCTGGTCGAATAAATCGGTGGCGTAGAGCAAAGATCTGGTTCTGGGGTTAAGAAAATGGATTTCAGTCGAGCCGTCGTGCATCATTTCTTTCAGCAGCGGACTGCGCAATAATCCGATCTGCGCGGTGGCAACCCCATTGGCCTCAAGCCTCTGCGACAATAATTCGCTATGCATCGTCCGCCCGACGTTATCCGGGCCCTCGATGACAATCAGTTTACCATTATGAGTCATCGTCATCAATCACCTCGGTCATGTCATCGAGCCACTCTAGCCGTGAACCACGATATTGCTCAGCCAATCTGTCGGCGGGATAAATCGGTTCAATGTTGGAAAAATCAAGTTTCTCAGCCAATACCTTTCGTACCCGTTTCTGGACTTCACTCACCCCACCGGTCGAATCGATTCTCAGCAATCGACCGTCGTCGGCCAGTACATCATAGATCTCCTTTATCTTTGTCTGCAGAATCTTGTATGACTCAAGCGGGTCGTAGGTCCACTGCATATCCATCCCGGCCTCATAATACTTCAATTCCGGCCGCCCCTTGAGGATTCTCTCCAGCCCGACTTCGACCGGGATGTCGAAGTACAGGGTGATGTCGGGTTCGCGCGCAAAGGCGTATGTGGCTTCGATGACATCGCGAGGGACTTCGCGGGCGCCGTCGCGCGCCATAGCGGTGAAGATATAACGGTCGCAGATAACTATTCCACCGACTTCCAAGACCGGCTCAATCTGGCGCGACCAGCGGTCGGCGAAGTCGGCCGCATGAATCAGATGAAAGGTCCTCGGCAGGAGGCGGCGGCTATCCTTACCGACCTTGGTCGCTTTCTTGACCGAGGGGCTGGAGTTCCATTCGGTATGATGCACCGGTAGCCCCTTTGAGCGCAACCAGTGGTACAGCAGGTCGGCTTGTGTGGATTTCCCACTGCCGTCCATCCCCTCTACAGCAATGAGAATTCCCATACCACCCCTCAGCC
>DARQ01000007.1:0-390 GCA_002503395.1 Euryarchaeota archaeon UBA60 | reverse complement strand
TCAACCGAGGCCAAACGACTCAGAAGGTAACTGCACCCGGGGTTATGGCCGAGGACCATTAACACCCCTGCACCGACACGCTGGTCGATCACCTCATTCATGGTTGCAGCTCCGGCATGATACAACTGCAACAACCACTCGACTTCGACATCTCCAGAGATATTTTCCGTGGTTTCTGCCATTATCCCCCAGGTCTCTCTGGTGCGGGCGCTATCACTGGAGGCGATGCGACTGGGTAGCCAATCCAATCTCGCTAGTTCTTCGGCAATTGCCGCGGCCGACTTTCTCCCTCGCCGATTCAGAGGCCGTTGGTGGTCGGATAAGGTCGGGTCCTTCCAACTGCTCTTGGCATGACGCATCACCACCAATCGTTGCATAATTGCTCAGATT
>DARQ01000092.1:16164-16962 GCA_002503395.1 Euryarchaeota archaeon UBA60 | reverse complement strand
GAAGGTGTTGACGCCGATGATGGGTAGGCTACCATCGTGCTTCATATGCTCGTAGAGCATCGATTCATCTTGGATTCGGTTTCGCTGATAATTCACCTCAAGGCTACCCAGAACTCCGCCGCGACTATTCATTTCGTCAAATATCTGCAGAATCTGTTGCTCGACATCATCGGTCAACCATTCGACCATGAAAGATCCTTGCAGTGGATTCTCATTCTTCAGCCAGCCATATTCTCGCGCCAGGATAAGTTGGATGGCCATACTATCGCGCACCGTCTCCTCGGTCGGTGTGCCGAATGCTTCGTCACGTGAGTTGGTATGCAATGAGTTGGCGTTATCCTGTAATGCGTACAATGCCTGCAAAGTGGTGCGATAATCATTCCAAGTGAATTCTTGGGCGTGCAGTGACCGGCCACTGCTTTGAATGTGGTACTTCAGTTGCTGACCGCGCTTTCCCACGCCATAGATGTCGCGCATCGCAATCGCCCATATTCTGCGCGCCACTCGGCCAATCACACTGTACTCAGGGTCCATCCCATTGGAGAAGAACCAACTGAAGTTGCGCAGGAATTTGTCAGCGTCAAGTCCCCTTGAACGGAACAGCTCGACATAGGTCAGGCCATTGGAAAGGGTGAGCGCGGCTTGGGTGATCGGATTCGCGCCCGCTTCGGCGATGTGATATCCTGAAATAGAGACGAAGTAGTGGTTGCGGATGTTGTTGTCGACATAGTATTCGGCCACATCACCCATCATCTTCAGAGCGGTATCGAGGTTGAATACCAAGGTGTTCTGCCCCAT
>DARQ01000092.1:4863-16091 GCA_002503395.1 Euryarchaeota archaeon UBA60 | reverse complement strand
CCTTGATATCGGCTCTTTCCTCATCGCTGGGCTGGCGCCCGTTTTCCTCGACGAACTTGACGACCTGTTGCTGGATTGCAACATTGAAGAAGGCCGCCAGATGCCACCAATAATTGCCATTGATGGTCTTTGAGACACTGGTATTGGCACTGCACAGGTCAAAGCCCTCGAACAGGCGTTCCATTTCTTCTATGGTCGAGATACTGACGCCCGACTCGCAGACCTTGCCGAAGATGTCGAGCCGCTCGACCGGGTCTCGCCCATAGAGGCTTGGAGAATCGAAAGCGGTGGATAAGCGGTTGAATGGTTGGCCTTGACAGAGGAAATGGAAACGTTTGTTGGTACGTTCGGCACTTCCCTCGCCGGCGAACATCCGCACTGGCAATTCATCTTCGCGCTTGAAAGGGAAAACTCCGGCGGTGTATGGGAAATGGCCGGGTACATTCTCCTTGGTAATCCACTCGTATAACTGCCCTAGATCATCCCCCTTTGGCAGGGCTACTCGCGGTAGTGTAGTTCCTGACAGGGTTGTGGTTGTGGTATCGACAGGGATATCCTTTCCTCGCACCTGATAGGTGGTCTTGCCAGTGAGGTAAGCAACTTCACGTTCTTTGTGGTCAGCGATTGCATCCCATACCGAGTGCTCTATTTCCGAACTTATCTCTCCTACTTCATCCATAAGGTCATCACTCGCCTCCTGCTTACCAGCCTCGGCCATTCTCTCCGCGGCGGCTTCGAGTTGCTGAACCAGTCGCACCTTCTGTGCGGTAGCTTTGGCCGATTCATGATAACCTCGCACCGCGGCAGAGATTTCCGCCAGATAGGATTGCCGTTCGGGGGGAATCGGTAGGATTCTACCGGGTAGTCCATCCTCATCCATAATTGCCTCTGCGGCGAAGAATTCGGTTGCATGGTTATCATTGATTATTTTCACCAGTTTCTGCCACAATAGGTCAACGCCGGCATCAGCGAATCGGCTGGCTATGGTTGGAATGACGGGCAGAGATGCATCATCAGCATCCCATAGCTCACGGTTGCGCTTTACCTGTTTGCGTATTTCCTGTAGCGCATCTTCGGCGCCGGGGCGGTCGAATTTATTGAGCACGATGAGATCAGCGTAATCCAGAGCCGCCAGTTTCTCCAGTTGGCTCGGCGCCCCATATTCCCTTGTTGTGACGTACATCGATACGTCGGCAACCTCGGTGATGGCATCATCGCCTTGGCCGATGCCACTGGTTTCTACCATGATCAAGTCGAATCCGACCGCTTGACAAACTTCTATTGCGCGGGTGATACATTCAGCGATTTCCCGCCCCGACCCACGACTGGCGAAAGAGCGCATGTACAGGTTTTCATTGGTCAGGCTATTCATGCGGATTCGATCGCCAAGCAATGCTCCCCCTGTCTGTTTGCGGGTGGGGTCGGTCGCCAATAGTGCGATTTTCAGGTTGGGATTGTCGCGCTGGATACGCAACATCAATTCATCGGTCAGACTAGATTTTCCTGCTCCACCGGTTCCAGTCAGGCCAATGACCGGGACAGATTGGTCGTGCGGAATACTACGAACCTTGTCGAGTACGGCCCGATATTCACTATCTTCGGCATTCTCTGCCAAAGTCAGTAATCGGGCGACATCACCATGCTGGCTAGCATTTACCTGATCTGAGAAAATAAACCTCTGTGAATCCATCAGGTTATTCTTAGCGGCACTGGCCATGGCTTCTTCGACCATTCCCACCAGTCCTAGGTCGCGGCCGTCGTCAGGTGAATAGATACGGGCGATTCCGGCATCACGCAGATGCTTGATTTCGGCCGGTAGAATCGTACCACCGCCGCCACCGCAGAGGAATATGTGGTCGAAGCCATTCTCATCGAGAATATTCTTGGTATGGGTGAACATCTCGACCGCTCCACCCTGATAGGAGGTTATTGCGATGGCGTGAGCATCTTCTTGGATGGCCGCCATCGCGACCTCATCGGCGCCGCGGTCGTGTCCGAGATGGATGACTTCGCATCCTTGAGATTGGAAAATTCTCCGGAAGATTCCAATCGCCGCATCATGACCATCGAAAATCGATGCCGCGGTGATGATGCGAAGTGGCACCCCGCCCGGCCGCGCCGAGGACGGCCCGGCTTGCTCGCCTGATGCTTTTGCCCCCACGCTCATGTCTGGGGCGAGTGGTTTCCGGTTGATGAGTCCACCGCCCATCATCTAGGGGGCGGTATTTTCGTGCGATTCTTGCGAAAAGTGCAAGACCCCCCTAGTCCCTGAGGGAAATATGGAACTACTAGAAATGACCAGTTTTATCACCAATTTGAGTGGCTGGGCCGGGATACCGCTGATGATTTTCGGCTTGCTTCTATGTCTAGCCGGGCGATTTTTCATCAGGTTCATTGTCGCCATTGCGGTTTTCATCCCGGTTTTCCTGACCAGCAATCTTCTCACCGGGCAGTACGGAGGTCTGGAAGGCGATGACGCGATGGTGGCAGGTATCGTTCTAGGGTTGATTGCCGCAGGATTTGCAGCCTCACTTTACTCTCGTATTCACATCTTTTTGGCCGGTGTGTTCGGATTGATATTGATGTCGGTGATACTCGGGTTCGTTAATTCATTTTACAATATTGAAGGGATGATATATCTGTTGGTGCTTGATCTGGGCTTCATCATCGGTGCCAAATTATTCCGCCACATGGAAGACGAGTTACACTATACCGCACCGAGCGCTGTAGGCGGCCTGTTGATTTCAGCCGGTTATTCATTATGGACGGTGGCGGCCAATGAACTATCAGAATTCGAGCCATTTGGCACCGTGAATTCGATTATTCTATTCGTTGCGATGATGGGTGGGGCATTCTTCCAGATGTGGATGTGGGGTGAGGGTGGATACTACGAGCGCTGGAAAGAGGGCGGCGGGGGTCTACCCAGTGTCCGACGCTAGTTGGCTTCTCCATTGGGATGAAGTAGGAGTATTCGACATCAATTCAACCGCTTTGGGCACGCCGCCGCTCGAGTTGATGCTCGCCGCCGGCAAGCATCTGGCAAATATTGCTGCTTCAGGGGTAGACGGCTCACCTGATGGAGTTGAAATCTGGCTTCTATGTGGTCCTGGGAATAATGGTGGAGATGGATATGTCGCGGCCAAGGTGTTGGCCGAGGGTGGATTCAATATCCGGATTCTCGCATCCCATACCAGCCAAAAAACCAGTTTGGCACAAGCCGCACGAGATAATGCAACAGAGCCCGGAATCCCGATTCACATCTGGCTTGGCAAGGATTGGGATACCCAACCTCCGAGCGTTACCGGTGATGGTGCAACGAGCGTTGGAATCCTCATCGATGCGCTACTCGGCGTCGGCCCGGGCGGTGCCGGCGCCGCCAGCCAGCCGCGCGGGGCGGTCGGCGAAGTGCTGAGCTGGACTGCTAGCCACTTTTCCGGAGGGGCACCGAAAGTTCTCGCTTGCGACCTGCCGACCGGTTTTGGCAGTAATCTGCAATTGCGTGCCGGCCTTACCGTCACCTTTCATGAAGAGAAACTCGGGATGAGAGATAGTGATGGTAATTACCATCTCGGTCTCGGTCAGGTGGTCATTGCTCCACTACCCTTCCCCAGCGGAATCACCGACGTAGGAATAGGTGATGTGATGCGTTACCCTCGATTGAACTCAGAGGCGAGAAAAGGTGACCGTGGCAGAGTGCTCGTCGTCGGTGGTGGACCCTATCATGGCGCGCCCATATTGGCTGGCTCAGCCGCGGCCCGAATGGGTGCTGACCTGATTCATGTGGCGATGCCGACCGAGGCTTTGAAGCGGGTGAAATGGCCGGTTGATTTGATTCCTGAGGAAATACCAGACGAGGAATTTCTTACCGGAGAATCGGTTTCAGGTCTGGTCGAGAGGATGACCACCGGCAGGGGTGTTCAAGCGTTGGTAATCGGCCCAGGATCAGGTCGTGCCGAGGAAACTTTGCGTGCGATGAGGAGCCTATTGACGGCCGCTGCCGAGCACGGCGTTCCCTGTGTTATCGACGCCGATGCAATTTATTCTCTCCCGCGGGGAGAATGGCCAACCGGAGTAATCGGTGTCGCCACACCGCACGGAGTAGAGCGAGAGGGCTGGCTGGGTGAGGATGACCCGGCTGAGATTATCGCCCAAGCGGCTGAGAGTGCTCAACCTAGCAAATGGGATTTGTACTCCGAGTCGGCCGAGAATGCAGTTATCATCACCACCGGAGAGAGCGATGAAATCGTTGGATTAGGTGGGCGGTCGAGCCGTGCCAGAGGAGGTAATCCTCGGATGGCGGTGGCTGGAACCGGCGATTTGCTCGCCGGTTCAATCGGCGGGTTGATGGCGTGCGGTATGTCACCATGGGCCGCCTCAAGGCTCGCTTGTTACCTATTAAGGGAGGCCGGAAGGGTTGCCGGAGAACAATTAGGCCCTGGAATGGTAGCGAGTGACCTGCCACAATATCTGGCGGGAGCATTGGCAACCGCGCTACTCATTCGTGACTAGTGAAGGCCGAACCGGCCCGGCTGCGCATCTGAATCGCGACGTTGACGGCGAGCCTACGCTGACGGTGTTGCTCAGAGATTGAGCGCATAGCCGGGCCGGTGACGATACACACCAGTGCTCCCAATGTTGCACCGACGATTGTTGAGGTGAGTATGGGTAGTGAGAGAATCAAAGAATTGAGCACTCCCACTGCCGACCCTACCAATACCCCGATACCTACCGGGCGATCGAACAGATACGGGATATGGAAAATACTTCCCAGCATGAATCTCGCTTGAGATTGCCGCGATGGTTTCTCATCGGTCTCCTGCTCGGCCATTTCATCGATACCTAGATGCACGGTTTATGAACCAAATGGCGACATTGGTCGATGAATCCACCAATAATGCAGGTTTTCGACCTAATTCGAGTAATTCCTTGCGGATTCAATCATTTCAGCGCGGCGATGGAATCTTCGTGAAGAACCAGAAGATTTCGTAGTTTCACCTTAAGAGAAGGGGTCATCAAGTCGTTGTCAGTCGACCATTCTTCGGGGTCGAGAATGATATTTCGAGCAACTTCGTAACCCTTCCAAGTCGGAGCTAACATACTGGTGTCCTGCAATCGTTTCAGCATCCAAGACTTGACTTCAGCATTTGCACAAAGAGTAGCATCATCCCCCGATACGGCGATTCCAGCCTCTCCCAATGCATCTTTGAGGGTGCGCAAATTGGGGTGGACGATGAGGAAGGTATTGCGCATATCACGGCCATCGAGGATCGCCTGTTCGACCAGTGGGCTCAACTTGACATTCTCCTCGAGTGGTGCTGGGCTGACGTATTTACCGTTCTCTAATTTGAATTGCGATTTCACTCGTCCGGTTATTGAGAGGTAGCCATCGGCAGATAACTTGCCCAGGTCTCCGGTGCGGAAACCACCATCTTCGGTCATCACTTCAGCGGTAGCCTCTGGCTGATTCCAATAACCTTGCATGACGTTTGGGCCGTGGACAATTATCTCACCCTCTTCCGGTCTTTCTGGGTCATCCCATGCAGAGGTATCGATGGTGATGGTAACCCCGTTGACCGGCCTTCCGACCGTTCGCAGGCGCGAACCACCAGGCCCCATCCAGCCATTTGCACATACTAGGGGTGAGGTTTCGGTCAAGCCGTATCCCTCATAGCATGAGAATCCGACGCACTGGATGAATTCGGCGATATCTGGAGAGAGCGCTGCGGCGCCACTCATACAGAAGCGGATATTGCCGCCGAATCGAGCGCGTACCTTTTTCCAGATCAATTTGTCAAAGAACTTGTCGCGAAATCCCTTGGGTGGCACAGCATCACAGTCGACGCCGGCTTTGGCGATTCGCTTTTTGGCGTGTTTTGTGGCTTTGTTTGAGAGCATTGTCTTGACTGGTGAAGCGGCGAACTGGCTATTGACCCGGTCGTAGAATTTAGTCCATACCCGTGGCACTGCCAGCAATGCCGCAGGTTTGATCTCGATGCATTCATCGGCAATTTTGGTCAGGTCCGAAATCAGGTTGATGTGAACCCCGGAGCGAAGCATCCAGTGTAGATCAAAGGTGCTTCCAAAGGAATGTGCCCATGGCAGGAATGCGGCGTTGCGGTCGCCGGGACGCAGGTCGAATGCACCCTGTACGCACAGGACATTCGACATCAGATTCCAGTTCGACAACATCACCCCCTTCGGGTCTCCAGTGGTACCGCTGGTGTAGATGAGAGTGGCCAGAGCGGTATGGTCATCGGCTGGCTCGCCGAGCGGTTCGCCGGCTCTACCACTGGCGACGAAATCACTCCACATCACCACATTCACTCCATGTGGTGGTAACTCGTTCGCCGCCTCATCTCCGAGCATGATGATTCCTCCGGAGGGCCAATCAGCAGCATCTTTTGGCATGTGGGCAATCAGTTTGTCGAGTATTTCGGGATTGGCGACCAGGATTGCCTTAGGGGTGCTATCATCGAGGATGAAGCGCCAATCGCCTCCATTCTGGTGGGTATACATAGCCGTGTATGCAGCACCGATTGCGTTGGCACCATATGCGGTTGCTGCCCATTCAACCGAATTATCGACGATTAAAGCTACCCTGTCGCCAACTCCGAGTCCTAACCCACGAAGCGCCCGACCAACCGCTTCGCAAAGATCACCATATTCACCGTATGTCAAGTGTGTACGAGCCATTCCCGGCGCGGGTATCCAACCGAAACACGGCTCATCAGAAAATCTCTCCAAACTACCGAGAAGCATTCGATACAGGGTGCTTGGGTCATCTCCAGAAGGTGCCGACCAGTCTTTTGTGCTAGGATAAGGTGTCCACCGAAATGCCTCATTCGCCATGGCCCCCCACCTACTTGTTTGTATTTCAAATAACACCCGTGGGGTATTCGGCTAACCTGAGGCACGAGCAACGAATAGCATCATATGTGAAAGGTCGCCAAAGCGATGCATGGGATGGCTTAGAGCAATGCTTTTAGCACTGATTCTCACCCTCTCATCAGCCTCTGTTGCAAGCGCTATTTCACCCACCTCGATGGGGGGTATGACCTTTGCTTCAGCACCCCAACT
Source organism: Euryarchaeota archaeon UBA60 (assembly GCA_002503395.1). Lineage (GTDB taxonomy): Archaea > Thermoplasmatota > Poseidoniia > Poseidoniales > Poseidoniaceae > UBA60. The sequence continues at coordinate 9,014 of DARQ01000092.1, read as the reverse complement.
CAGCCCTGCCAACCACTTCGGCGACCCACCTTCCCCAGACCCGCTCATCCCGGCAGATTGTGGACTTTATTCCTACTCTCCGAGGGTGCAACTTGCGTTTTCACAGCAGGCGAAATTGACCGCTGATTCGACTTTGAGAGGAGAATCGACTGAATGGTTGGTGGTGATGCCGAGCCGCGATTGTTCAATCGACGAAACGGCGATGCGACTCAAGGTGCAGAAGATAGGTGCAGTACGGCTTCAATCGACCATTCTTGAACACACTTGGGTAATTACTTTCAAAGATGGTGCCAGCGCTCAAGAAGCACTGGCTGGGAATGATGAGGTTGAGGCATTTCACCCGATGGTCGAATTTCAACATGACAAACGATTGATTCCTAACGATACCAAATTCAGCGACCAATGGCATCTTCGTAATACCGGTCAAGGTGGCGGTACCTCGGGCGAGGATGTCAATATCACCACGGCGTGGAATAATTACGATGGCACTGGCATATTGATTGCCATCGTTGACGATGGTCTCGATACCGACCATGGCGACCTCTCGCCGAATTATCTGGATAATCTGGACTATGATTATTGCAGCAATGACGGCAATCCGAACCCCTCTACCTGGGATGGCCATGGTACCGCCGCGGCAGGTGTTGCTGCGGCCTATGGAAACGACAATCACGGTGTTACCGGGGCGGCGATGGATGGAGACTTAATCGGCATCAGGCTCATCGCCTGCTCTCTTTCAGATTCCACTGAATCCAGCGCTTTGCTGCACCAGAAGGGTAATGTCGATATCTACTCCAATTCGTGGGGACCGTCAGATAATGGCAACACGGTCGAAGCACCGGGGCCATTGATGACTGCGGCATTTGAAGAACAGGCCTATGAGGGTCGTTTTGGACTCGGTGGAATAATCACCTTTGCCGGGGGTAACGGTGGAAGCAACGGAGATGATTCAAACTACGATGGATACTCGAATTCCCGCTTCACCATCGCCGTGGGAGCAGTCGAAGACGACGGCGAACGCTCATACTATTCCGAACCGGGTGCAAACCTACTCATCGTCGCCCCCTCAGATGGTGGCGCTTCGGGAATCACCACCACCGATATCGAGGGCTCCGGTGGCTATTCCAATGGCGATTGGACCGATAGTTTCGGCGGTACTTCAAGTGCGACCCCTCTGGTAACTGGAATCATCGCCCAGATGCTTGAGGCTAATTCAAATCTGACTTGGCGTGATGTCCAGCACATACTCGTCAACTCAGCCCGTACCAACGACGCTAGCGACGGTGGCTGGTTTACCAATGGTGGCGGCCATGATTTCAACCATCAATATGGCCACGGGGTCATCGATGCCGGCGCCGCCACCGACCTTGCGGCGGTATGGACCAATGTCCAGCCTGAAGTCAATTATACCTCGGGTACCCTTACAGTCAACCAAGCGATCCCTGACAATTCAAACACTTGGACAACATTCACCCACACCGTGAATCAAGGAATGAAAGTTGAATCGATCGAGGTATTATTCGATGCCACCCACTCCTACCGCGGTGATCTGGAAGTCGTTCTCGTCTCTCCCGATGGTAGTGAATCCGAGTTGGCCGCCAAGCATAGCGACAGCGGCAACGACTGGTCTGATTGGGTATTTACTTCTACCGCCCATTGGGATGAGATGAGCGATGGAGATTGGACCCTCAAGGTTCGTGATCAGGGAAATGATGATACCGGCACCCTGAACTATTGGAGTCTATCATTACACGGGACCAATGCCATCGTCGATAGCGATGGTGATGGTCTGTGGGATAGTAACGAGACCACTCACAATACCGACCCCTTAGACCCTGACAGCGATGACGATGGCCTCTCCGACGGTGAAGAGGTACTCGATTGGGGGACTGACCCCAATTCTGCGGACTCAGACCTCGATGGCCTCTCGGATGGTGATGAGGTCAACACCTATGGTACCAACCCGCTCGATGACGATAGCGATGATGATGGCCTTTCCGATGGTGATGAGATCAACATCTACGGAACCGACCCGACGGTGTACGACGCCGACGCCGACAACGATGGATTCTATTGGTTCGCAGATTGTGATGATAACAATTCATCGGTCTATCCCGGAGCGGTCGAGATACTCGATGGCGTCGACCAGAATTGCAATAACATGACCGACGAGGGTTTCGATATCTTGGATTCAGATGGCGATGAACTGAGCGATTACGACGAGTTCCACAATCACTCGACCAACCCATTGGACAATGATACCGACGATGATGGATTGCTCGACGGTGAGGAGGTCAACCTCTACGGCTCCGACCCTCTGGTCGCCGATGCCGATGGCGATGTTGATGGATACTATTGGTTCGATGATTGCAATGACAGCGACGAGAATATCCATCCCGGGGCTGATGAACTGCTCAACGGTATCGATGAGGATTGCGATGGGCTGTTTGACGAGGATTTCCAAACCATTGATAGCGATGGCGACACCCTGACCGACCTGGCCGAATACTCGATATTTGGTACCAACTGGAGTAATCCGGATACCGATGGCGATGGATTGGAAGACGGTGCGGAAATCTGGTACTATTTCAGCGACCCGTTGGTCGCTGATGCCGATGCTGACGACGATGGGTGGTATCATTTTCAAGACTGTGATGAGGGCAATGACAGCATCAACCCAGATGCCATCGAGATTTGGAATGGCCTCGATGATGATTGCGACGACCTCATCGACGAAGGAGTATACCCACCTGAACCCGAGCAAGAACCACAGCCGAGTTTGGAAACAGTACGCGTCCCGTACCAATCATATATCGGTGAAACCGTTGGTTTCCGGGCAACTTCTGCCAATGCTGATGATGAGATTCAATGGTTGATTGAAGGACAGAATTACAACGTTGCCTCAGCTTTAGGTCTGGTTATTGGCTCCGTTGGCGAGAAGAACTGGGAAGTTTGTGCCGTCAATGGGAACTTGTCCGATTGCTTGAATGGAACTATCACCATACTCGCCTCGCCTTCATCGACAGGTGACGGAGAAGCGAGTGGCAATGCAACAGGTCAGAACAGCGGAAGTGGATTGTCGGGAACCTCCGGAGCGGCCGGTGGATTGACCTCAGCCCAGTACTTTGCCATCGGCCTGCTATTCCTCCTCGTGATTATGCTGGCATTTCTGGTAGGCCGCCGCGGCGGCGGGGGTGGCGGTGCTGTGAAGTGGAGCCAACAACAGAAATTCACAAACCCGGGCTCGGCAAAATTACCCGGGGCTCCAACTCTTCCACCATCTGATAATCGCTGGGAATGAACCAGCATTCATGGTAATTCAGCGAAGATATTCGCCCGCCAATCGGCTCCGTCATTGCGATTTGCCAGCGGGCTGGCCGGACTGGGATGCCAAATTGAGGAAATCTCCAGCCCGCATTCGGCATGATTCGGAAAGGTCTGCAAAGCACGCTTCTCAGCGTATTTACCGACCCCGATTATCTTAACCGCTGAAAGGATTCCAACCACCTCTCGTAAGTGCTCATCACAGGCCGACATCAGGTCTGTGACCGCTTGACCACTCAGTTTGTCGGGAGTAATATTGCGGCCATTTTCATCGAGCATTAATAGCGGGCAGTGATTGACTACGAAGACCTTTGAAAATATTCTTTCAACTGTGCCATAACGTTGCGAAAGGGCTCCCCACAGGCGAGTTCCTGATACCTCCTGACGAGTCATTTCCAATCCGATCACCGGGCGATTCGGATGTGCTCCCCGCGGCTGGAACACCTCGATGTCGGATATTCCCAACAGTTCGGTCACAATATTGGTGGCTCCGAATGGAATGCCGCATTGCGCCATCCCCCAAGGACCTGGATTCATTCCCAGTAAGATGGTCTCAGCGTTGAAGCGACCGCCGAGTTTGAGATATTCCCGATGTGGAAGACGGGCATAATCCAGTGGGTTGGTGGCGTACTTGACCATGGTCTCGGTGATGATGTCGCCAATCAATTCATCACACCGGGCCGACAACTTTTCGGCTGCATCCATCAGGGCTGACACAGTCTCACCCTCCTTCTTGTTCAAGCACTCACCCCGAAAATCACCTCAGCATTTTCGGGCAACGCAATTCCCGTGGCGGCGAAGGCCTCCTCGTAGTGGCGCCATACCGG
>DARQ01000092.1:0-4790 GCA_002503395.1 Euryarchaeota archaeon UBA60 | reverse complement strand
GCCGACTTTTCACCGATTCCATTTATCGCCTCAAGTTGCTTCTGCGAACATGAATTGATGTCCAATCCGGCCTCGACCCCTGAAATACTTCGCCGACCATGCCCGGTCACGATGATATCGCTGGTGGTTTCGAGCGGAATGTGATATGGCACTCCAATCAGTATTGGATAGGCACCAATCTGACGGCCAAATGTCACTCCAGCCCGGCCTCGAATGTCCTCGCTGAGATGTTCATCCCGTAAGTGCGCAGGCAGGCGGATTCGACTGTCGTGAGATTCCCATCCCACCTTTGAGAGACGTTGTCCGAGAGGAAATAATTCGCTCAGCAATGGCTCATCGATCTCATCTCGCACCCAGGTTTTGAAGCGCTTGAACTCGTCATGTGGTATCTCTTGAAAACCCTCTCCCTCGACCTGACGGATATTGATTCTACGCAACCACAAGCCCTCATCACGCAACTCCCTCAATAGTTTACGATTGAGCGAATAAGTGGCTACGGTCTCACCGTTGAGCCCGGCTATGAAGTTCAGACCCGGAAGTAGTTTCGGCAGGCCGCGTGAACCGCGTTCTCGTCCGTAATCATTGATGTGGCGAATCGCCGTCTTCAGTTGGGCGGAATCGCAATTGAGCCAATTTTCGGCATGGACGGTTGGGTCGGCACTCTCCAGCCCGAAAGAAAGGATTGCACCATCTGAGAGGGTCTCGACCATGGCCTTGGTGATTTCGGTCGCCTCGCTCAGGTTCTCGGCGATAATTGAGGGATTACCGTTGTCGACGTGGAGGGTCTCCAGCCTTTCATCCTGCCTCAGTCCATACAGTATTTCGGATATCGGTTCGGGATTGGGTATCGGGTATTCCAACTCGGTAACTCCTTCGGCCATGTAGGTGTATACATCGGTCATTCCACCGAGGCGAACATGCCTAACCCCGGAATCCAGTGCGGCGCTGACCTCGGACAAAACATCCCTTACCGGACGGTCTATCGGCACTCCCTTTTTCGGCTCTATACAGAATTTGCAGCCGTTCTTATAGCGCACACAGCCTTGGTATAGTTCAACCTCATAGGTCAGCGGACCATCGATATCGGGATGCTTTATGACCGCCTTTGAGCTCGCTCCGAGGTGCGCCCACTCACGCCATTGTTCGGTGGTGCGGCGCTGATGCTTCCATCGGCCATGGCGTAAGAAGTGGTCTAGGGTTGCATCGGTATCCTGTACGGTAAGGAATAGATTTGCCCGCAGAGGGCTCCAACCGGCCTGACGCCAGCCCCTGATTGCCCAGCCTCCGGCCAGGAATGGAATATTGGCGGGCATCATCCCCAGCAATTCCTTGGTTTCACGCAGTGAAATCGGGGTGCCACGCAGATATTTTCCCGGCACTACTGCTCCGGCGAGCAGGGCAACACCTCGCACCCGCCCAAGGTTGAGGTCGGCGATGGCATCAGTGGTTCGAACCATCTCTCGCCAACGGTCGATGGTGATGTATTCATACGGCAGTCTGTGAGATTCCATTACCCCGGCGATATAGCGGATGTGAAAGCCAACGTACGGTGGGACGCCGAAAGCCGCTGGCTCATCCTCGTAGCCATCGATTAACAGCCAGGTCGGCTCCACCTCCGCCATCGGTTGAGCGAAGCGTCTGGGGGTGATGAAAGGTTGGGGGGGGATTAAGGGTCGAGGGACACAAAAGGTTGGGTTTCATTCCTTCATTCCTTCTTCACGGAGAGCCTGTTCCTCACGAGATGAACGTTGACCATCATCGCTGTCCCGACCACCTGAACCTCGGCCTCCACCGCCGCCTCCACCGCCGCGTCCACCGCCACCACCGGCGGGTTTGGCCATTTGCACCTTTAGGATTCGACTGTTGAATTTGAATCCGTTCAACTCGACGATGGCAGTCTTCGCATCGGCTTCGGGCATGGTGACGAATCCAAAGCCCTTCGATTTCCCGGTGCCTCGGTCGGTAACGACATGTACGTCGACGACTTCACCGTGATTGCTGAATAGGGTTTTCAGACCCTCATTGGTGGTCTCCCACGGAAGTCCACCGACATACATTCTTGCCGAGCCTGGTGGAGCCTCTCGCCGACCGCCTCCTCGGCCACCTCCATCGCCCTTGCCGCGGTCTCCTCTGCTGCCGGAATCTGCGTCGTTGACGGTGATTCTTCGCCCACCCAATTCACTTTTGTTCAGGGCGGCAATCGCCTTGTCGGCATCTTTATCCTCAGCGAAGGTGACGAAGCCGAAGCCCCGGTTATTGCCGGTTTCTCGGTCGACCATGACTATCGCATCGACCACTTGGCCATGCTTGGCGAATAGCGCTTGGAGTTGTGGAGTTTCGATACCTCGGGCAATCCCACCGACGAATAGTTTTCGACCCTGTGGTCGACTACGGCCGCCACCACCGCCGCCACCGCGACCTCCTCCTCGGCCACCTTCATCACTGAATTGCATCATCACCGGCTTGCTTCCATCATTGCGGTAATCGGCTGCAATCAGGCTACTACGAGCTGCCGCGCCCTTGGCGAAATGTCCCTCCGCCGCTTTGCCCCAGCGCTTTCCGCCACGGTTCAGTTCGCTCAGACCTTGGCCTTGGCCATAGCCCATTCCATAGGCGTCGGCGAGCACCCGAAAAGCTTCGTGACCACAGTTTTCACAGCGGACGTTCCAATCTTCGGCATCGTCGACGGCGCTCAGTACCTCGCCGCAGTCCGGACAGATGGCGTGGAGAACTCCACACCCTTTCTTGCCTCGTATTTCTATTCGGGTAACCGGCTTGGTATCGGTCACCATGGCGCGGATGATGTCACGTGAGCGCATCGCATCTTTGGCCTGATGCATGTATCGATCGACAATTTTGGTGACGTGCATCTGGCCACGAAGTTGGTCTGGTAAGAGGCTACGAAAATCCTTTCCTTCGACCTCGATGATATTTGCCTCGACCATCGATTCTCTGAGTCTGAAGACCTCGGCAATCACCATATCGCCCTTTTCCAGCAGGCGTACACTCTCTCCGGCCGGAGAAACACTCACGATAGCAGATTCTGTATCGAAGTTAACGTATCCGGTGATGACGGCGATGATATCACCGCCCTGGGAAATCACCCCATCACCCTCGCTCCACTCACTACAGTTTGCTACGATATTGCCGGGTATTACCAATTCAGAACTCATGTTTTCACCAGATGTTTTGGAGCGTTTTATTGGGGGGGGAAGTCCGCTGATGCGGGTGGAATATGAACTCGTCCGGACGGTTGGGGTTGTTGAACCCTTCCCCTGTGCGTCAAAACCCAACAATAGACTGCTCGACATACTGTGAGGAGCAAGCGAAGAGAATCGATTATTGTTGCGAATACTCAACCCGAGCAGTAATCGCGATGAGATGAGCGTCTGCGACTCGCTTAAACATGACAAACAAGCGTTCACCCGATGCGATTCGTCTCAAAATGGGTGGTTGAGGCTTTAGAGGGTGAACCCTTAATAATTGCTATTCTTCCTCATCCGAGTAGAGAAAAACCAATTTTCGCAACAGCCACCAGTCGATGAATCCCCAAATTGACAAGGTTATCAGGAAAACCAAGTTCAGCGAATCCAGGAGTAATAATAGGAAGTCGTAGGTGACGGTAGAGCCGAGCAGACCCAGAATATACACAAGATAGGTCCCCATCGTGGTTTTGGCGATATGGCGACGGTCGTCGAAAGTCCAGTGGCGATGGGTGAAGTGGGCGATGAAACTACCGATTATCCATCCCATTACCCAAGCCCAGGTATCGCCCCTCTCCAGATTACTGAAGGCCTCGATGAAACCGCGCCAGAATAAGTAGAATACTAGAGAATTGAAGGCACCGACGAGGATAAAGCGGCGGAATGAACCTCGCGGCGCTCCGGTAGCAAGGTGCGAGTCCATACCTGCTGATAGAGAACCTTTTTTCAATACACACTGTCAAGCAGCAGTAGATAATCAGCGCTTGAAACGCCAGAATGTGGCTCGGGTTGAGGTTGTGCGATGGCTATGATGCGCCATACTCGCGGGCAGTCGAAATTCGGCCGAGAATCGCTTTTCAACCTCCCAACCGGCCTGCTCCGCCATTTCAGGTGGATGTGTGGCTTGCGCCGAGTGCACCAGATGAATCGTTTTTGCAGGAGATGCCAATGCGGCTTCGATGAAGACTCGATCCGCCCCTTTGCTCTGATAACCCCAGGGCGGGTTCATAATCACCACATCGGCACCGAGTCCTTGTGGCCATCCCTTCAATTCGGCTTCGATGACTTCTATTGTCGAGCCGGTCTCCACGGCGATTTCTCGGCCGTAGGTTTCAGCGATTTTGACCGCTTGGGGATCAACTTCGATAAGCGTGGCATGACTAGCTCCAAGAAGCAATGCTCCGAGCGCTAGAATCCCATTTCCGGCGCCGAGGTCGACCACCTTGGCACCGACTAGAGAATTATCGGAATTGATATCGGTCAGCCAGCGCGCCGCGAGGTCACCCTCGGTCTGGTATTGCTCCAGATGTGAAGATAGTTCAGCAACTCTTGGCAGGCCCGATAGCCGCATCGCCAGATGCTTGGTGCGAATCTGACTCACCTGCCTGAGCGGCGACGCGCAGCCTCGTCCGCCTCTTGGCGCATCTTCCCCAATCTCGCTAGGGTAGACATCGTCTCCTGCTGACTATTCGTCGTTTCTGTAGTGCTTTCTTCGCCGCCCTCACGCAGTCGTCGAGCTTCGGAACGCAGCCGATTGATCAATTGTAAACCGGGTTGTTTCTCGCCGCAGAAGCGGCAGAAAGTCTT
>DARQ01000128.1:1218-9808 GCA_002503395.1 Euryarchaeota archaeon UBA60 | reverse complement strand
GATGGTTGGTCGGCTCGTCGAGGAATAACACCTCGATCTGGGAAAGACCCACCAGTTGTCGGGCCAGTGCCACCTTGGCTCTCTCGCCCCCAGACAGGGAACTCAAAGGGGTGTCCATGGGGTGGTGACTCAGTCCGAGCGCATCGAGAATCCCCGAGGCGCGGGTGGATACATTGGCGCCGCCACTCTTGGCACTCAGCGCCTGCAATTCCTGATAGCGGTCCATTTTTCCCTGCCAATCACCTTCGTAGAATACTGGGTCGGCCATCGCAGCCTCCAATTCGGCAATCTCGCCGTCTAATTCCTCAAATTGCCGCCCCTTTCTCCCCAATTCCATCTCTAGGGTAGCATCATCGTCTATATCTCGTATCTGTGTCAGGTAGGCAATGCGCAGACCAGGGGTGAAGATTACGTCGCCCATGTCGGGATTACGTTCACTGATGGTGTTGAGAAGGGTGGTTTTTCCTGAACCATTATGGCCGATGATACCGATTCTATCACCTTCGTCGATGCGGACGCTGACCCCCTGTAATACGTTGACTGGGCCAAAGGAGCGGTAGATGTCATCGACCCGTATCAACTCGCGCACCATGGCCAGCCCTCAAACCGTTTACTACAAGACCCATACGGTCGCGACGGCAACCGATTTGCTTATGCTAAAAGCGTGGGTCGGCGGCCTGTCAGCCACTGTAGCTTAGTTGGTAGAGCGCGTGATTCGTAATCACGAGGCCGGGAATTCGAGTTTCCCCAGTGGCTCCAAGAATGAGTAAAGGCTAGTGGATTCGGAACCATACTGCTTTGTAAAGTTCAGAGTTGATTTCTGGCTTTGAGCCAGTCTTCGCCATAGTAATTCCATTGTTCCATCGTCCAGCCATTCGGTAGGCCTTCAGCCGGTATTTGTGGACCGGTGGAGGTTGTGGGGGTGGTGGTTACGGGTGCAATGGTTTCGGTTGCGATGGCTTCGGTTGACGCCGGTTCTACGCTAGGTGCCGGGCTGAGTAGCGAATCGAGGGCATTTTCGGTCGACATCAATTCCACTTCAGGAGTCGGGGAGGCGCTTGGCGCTGGTGTGGCTATTGGAGCTGGGGCAGGGGCAGGGGTGGCTACTGGTATTGCTGCAGGCGCTGGTGCGAGAGGTGCTTGGGTAGGCATGGCTGGCATGGCTGGCATGGGTGGCATTGCCGGCATTGCCGGCATTCCCGGTGCGATGAGACCAGGTGGTGCTGCTGGCAGGTCAGGTGGCGGTGTTTGGGCAAATTTGCTCCCCGTATCCTCCTTGCGACGAATCACCAAGGTCAGTCCGATAGCCAGGATGATTAGTAGGATTGGAATGGCGATGTACCAAAGCATAGCCGATTCTTCTTCCTGTTGCCAACGCATCGCATCTTTGGGGTAGAAATCACCGTCGTCGGAGTAACCATCCTCATCGGAATCGATACAGCCCGATAGGTCGATGGTGGAATTACCGGCTTCGAGTGGGCAATCGTCCGATATTTCGGTGCCGTTCTGGTCGGCCCAACCGTCACCATCTCCGTCCGACCAGGCATCTGGGTTGCGAGTGAACGCATCGGCATCGTCAGACCAGCCATCACCGTCGGTATCGGGGCAACCGAGCCGGTCGAGGGTCGAGTTACCAGGCAGGCTCGGGCAGTCATCGGCAGAGTTTCCTGATGCCTCATCACCGTAGCCATCGCCATCGTTATCGGCCCACTGGGTCGAATCCTCTGGGAAGGCATCACCTTCGTCGGACCAGCCGTCGGAATCGGAATCCAGACAACCGTAACGGTCGAGGATGGAATCACCGGCCACGGTCGGGCAGGCATCGGGCCTGATTGCCTCAGTGATTCTCATGCCGATGCCGAGGGGAACTCTTTCAGCATCCCAACTCGAATCGGCCCAGTTGTCGCCGAAATTATCATCATCGGAATCATTCCATTGGGTATAGTCGTTGGGAAATGCATCTCCGGAATCCGAGCGTGTATCGCCGTCATCATCGGGGCAACCTAGTCGATCAGCGGTTGAGGTACCGGTCTTGGTCGGACAGTCGTCGCCGTCAACCCCGGAGGTGTTGTCGCCAAAACCATCGTCGTCACTATCAACCCATTGCGTAGGCTCAAGTGGCCAGACATCCTCAACATCGGCCCAGCCATCACCGTCTGAATCGGTACAACCCAACTGGGTTCCTTGGTTTGCGGTTCCCGCGTAGGTAGGGCATAAGTCAACGCTATCAGTATAGGCATCATCATCGTCATTATCATCTTCGGTTGCATCAAGACAGCCGTCGCGGTCGACATCGTTGATGATTGAGGAGATCCACCCGGTCGCGCCCTTGGCGCACCGGTCGAAACCGGGCCATGCGATCGAGCAGTCGCCATCTGAGGCCGAGGCATCGCACAGGCTGTCATTGTCGTCATCGAGGTCTTCACCCTCGTCTTTACAACCATCGCCGTCGTGGTCAGTGCTGGCATCGCCGAGCCAGCCGAGCATGCCTTTTGCACAGTCGTCGTCGTCGTCGTCAACTCCGTCATTATCGTCATCATCATCCTCGGAACTATCGCGGCAACCGTCACCGTCATAGTCGGTACTGATGCTCGAAGTCCATCCGGTCTCGCCGAATTGGCAATCCTCAAGTGAATCCACCACCGTGTCATTATCGTCATCGATGTCGCACAGGTCACCTTCGCCATCGCCATCGAAATCATCCTGGCCCGAGTTGGCAACCGTCAAGCAGTTATCATTCTCATCGGCCACCCCATCTCCATCAACATCATCGAAGGGGTCTATCCTGACCACCCGGTTGAGAAACCCATCGACGTACCAGAGATGGCCCTCTGGCCCGATCTCAAGACCCATTATCGAGTTGGCATTGGTGCTGATACTGTCGAGTAGATTTCCCTGCAGGTCATAGGCGTATATCTTGGCGTCATAGTTGTCGGAGACAAATAATGTGTTGTTGTAGAGGGCGATTCCGCTGGGTCTGGTTGGCTCGGTGGCAAAGGTACCGAAGTCGACGCCATAGGCGTTGGAGTACTCCGCCAGTTCACCGTCCATCTGTCCAGCGGTGGTTGGAGTGAAACCGTCAGCTGAATCGGTGTCTACCCACAGAATATTCCCGGAGCCGGTATTGGCGATGTAGAGTTTGGCGGTAGACTTGTCGAGAATCATGTGACCTGGCACCCATCCCTGCCGGTTCAGCGATACTTCGGTGTAGCGGCGGACGATGCCGTCATCGTGGTCCTCTCCGCCAGTGTCGTGGTCGGCTTGGAAATCGTAATAGACCAAATTGCCATAATAGCCGTCAAAGTACCAGTATGCATTACCCGAATCATGGGCGATACCCATGCCGTTAGGGCTTTCGTGCAACATGTCGAGGTGGCTGCCCAATTTCCCGCCACCTTGTTGGTTGACCATGGCAAACTCGGATAGGTCACTCGGCCATAGCGCCGGACCCATGAAGTTGTTAGCAGCCTGCGTGCCATCGTATGTGTTGCGGGTTTCCTGGGCGGTGGCGAAAATCCAGTCGTGCTCATTACTGTATTGTCCGAAGGCAAATGAACTCACCTCTTCCATGAAGTGGTTGCTGTAGGCGTCATCCCGGTTCTCGGTCCACTGGCTGGTCTTGCCGGCGTCGTGAATGATGGTGATAGAGTCAGTCGCCCGGTTAGCTACCCACAGGTCGTCAGTCTGTCCAGGGTGGAATTGAAGGTCTCGGGGCTTGTTCAGAGAGTTGGTGACAGTGGCGATGATGGTCTCATCGAATCCGGTGCCAAACTGCTCGACGACGGTATTTTGGGAGCCGGAATGGCTACTTCTAGCGTCGGCAACCACAGGGGTTACCAGAGGAATTGTGGCAGTTACCATGAACAGGGTCAGGATGACGCAACCTAAGCGCATGGTTGAGTAGGCGAGGCTTGAGTTTTTATTCATTATGTATTCAGGAATAGGTTGTGAACGGAACCTCACAGCATTGTAATGCCGATTTTCAAGCGGAATTGCTGACGACGCCGGCGAGTGCGCCGAGCAGACCAATCACGATGACACATCCCAGTGAGAATCTACACAGTAAGAGTCGGCGCTCGATGCGGTTGGTATTAAGCGTCGCTAGAATGGTGCAGATGCACATCGCCAGGATGAAGGTGTGTTTGACCAGCATTATCCCGACCCAGCGATTGGCGAACATCTCCAGCAGTGAGGGATGGCCGGGCTCGAACAGCCGCGCCGCGCCACCGAGGAAATTCATGACGATGCCAACGTAGAGCAGGCGCGTCGCCATACCGGGAATTTCTACATCAGGTCGTAACATCGTCGCCTGCAATATTTCTTCGTCAACCGTATCGCGGTCTGACGTATCGGCTTCCTCACCATCGTCTTCCGCTTCGGCAATCCGCAGGCGAATCATCAACAGAATCAGCCCGCCGACCAAGAGGATGGCACCGATGGAATGGAAGAAGGAGGAGGCGACCATCACCTCAAAGACCCCGAGAAGACCTTGGATACCTCCAACTTCATCATCCCCATGGGCGCTGGCTTGGCCGGCTAGTAGACCTAGACTTGCCAGCACAATCGGGGTAATCCCCCATCTCGACCGGCTAATCGCCGGCGCCGCCTGCGCAGGAGGCGCAGGAGCGTAGCGCTCGACCATGATTTGGTCTAAGGGAACTATGCCATCAAGATTGCCATACCCGGATGGAAGGATGGATGGAAGGATGGATGGATGCTTGGCTGAGGGTTGGGATTGGGATATTTCGGGGAAAAGGCGGTCGGTCGGAGAGGCGAAACATTCGTTTGCAGTGGCACGCTCCCCTTTGACATGCGCAAGGCCTATGGCGCGGTGATTCTCTCGGGATTGATGGCTTTGCTGATGATTCCTTCCGCTGTTGCCCATCCACCACCCCCGGAGACCGGCGGGCTGGTCTTCACCCTCTCCGGCGCTTCGGACCTCAGTCTGATTCGGGAAGGGGTGAGTAGTGCTGAGTCCGGCTCCGAACTGATTTACACCGGCACCCCCATGCATGTGGGAACGTGGGCTTCTCAGGCGACCGAGTTCGGCTTGAACATCACAGAGAGCCAAGCGATTCTGGTGATGTATTTTGAGCCTGTCGGAGTCGTGGTTGGCTTAGGAGTCTATCTCGATGTAATCGTTATGGTCGATGGTGAGGAGGTGGCCTCAGGGCGGTCTGAGACCGTCATTCTCAATGAGCCGTTGATGACCAATGTGCCGTGGACTTCGGATATTTTTGACCTTTCAGTCGAGGTCGGGCAGGTTATCGAGATTGATGTCACCGCATATCTTGATGGCTATGGTGCGGCCGAAGCCAATTGGGGACAGGCCGATGCGCCGGCGCTATTCTCGCTCGAGAACTGGTCGGTCGGCGCTCATGACGAGATTAGGACGACCGAGGCCGGCGAGGTCTTACACGGTCATTTTGAGACCCCCTGGACTTGTCGCGATATCGTTGGCGTCACCCTAGAGATGCGCGGCCCGGTTGCCGACCACGATGCCGAGTGGCCTGAGGGTGAATCGGCCGAGGAAGCATTACCGGGTGCGGTTGAAGTCAGTGGCGAAGGCTGTGCTTGGGAAGGCACGATCGAGGGTCTTTCAGGGGTTTATCTGCATCGCTGGCAGGTGACGATGAGCGATGGTGAGATTTTCAATATCAGCGGGTGGTTCGAGGCCGGCGGCGAAGGTGAGGAGGAGATTCACCCCGCGAAGTTGAGTGTTCTGGGTGGACTCATCGGCATCATCGCAGTCTCGATTCCACTGTGGTTGCTCGTGCCCGGGGCTGGATTGGTCGGGCTGGTAGCAACGACTTCCACAAGAGAATTCGACGTTGCTGAAGTGGTGAAGGAACCGCTTCCGGTAACCGCGATATTGGTCATCGGCTTGCTGACGGGATTGCTCGCTGGGCCCGTTATCGCGGTGCTCGCATTGGTCGGCTTGCTCGCCTTTGGTTGGGCGATACAGGGCTCTTGATTCGGTCACGTTGCCGGTTGGCAGGCACGGTGAGAAACCGCTAGCGCTAATCGTTTCCGACTTCGATTTCGGATAGGATACTGACTCCGAACTCCTGGGCACTTATCTCAAGACTCGCTACAGCCGGCAGGGTCTTGCCGGCCAAGAAATCCAGACAGGCACCGCCTCCGGTCGATACATGCCCCATACGGTGAGTCATTCCCTTCTTCGAGATCAGGGTAGCGGTATGGCCACCGCCGATGACCACGAAAGCGTCGGTCTCAGCGCAGGCGTTGAGCATCTCAACGGTACCGAAAGCGAAATTATTGTCTTCGAAAACCCCGGCTGGGCCGTTCAAGATGACGGTTCCAGCAGCGCGGATGGCCTGACTCAAATTGATAGTCGATTGAACTCCGAGGTCGAGAATCGGTGCATCTACGGGAAGTTTCTGCACATTCAGGTCGAGTCGATTACCAGCGACATTGGCGGCGACGTCTACCGGCAGGTGAATCACTTCGGAGTAGTCCTCGTACAGTCTGCGAGCGGACTCAACCGTCGGCAGCCATTTCCCTTTCAATTCGGCGGCGAGAAAATCCAGACTGGTATCACCGGGGTCGTGGCCGGCGATGGAGAGGAATAGGTTGGCAACCCCCCCGGTCGCCCATACCGCGTCGATACTGCCATTGCGCAACATATTGTCGGCCACGGCGATTGAATCGTCGACCTTGATGCCGCCGAGTACGGCGATCGAGGGTCGTTCGGGATTCCTTGCTGTACCTTGTAATGCATCGATTTCTCGGCGCATCAACTCGCCGGCAACACAGGGTAGAACGTAGGTGAAACCGGTAATTGAGGGCGAGTTACGGTGGCCGCAGGCGAACGCGTCGTAGACGAATAGATCGGCAACTCCAGCCAGTCGAACGACCAATCGAGAGTTGGTCAATTCCTCAAAACTATCATTGCTGCGGGTAAACTCCTCATCGTCCATGCGAACATTGTTGAGCATGAGAATCTCGCCAACCTGAAGTTCTTCAATCGCCGCCAATGCCGCATCACCGTGAATATCCTCGACCCACTTCACCGGTCGGCCGAGCAGCCGTCCAAGTTCACGGCTATGGCCGTGGGTGGTGGTGAAGTCGTCTTTGCCGGGTCGGCTCTGGTGGGTCAAGAGCACGGTTTTAGCCTTGATGAGACGGGTAATGGTCGGCAGAATCCCCTCGATTCGAGTGATATCGAGAAAGGCACCACTGGCCGGGTCGAGCGGCGAGTTGATATCGACGCGGAGCAGTACGGTCATGCCATCAACCTTGACATCGTCAAGGGTGAGAACCCGTCCCATTGTCCTTGGCGACATACTGTTGGTTTTCAGTCTTTCACCATCATCTCGCGCTGAGAAAGCACTCTACGAAGGCGCGTCAATGACCCATCCGAAGCGCGAAATGTTATGAGGAAGACTAACTCGATGAAGCGCATGGCGCGCGAAAATGCCCCCGCACCGGGCTCAAGGGGTTTAGGGGGAGCGCGTAAACGTGCTTCTACCGCGACCTCGGATTTCGGCGTCTCAAAGCGCGAAGGTCATGATTCCAGCCTGTACTACAATTCCAAGATGTATGATGAGGTCGGGCGCGAGCACGATACCGGCAGATCTGTTGAACTTCCGTCAAAGGTGGCAAATTCCGTAATCTGTGGCGATAGTCGAAACCTCGCTCAAATTCCTGATAATTCAGTTCACCTGATGGTGACCTCGCCGCCTTACAATGCCAGTAAGGAATACGATGAAGACCTCGGACTCGGTGATTATCTCACCCTTCTTCGCCAGGTGTTTGCCGAGTGCCATCGAGTATTGGTTCCCGGTGGGCGGGCAGTGATAAATGTCGCAAATCTCGGGCGTAAGCCCTACATCCCCCTATCCAGCCACATCAACCTGATAATGAACGACCTCGGGTTCCTCCAGCGGGGGGAGATTATCTGGGATAAATCTGCAAGTGCCGGTTCCTCCTGTGCCTGGGGCTCATTCGCCAGTGCCTCGAATCCGTGCTTACGAGACGTTCACGAATACATCTTGGTCTACTCGAAAGGGGTGTTCAAACTCGAGCGCACCAAGGAGGAAAAAGCCGGGGCGCGCGCTGATACCATCGACAAGAAGGAATTTGTCGAATTGACAAAATCGGTCTGGCGATTTCCCACCGTCTCGGCAAAACGGATTGGCCATCCGGCGCCATTCCCGGTCGAGTTGCCGCGCCGTTGCATCGAGATGTACACCTTTGCCGGAGATGTCGTGCTCGACCCCTTCCTTGGCTCGGGGCAGACCGCTATCGCCGCATTGCAGACCGGAAGGCGTTACATCGGGGTTGACCTGAGTGAGGAATACTGCGAGTTGGCTGGCCAAAGGATAGCCGAAGCGGAAAACGCCACCGACAGAACCGAGGACGAATCCCCAGCGGCGGTAGACTTGGAAATTGAAACTTGATTTGTCGGTGAGAAGGAGTGGGGTATTCTTCAACCGCTGACCCCAGCGCAGGGTATGTCGTGGTCTGAGGACGACCTGCTCGGGCCGGAAGGTGAGGATTGGCGAGTTCCGGTATCCGAGTTGGCCAATCGCCAAGCGGAGATGGCACAGTCATTGCGCTCGGCCGG
>DARQ01000128.1:0-1033 GCA_002503395.1 Euryarchaeota archaeon UBA60 | reverse complement strand
GGATGTCTGAATTTGCCGATGAATTACGCGCTCGCGGCGCTGGTGCGGGGATTGGACTTCAGATGCAGTCGATACCATCTGCTTTTGCCGAGCGCTTCGCTACGGTTCTGTCAGGGCTAGGCCAGGTCGGTGATTGTTCGCCCTTGGTTCACCGCCTGCGCGAGGTGAAATCGGCGTGGGAAATCGAGCAGATGCGCCTCGCCGCTGAAATTCAGTTGACGATGTTTGAGGCGATTGCAGAAGTCGGCTGTGAAGGAGCGACAGAACTCGAGTTGAGCGCCGCCGCAGAAGCCATCAGCCGTGCCGCCGGATTCGGCGGCAATATCAACTTGCGGCGTTTTCCGATGCAGTGTGACCGGGCCGTCGTCGTCGCTGGACGAGCAGGTGGAATACCTTCTTTCTTCGATGCCGCAATCGGTGGAACCGGCCCTCATCCCGGCGTCGGAATGGGTACCGGCTTCAACAAGATCAAGCCCGGCGAGCCGGTCTTGGTCGATATTCTCCATGCCCACCGCGGTTATCTCATCGATATGACGAGAATGTTCTCGCTCGGGCCACTCGATGCGGTTTGGCAAGAACGGCTAGAAGATATGTTAGCGGTCAAAGAGATGGTTGTCGATATTCTCGACCAGGGAAAGACCTGTTCGCAAGCTTGGCAGGAAGGCCATGCTCTGGCGGTGGAGATGGGTCATGGTGACCACATCATGGGGATGAAACCTGAGCAGACGAGATTCCTCGGTCATTCACTCGGACTGGAGTTGGATGAGAGTCCGGTGGTGGCGGCCGGCTTTGACCGGCCACTTGAGTTAGGTGGGACGATGGCCATCGAGCCGAAGGTGGTCTATGCTGAGGGATCCATCGGTAGTGAGGATACCTGGGTGCGCGGCGAGCGCGGCATGGAGCCTCTTTCCGCTGATGGAGCATTCCCATGGCATCACCAATGGTGAGACCTGATTGAGTTTCACTTTTGTGATACTGCCACGCACAGGTTGATGAGGTGCGCTAACGGGAGATGAGGTATGGCGAAGCCGTA
>DARQ01000021.1:4682-5670 GCA_002503395.1 Euryarchaeota archaeon UBA60 | reverse complement strand
TGATATTCGGAAGGGGGCCCTTGCGAATGCGGGCGTTCGCATGGGTAGGGGCTGCGCAAGTCCGCAGTAAGTGGATTTCACTATGTTGTTAGGCAAACACCAAACGTTGTTGATTCTGACAATGTTGAATTTCGCGACGGATGCTCAGTCCATCATGTGGATGCAGTCGAGTTCCAGTTCTCCATCTGATTGATGGCCTCGACCACTCCTACCACGTCACCATCCTCCCACCAGTCGACAGCGACAAAGGTCGGTCTATTGCCCACTTCCTCCCAGCAATCGATGGTTCTCTGCAGCAACTTATCATAGTCATTCACATCTTCTGAGCGTTGCGGATCTGATAATCCCAGAGCATTGGACAACCAGTTATTCAAGTGCCATACTGGTTGGTTGATGTCCCCTCGACCAACATCGCATGACATCTCGTCCTCGTTACTCTCACCATATGGAGTATCCCAACTATGAGTCCATGCATGGTGTAACCAGGGGTAATCCGGCTCATCGCTTTCATCCCAGAAGACAACCAAGGTCTTGTTTGAAAGCACCATCTCTCCCAGCGACGGCCAAGGTTCAGAGATTTGGTGAACGTACGTCTTTTCGAGCAATCCAGTCTCATTGAACAAGAATTCCAAATGGCTGGATGGGACATAGTTCTCAAGCAGAATTGTCACAATCTGAGTAGGGTCATCATCCATGAAAGACCTGAGTTGTGCTAGCCACGCGAAAGCATCTACCTCGCTGTAAGTACAGGGATGGATGATGCCATCAGCATCCCCATGACAGAAGACAACATCCTCCGGGTCATTTTCTGAATCTGAGCGATGAAAGGTATCGAGCATGAAGGCGCGCACACCACCATTCCACTGTGCCGAAAGACCGGTGTCGTGGTTCGATGCAGGGTAATACACTTCATCCTCGGTGGTTGCGAATGAATTGTGGGTTTCAGCGAAAGTGAAATCGTCGTAGGTGCGCAAACAGTATTCCACCA
>DARQ01000021.1:0-4535 GCA_002503395.1 Euryarchaeota archaeon UBA60 | reverse complement strand
TCCCACCCATTTGGAAGGCCATCATTATCCTCGTCTCCCAATGGATTGAGGGGGGATTTCTTTGCGGTCTCGGTGCACCCGGCCAAGAGAATCGAGGCAATGACGAGAAAGCCTAATACTCTACGCATCATCTCTTGCTTTGGGTGTTTGGTTTCAATCTTTACCACACCCTCCACACTGATACATAGGGTTTCCTGACAACAGGGAAGCGTGCGCGTAATTCACGCAAAAGCCGAACATCGTAGCGATTCGCAGTCGCCTGACTTGCTCGGCCAAGCCTCTTGCCTGCTTTTTATTGCTTAATGGCAACAGCCTTGCACTCGCATTCGAGCGTTTTTCCTCTCGGGCGACATACGTAATGCTACGTATTATTCGGTCGCCCTCACTAGAAGGTGGACTCCCACTCTTCGATGTTCTGCATGGTCTCCCATGTCTCATCGTCCATCGAACCACGTAGTTTGAGAACTTCACGAGCCAGTAACCAGTAGACCAAGGCCAATGATTTGCGACCCTTGTTATTAGCCGGCAGGGCAAGGTCGACATTGCGCAAGTTGTTATTTGCATCACAGATGCCGACAATTGGCAAACCATTGCTGACAGCCTCGGAAAGTGGTTGTTGGTCGGCGGCCGGGTCGGTCACCATGATCACCTCGGGCTCGACATAGGTCGGTAGAGCCGGATTGGTCAGGCTACCGGGGATGAAACGGCCGACGGCCGAAATCGCTCCCACTGCCTCTGCGAACTTTCTCGCTGGGCGCTGGCCGTATTGCCGAGCGCTGACTACCATCACTCGAGAGATGTCGAAGCGGGACACGAATTCGGCAACAGTTCGAATACGCTCATCGGTGATATTGATGTCGAGCAGGTACAGTCCATCGTCTCTCACGCCCTCGATGAAGCGTTTCATATCGGCGCTCTTCTGGCGGGTTCCGATATTCACCGCGTGGGTCTCATAGGTCTCAAGAGATACGAGGGGGCTTGCAGTCTCACTCATTTTCAATGCCTCAGCGGCCGTTCCACTCGCACCCCCTTGATAACCGCTTCGCACCCCCCCTAGGGGCGAAAAGTTCTCTCGCGGGCTAGATTATCGTGGAACTTTACTAGGGGAACCTTCAACACCCTCGCATAGTGGGGTGGTTCTGTGAACGGTAAATCCAAATCGACTTCACCCGAGGGTGCGGGAGTGGAGGAAGATGAGGTGAAAGATGTCTTATCCGTCGCTTCCCCAGGAGATGATGGTATCTGGAGAACTCCTGATGGAGAAGCACTTCACGTATCTGCATCTGATATCGAGAGGCATACCTACTGCCCGCTGTCGTGGCATCTAGCCAGCACCGGTGTGACCGGGGTCGGTCATGCAATTGAAAGCGGTATTGAGAAGCATAAGGAGATTCACGAACTGATGAAGATGTACAAAAGGGCACGAATCATCTCTTTCCGCGAGACGACGATATGGTCATGGTGGTTTACGATTATTCTTGTATTTGCCATCGATGCATTCGCGTTCTACTCAATAGACAAATACTTCACAGTAGCCGAGCTTGCCCGCTATCTCGTTTCTCTAGGATTGATTTGGCTATCCCTCGGCATCTCGATGTTGATTCTACCTTGGCGTGAAATGATTGGATTCGGCCAGCCGGCGGTAAGAAAAATGGACCCTGATAGAAAACTATTGTTCAAACCTTTATTCGACTCAAGTGAGTTTCGCGGTGGCTGGTCGGAAGGGGGTAAAATCGAGGCCGGTCTGTACTTCGCCTCTATCGTAACCACTTTTCACGGTGTGGCGCTATGGTGGGCGACCGACCGCGAACAGGCCGGCTACATCTTACTGATGGTGGCGCTGTTATGGACGCTATTCGCAGCTTGGCGCCTCAAACAGATGCTGTTGGCTGAAACCGAGTTGGACCTCACTCGTTATGAAGCGGGTTTGAAAGAAGATTCCGATGTTGCATATTCCGACGATTCGGATAGCGCTGAACTACTCAAGGATAAAGACACCGGATTGAGAGGCCGGCCCGACCAGATAGTCATCATCGATGGTGAGTTCATACCACTTGAACAGAAGACAGGAAAAATCCCGCGCGACCCCCATCTCTCCCACACCATGCAATTACTCGCCTATCTACAACTAGTCGAGAAGAATACCGGAAGCACCCCCCCATATGGGGTTTTGAGGTATGGTGAAGACTCGATTTTCCAAATCTATTGGGATAAGGAAGCGAAAGGGAAACTCCACGACCGTTTGACTGAGATTCAACGCTTGATGGTGGAAGGTGGAGCAAAGCGTGACCACGATCGACCGGGAAAATGTATGAACTGTAGTCGCCGGCATGCCTGCACTGAATCTCTGGCCTAATCGAAGGTACATTCATCCTCGTTGGGATACGTGGTGCAGTCTCTGACCACCGTGACCTGAACCAAGAATTCATCGTAGAATTCTTGAATCCCCAAATCCAATCCATAGCCGCGGGCATCGACTTCCAAAGTCCACGTGCCCGAATTGAATGGCTTGAACTCGCGGGCCTCAGGCGGCCTGGTGGTATTGGTGGCATTGACCGACCAGAATACCGTGCCATCGGCCTCCAGCAGACGCGCATTGACGTAGCGGACATTGTTGACTGGAAGGTTTTCAGTCTGGTCGGCAAAAGCCATCGAGGCGCGGAAGTATATCCTCAGTTCGGACACCGTATCGTTGATGGTGATCTCTTCGGAATCATAGTACGCGGATGGAGAAATCCCTGTGAAGGTATTGTTCAAACTATATTTTTGCGTCTTTGAATCGGCATCCGGTGCATCGCGCAATGATTCAAGAAATTCGCGCGAGGTGATAAGCGCTAAACAACCGGCATTGGACGATAATAACAGCGAGGTGAACATCACCGCACAAAATGCTGTTCTCGCCCTCATCTCAACTCTCCCTCAACCATCGCACACCGCTCTCCCTCAAGAAATCGTCGCGGTGTAGGGTGTAGAGAGTTTGAAGTGAAGAGGCGGGTTCGGAGTTTCGCCTGAATGAAGCCAAGAGGGTCAGCCGAGCCGCGAGGTGATGACGAACCCTATGAGTGCGGACAGGCACATTTCTCCTCCACAGGATGGTCTCAAACCGAGCCGGCGGCGGTTCGGATATATCGGTCTCAGTCATAGCGAGCGCCACAGACATCACACTCATTCGCATCCATCGGAATATCGGCACCACAAGCACCACACTCGCCCATCTCTTCATTCGTCTTACGGCGGCGCGCGGCTCGCTTCAGTTTTATCGATGCCGGGGTTAATTCGTCATCCTCAAAGGAGAAGTCCATGGCATCATCGGGAAGCTCGTTTCCTACAAATTCACGTTCGGAAGCACCCATTCCAATGATGACTTCTTCGCCGGGTAGAACTCCTTCCTCACCGGTGATATCATACAACTGTTTGCGAATTTGCGCATCGCTGGCCGACAACTCGGCTGAATCATCACCATCATCGTCTATTGAAATCATATCATCTCGCCCTTTGATGACATCTTCGAATCCTTCACCGGAGAATGTTTCAGATGCGGTTTTGAGCAGTGGTTCAGCAATATCATCCTCACCTTCCTTAATTTCACCTTCGGCTTCAAGGCGCTTGGTAAGGGCATCCATCTCGGCCTCCGCGGCGGCGAATTTCTCATCCCAATCGGATTCGAGTTGCCCAGCGTCATAACCGAATTCCTCTATCGTTGAATCGAAGTCTTTGGTACCGACTACGATTTCGTCATCATCATGCCCGGAATCGGCTTCGGTCTGTGCTTCAACCGCATCGGGAAGGGCTTTGAGTTCACGCCTCTGACGTTTCTCAAAGTGTATCGACAAATCCTGTTCAGTACCACAGAATGGACAGTGCGAAATCATGCTCGGGATATTCTCATTGCAGGTGGTACAGTCGTGGAAACGACGGCGCGCCCGAGCCAGATTAAAGGTGCAGTGTGGGCAGAGTCTCTCATCGCCCTCAAGTTCACCTTCGCAAGCGGGACAATAATCGAAAATGTCCCTCTCAACCTCTTCATCACGCTTGCGGGTAAGTACGAATGCCGATACTAGAATGCCGACAAATACCACCGCACTAATCCCCAACATCGCTGCCAAGCGGTCGAATGATTGGTCTTCGGCAGCAAATTCAGTATCGGTTGAAGAGATTGACCAGGTACGTATATGGGTTTGTGCAGTGCCTGATGAGGAAACGATATTGATACTGTAGGGAGTGGTTTGTTCGATATTGAAGATACATGTCACCGACGCCGACTCACCGTTGGCGATGCTGACCGAGGTCTGCCCTAACTCAGCGCCACCACCATCGAGGCAGACCAAGGTATCATTTCCTTCACCAGAACTGGTCAGGGTGATGGTATAGGCATAGGTTGAGCCGTATTTCAGTGGCGCATGCGCCAGTGCTCCAGAAGCGGTATTTGTCGTCAAGGAGCCGGTGGAGATCTGGAAGGTCAAGGACAGGGTATCGGAAACGGTGATTGAGACCGTGGTCTCGCTATCACTGCTATCGCTATCGTAAGAATTGGT
>DARQ01000058.1 GCA_002503395.1 Euryarchaeota archaeon UBA60 | reverse complement strand
CTTTTCGATGTTCTCCGTGGGCGGACTCTTTGAAGCGTATCGTTTTCAATGATGACGCCGACAGAGCGTCATGTATCAGGAGGCTATTGCAACCCCGCGACTTGAGTCGTGGCCCTGGCATCTCCTCGGTTTTATTCTTCCAGTAGTCGTTGTTTACGGTAATCTGGTTGGTGGATACTGGGTCGTAGCCGGCACAATAGTGGCATTGGGAATATTCCCGATAATCGATTTTTTTTCCAAGCAGGCTGCGCCTGAACGTGTGGCTGAAGTAAATAAATTCGCTTGGAATACCATTTTGACTGGGCACTCGGTTGCACAAATCCTAGTCGTTTCCACTCTTCTGTGGCGGGCACTGCAGGATGGTGGTCAATGGACGACCTGGGCGGCGGCGGCATCGACGGCGATGAGCAGCGGCGCCTCGGGAATAATTTCCGCTCATGAAAACGGTCATCGCAAGAAGGGCTCGCCATTGTGGTGGTTGGCGCGACTGAATCTCCTCTCGGTCTTGTATCTCCATTTCACCACCGAACACAATCACGGTCACCATCGTAATTATGCTACTGCGGTCGACCCGGTTAGCGCACCCAAGGGCCGAGGACTATGGGTTCATCTGGGGATTGCCATACCCCGACAATTTCCTTCGGCTTGGAGAACCCATTCCGAGCGCGGCCGCCGAGGCCTGCGAAACCCGGTATTCCACGGGCTACTCCTACAAACTGCGCTGGTGGCCGGAATTTGGTATTGGCTTGGCCACTGGGTGATGCTGGCGTTCTTGATGCAGGCAGGAATTGCTATTATTCTGCTCGAATATGTGAATTACATCCAACATTACGGCCTGAGATGTGAGGTGGGAGAGCGTCAGACGACCATGCATTCATGGGAATCCCTATCACTGTGGTCGCGCTGGACATTGATGGAATTGCCCTTACACCCAGCTCATCATCAAAAGTCGAGTGACCCGATTTGGGCGCTGCGTTCGCATCCGGAATCACCGCAGATGCCGGTAGGATATTACGGCCTGTTTTGGCCTTGCACCATTCCACCGCTGTGGCGGCGATTGATGGATCACCGCATCCCGTGAATCATTCACCGGCTTCGAGTTCATAGGCCTCGGTGAGCATTCTCTGCTCCTGCTCCGCATTCTGCACCGCGAAGCGAACCGCGACTGCATCTCAAGGTGGTCTTCGTGGTCAGCATTGGTGATGCAGGCATTGAGGGTGCACGAAAGTAGGCTACGCCGATTACTTTCCGACCTTCGGTCAAACAGTTCACCGCTAATCGGTCTATGAACTCACTGTAGGAAGTAAATCGCCGCAGTGACGTGGTTAGAGGGAAAAATCGTCTCAGGCAACCTTGACGCCATCGGGCCACAGCACCAGAATCAGGGTCTTTCCCCGAGTTTTCGGATTGTGAGTGGTACCGGCATCCATCCACACGATACTGCCGCACGGATAGACACCCTCATCGTCGTAGACCTCGCCCTCAATGACCAGATATACCTCACCTCCCGGGTGCATATGTGGCATGAATGCCTCGACCTCGACTTCGCTCTCAACATCGTAAAGCACCAGGCTGGTGCTATCCTGTTTGGCTAGTCGTCCCAATCGCACACCGTTGCCGAAATCCTTCCAGCGAACATTCTCTTCAATCCACTCTCGGTCGAATTTCATTGAGAGCCAGGGGGATAGGTCTTCGGTGAACGCCATATCACTGCCATTACGGCTCGGCAAATGAGTTCATCGCTCAACTTCTTATGGGTGAAGCGCCGACTGTGGCTCGTGTCTCAAGCGCTGGCGTTGCCCTCTTTCCCGCCGGGAAATGTTTGGGAAGCCTATGTTGGAATAATAATTTGGATCCCATTGCTGATGAGATTGCTATTCTTGAGCAAACCATTTTGGCGGACATTGTCTAAACTCAGCCCACATGGGGGGTGGTTCATCAAACGGGTCAAGGAGATGCCGATTCGCGGTTATGGCCTGTTGCTGTTCAACGAAACCCTCGGCTTCACTTTACCACCATTGTTGGTATTGACCTTCAGGATGATATCCGACCCGCTCGGGTGGTCGACGTGGGGGGAGACTCCATTGCTGGCTGGATTGCTTCTAATCGTGTTGCTCGGATTATGGGTATTCTTTGATTTTCTGCGAATTCTCCGAATTCGAAGAATGTTACGAGCGATAGAGAAACAGAATATCAACCGCTTGAAGAAAATCGCTGACGCCGGATTCGGATTGCGTGGGTGGTTAAGAAAATTCAGCGGTCGTGATAAAACCGAAGAGGAGCAAGCCTCTGAACCATCTCCGGTGAACAAAGTCGCCAAAGGGGCATTGTCGACATGGGGCGTTAGAATACTCAAAGCTCGCAAATTGACTCCGGCTGGACTTGTTTCATCGGTGGCGATGAGCGCTGCCGTCGAGGGTGCTCGCTACGGTGTGGGCAAGGTATCGGACAAAATAGATGAGAAGTTGCAGCAGGAATTCGACAAGGTTGCAAAAGCTAATTCGAGCACCGTCGTGGTAATTTTCCTGCGTGATGTGGCCATGGGCCTATTCCCATTGTTCGCAATAATGTTGGTTGCTGCCATATTCTGACCTGAATAGAGGCAGGTTGATGAGAGGAGCGCGAGGGTGGCTGGCCAAAGGGGATAGCATGACGTTACTCATCCTGATGCGCCATGGTCAATCGACCTGGAATGCCAAGAACCTGTTCACCGGCTGGGTCGATGTCCCACTCTCTCAGACGGGAATCGAGGAGGCGATTTCGGGGGGTGCGGAGATTGCCGACCTGGAGATTGACGAGATTCACACCTCGACCCTGATTCGCGCCCAGATGACGGCGATGCTTGCACTGGCACAGCATTCTTCGGGCAAATCCCCAGTATTTGTTTACCGAGATGGTGGGGTGGGCGAGTCAGGGGGTTCTGAAAATGAACAGAGAATGGCTGAATGGTCGCAGATCCGTGGCCAGACAGGAGGACCGGGGACAATTCCTGTGCATGTGTCATGGCAGTTGAACGAGCGGATGTATGGAGACCTTCAAGGTCTGGATAAACAGGCGACCCGCGATAAGTACGGCGATGAGCAGGTGCACATCTGGCGGCGATCATATGACGTCCCGCCTCCCAATGGCGAGAGTCTCGAGATGACCGCGGCACGCACCATCCCCTATCTGAGTGATGTCATCATGCCGGCACTGGAGGCGGGCAACAATATCTTCGTCGCCGCGCACGGCAACAGTCTGCGTAGCATCATCATGCATATCGATGGATTGAGCCGAGAAGAAGTGCTCTCATTAGAAGTCCCTACCGGGCAACCAATCTTCTATCGCATGGAGAATGGAATTCTATCACGTGTTTGAGGTGTCCGAAGTGACAGAGGACATGCCGCGGTCTACAGACTCTGACCCCGATTCAAATTCAACTATCGCCGCGCTGAGGCGAGGATGGCAGGGCCAACCGAGAATCATCCGCTGGCCCGTATACACATTCGCAATCTGGGCAGTTCTGGTCATGTTGATTCAGATATCAGCGCCAGCCCCGAATGTCGAGAGCATGCCGACCTCATGCCCGGAAGGGAGTCTGAACTGCGTGCGTGTTGCTGCCGACGGCACCTCATTTCGCGCCGATGGCTTACAGCCACCATTGGTTGAGGATACCATCGGTGAGGCGCGGCGAGTCATTTGGCTGTGGCTTGAAGAGGAACAAGGAGGTAAGCATCTACGCAGTAACTCCGAACAAATGGGTGCGGTGCTTTTCTTTCACGGCCAAGATAATACCAATTTCTGGTTTTTCCCCGACGATATTTTCGCCCTTACAGAATGTGAAAGTGGCGGCAATCGAACCTTGGTAACCCTACAGAGTCAGAGCCGGCTCGGGGTCGGGGATATCGGTGAGAATCACGCAAGGCTCTCCAGCCTCATAACCTACCTGAATGACTACCAATGGTCAGGGGAAAGTTGCGATTTTTTCGACCCGGATGACCCGATTAACACTATCGATTAGCGTCTCGTCTACTTCGTAGCATCGCTCAGGAAGGGCCAGCCGTAGGGAAGACCGTCCTCATCGACGAAAATAACGTTGATACCGACACCACTGCGGTGGAATGCTATCAATTCCAGACCATGGATGCTATGACCGGTCGGCGCCTTTCCCAACACTGGGCGGCGGTCGCTCCGACCGAAGAATCTGCTGCGCCAGCGAGGCCTATTTGCATCAGCATTCTCTGCCTCAGGCTCGCCTTTCTGCTCATCTTTCGCCAATGGCCGCCTCTCTCCCTCGATATCGTCATACCATGGCAATGGCCCAGCAGGAGAGAAATCCACCCCCAGTATCAGGTCGACCCCCTCGGTTGACTGGGCGGCGTCGGCATCGGCGCCACTGGGAATCGCCGGAGCATTGGGGTGGGTGTGCAACCAATGGGTGAATCGGGCGCCACGGGCACCACGCGATTCTGTGAACAGTCCATCGGTCCATTCCTCAGGTAAGTGGTGCACCGAATAAGAATCACCGCGATTGACGAGATGTGCTTCACCGATTACGAATCCCTGGCCGGCGAAGAGGTCGAACCTATGGTCACCAGCGCGAAATAATTCGTCCACTTCATCGCGATGCGGCTTTGAGTTATCGACCTCCAACCCGACCAGAATCTCGTCGGGAAGTGACTGAAAGCACCAGTCCACCAAATCGGCCAGAATTGGACCGGGCATATGTAGTGAGGCGACGTATGATTCCTTTTTTTCCAGCGAGGCGCGATTATAATCGGACATCGCCCGAGCCAGCCATTCCTCGACCATCATCCACCCTCAAGAGGGACTATGAAAGGGTCATGCTGATAAGAGGTCGCAATTAAGCCGGGGCGAGGGGGATTGAATGGCGAAGAAGAAGCGAGGATTCGGAAAACTTCTCGGAGCGATTACCGGCAGTCCCTATGATCGTTTGCTCAAACAGATTGAGAAGAGTTCAAAGGAGCACGATGACGACGACAGCACCTTGGCCAGGGAGTTGAAGAAACTCAGTCGCACAGTACAGAAGCAATACCAAGAGGGCAATATCGACGATGAGGAGCACGACTTGTTGATGGAGGGAATCGAGGAGGCCGACCCTCAGGAGCGTTCTTTTCCGAAGCTAGATACCGAGGAAGACGAATTTTACATGGGGGATATTCCCGATGCACCGAAACTGGATATCAGCAAAGAAGTCGACCTCGATGAATTGATGCGTCCAAAGGAAGGCGCCTTCACCAGTTCCTACGGTCGAGAGGAGTTTGATGAATTCCGAAGCCGCATGACCGATGAATTCCACGCCGATTCGGAAGAAGCGATTCAGGCCGGTGACCACCAAGCCGAGATTCGTACCCAGCACCGGGTTTTTGCCGATGCCGACCAAGATGCCGATGATTTGAAGCGGCAGTTCGTCGACGAAAGCGACCTTGTCGACCCCAATGCTACCCAGAAGGACGATGATGAGAATTACCGCGTCGACGAGGATGGCACCGAATGGTGGAAGGACGACGATGGATACTGGTGGTATCGCGATTCCGGCCAAGACGACTGGCAACCTTACGAAGAATAGGTATCAAAGTAAGATAGTCCACAGTTGTCTATTATCGAAAGGGCATAGAAACGCTTTGCCACTTGCGTTACCACTTACATTGCCGATTTCTCAGAGGATTTCTGCGAGGATGGCTTCGCAGTTATTGGCGACCTCGCTCTGCTCTCCACTCTTGAGATTCTTGATTGCGACCTGCCCACTCTCAAGGTCACGCGCCCCGATGATGATGGCATGACTCGCCCCCATGTTCTCAGCCCATGCCAGTGATTTCCCGACTCCGCGCTTGCGCAGTTCAAGTTCGACCACGAGTCCGGCCTGGCGCAATTCTGCAACCAGCCCGAGGTAGTTCTCGGGCTCTATGTTGAGGGGAATCACCGCTAGAGCCGGCCTCCCGGTATTCTCACCGGCGACCACTTCATCCCGCCCGAGACGCTCAGCCTGCTTCTCCAGCGCTATGAGAACCCGGTCGAAGCCGAGACCAAAGCCACAGCACGGGTCGAGGTCACCTAAATCAAACAGGTGGAGAAGACGGTAAGTCCCCCCGCCCAGGACCTGGCCCTCACCGCCGAGTTCGTCGACGTAGGCCTCGAAGACCATTCCGGTATAATAGTCCAAGCCGCGGGCGACGCATAGGTTGACAGAAAGTTTCGGTGGGCTCGGGGCGAGCAGGTCAAGGGCTGAGCAGAATTGTTGCAATTCTTCGAGGGAGTCGTGGCCGACCCCCAATCCGGTCAGGATTTCTCGCGCTGCGGGCAGGGTTTCCACACCACCGGCCAGCCCTGCAAGTGCTTGCAGAGATTCGATTGCTGAAGTTGCGATACCGTGCTTGGTGAACAACTCACCCAGGCCATCCCAATCACCCTTGTCAAGAAGACGCAGGGCGGTGGCTATCGCTGGCTCGCTCTGGCCGGCGCCAGCGGCGCTGTCAATACCCAATGTAGTGAGGATATCTCTGGTGATTCCGACATGACCTATGCGCAATTCCCACTCAACCAGCCCACTTGAGGCCAGCATGTCGATTGCCAGGGCGACCACTTCGGCCTCAGCCACAGGGCCGGTGGCGCCGACCAACTCACAGCCGTACTGGAAGAACTCGCGGTATCTTGCGCTCTTGAATTCCTCGTAGCGAAAGCACTGTCCGAAGTACGAGAGTTTGGCCGGCTTCGGCATCTGGCCGCGCTCGGCGGCAATCATCCGCATCACCGGAGCGGTCAGTTCGGGGCGCAGGGTCAGGTCGCGCTCGCCCTTGTCCTGAAAGGAATAGAGTTGGTCGACAACCCCGGCACCACTCTTGGCGGTGAACAGGTCGAGGCTCTCGAAAATCGGCGTCTGCACCCGCTTGAAACCGTGTCGTCTCGCCCGCTCCTCGAGTAGATTCTCGAAGTGGAGCCGGCGCGCCATCTCGTCGACACCGAAGTCGCGGGTGCCGCGCGGACGCTCGAACATGAGGTAGGCGGGGCGCAGTCGCTCTATGAGACCATCGCGAGTTGAATCGTACGAACTGCCGGTTTTGTTCGCGGTGGCGAGGTGGCGATTTGGCCGAGGTGGTGGTTTGGAGGGCTGACGTTTAATCCGTACTGAGCGAGTCGCAAACGCCCATCAAATCGCGATTTTGGTGAAATATGATGCTTATTCCAAAATCGATTCTCTTCGCTTGCTCCTCGCGAGTGCGCCCTTGAATTTTGATGAATTATTGGGGCGCACTAGTCGAAGCGCTGGAATCCCGATGCCGCGCCGCCCTTCTTCTGTTTCTTGCGGGTCAGTTTGAGCGCTTCGCCCAACTTGTCGGCGCTGACGTTGTAGCCCTGCAGTTCCTTGCCACCGACACCGGTGATTATCGCCATCACCTTGATGGTATCACCGAATCCAGGGTCTTGTCTAGCACCCCAGATGACGTGCGCCTCATCGCTGACCTTGGCGGTCATCAGGTCAACCACCTGACTGGCCGCTTCAAGGGTCATGTAAGGCCCTCCGGTGACGTGAATCAAGACCCCGGTCGCCCCTTCGGTATCGATATCGAGAAGTGGATGGTTGAGGGCTTCGTGAACCACCTCTTCAGGCCCGCGGTCGGACTCACCGTAGAGCATCATCGTCACCCCCCCATTCTTCATGATGGTGCGGATATCGGCGAAGTCGAGATTTATCAGGCTCGGCAGGGTGATGGTCTCAACGATTCCCTTGACGATTTCAGCG
>DARQ01000073.1:3191-5369 GCA_002503395.1 Euryarchaeota archaeon UBA60 | reverse complement strand
CGACATCCTGGGGTGAGGCCTTCTCACCGATTCTTTCTGCCAAACCTCGAACTTGTGCCTCTTCAATCGTAGTCGTGGTCAACAGGTTGCCAAATGCATCTAGAAGTCTAGGCTTATCCTGCCATCTGTACATCCGCACCGTAGCCACCTCGCTGTGAACCCCGGGAGTCACATGCAGAGATGCGGACATTTTTCGTAATACTGAGACCAGGTCCTTCCCTAGGTGTTCTCCCCCGTGTCGCCCCATGTGTATGAAGCAATTTGAATCGATGACCCATGCCGACGGCAGCATCGTATTCTGCTCATCACACAGGGATATGAGACTTCGGGCTGGCTATCGCAGTCGGCAAATGTTCAAAATGGAACCGATGATGCGCCATTTATGGCTCCGGTGGGAAAGAGTGTCGTCGTCACCGGTGCCAACGGACATCTTGGGTGTGCATTGGTTCTAGACTTGCTCAACCATGGTTATCAGGTGACCGCCACGGTGCGTGACCCGAGTGATTTGCGCAAGACCGCCCACCTGCGTGATGCTGCCGAAGGGATGGGCGCTGCCGAGCGCCTCGACATCGTTGCCGGCGACCTGATGGATGCGGATTGCTGGGGCGATATCCTCGCCGGAAAGGATGGGCTGTTCCAGGTCGCGGCAGTCTACAGTACGATGTCGAAGAACCCGCAGGAAGATATCATCGATCCAAGTATCGTCGGCACCTTGAACCCACTACGTGCGGCGGCTGAACAGGGAGTCGGTCGAGTTGTCTACACAAGTAGCATCGCCGCGGTCGGGGGAATGCCGGAAGGGCGAGCCAAGACCGAGTCGGATTGGAATGAGAATTTCAGCCTGCCCTATACCTATGCCAAAACCGAATCGGAGAAGCGCGCCTGGGCGCTGTCTGAGGAGTGCGGCCTCGACCTGAGGGTCTGCAACCCGGGAATGATCTGGGGGCCGCATTTCTCTCGCCATACCCCGAGCACAGAGATAATGTCTAATCTGATAAGGGGGAAATACCCGATGGCGGCGAAGATTGGTTTCGCCATCGTCGATTCGCGTGATGTCGCCAGCGCCCATCGCCTGGCCTACGAGATTGAATCAGCCGAAGGGCGGTTTTTGCTGAGTGCAATCGATTTGCAATTCATCGACATGGGCAAGCGGGTCAAAGCGGTCGAACCAAAGGCCAAGGTGCCGAAGATTCGCGCCCCATGGCCGTTGGTCCAGGTCAACTTATTCTTCGACTGGGGAATGGGATTATTCGGTCGAAAACGCACCATGTCGAGAGCCATCGTCAAGAGCATGCGCAGGGGTACCAGCATCTATGATTGTAGCAAGTCGCATAAGGTACTGGGCTGGAAACCAAGACCTCTGGAGGAAACCATCCGTGATACCATCGACGCCTGTCGACAACTTGAAGGAAGGGTTTGAATGTCTGAAGAAACCACGCAAATAGTCATCCCACCGGGAATACTTTCTCCCGAAATTGGCCGTAGGGTACTAATCTCGGCAGTGATTTTAATCATCTCCACCAGCATCATCACCCAAGCCTTCGTTCAATTGGGTGGTGGGCCGAGAAATGATGATATTGACCTGACCGACCAGATAACCCTTTCAACTGGAGAAACCCATATTCTCGAGGGCTTGCCACCGTTCATCTCCTCGGGAGGGGTCTATCAACCGGAGAAGACCATCTTCACCATCGGCCTTTCACTCTCTGGACTGTTATTCATCGTTCTAGGGATTGACTTCGGAACTCGGACGCATCGACTTCTCAGCGTTGCCGGCGCCAAGCCTTGGCGAAGTTTGAGCAATGTCGCTTCAGTCGCGGCCGCAATCGGCGCCGGAGTCAGTTTGATGATGATACCACAGTACCCATTCGATGTCAGTTTGGTAGCACACCTGTTTTACGCCATCACCATTTTCTACTGTTCCTTTTTCTGGGTCTTCTTCAGCCACCTCGCCCGCAGTGGTAGCGAAGATGACTCACTGACTTGGCGCGGCTACAAGATTTCGACCTTGAGAAAATATCTTTTGGTAGGATTATTCGTCTCACTGATGCTGACCCTCTATGCACCACCTGCTGGGTATATGTTATTGGGAGCTTTCTTTGAATGGATGTTGCTCTTTTCCGCGATGGGTGGATTGCTGAGCAATATGCCGGCATTTGACGAAGGTAGAATCATCCC
>DARQ01000073.1:2789-3084 GCA_002503395.1 Euryarchaeota archaeon UBA60 | reverse complement strand
CCTGGTTGCTTCAATCCATCAATGCCTCGTGGGAATCGGGCACGAAGGTCTGTTCCTCCATCGGTGGCCTCACGTATCCCTTGGCCTTTTTCCGATTCGGAATTTCGATTGCCACCGGGGTCAGGTCCTCGTGTGGTATCATCGATAGGAAGTGGGTGATGCAGTTCAAACGGGCGTGGCGTTTGATTTCCGAGTTGACAACATACCACGGCGCTTGCTTGGTATCGGTATGGGCGAACATGATGTCCTTGGCCTCGGAATAATCCTCCCACCGAGTCAGTGATTCAAGGTCCAT
>DARQ01000073.1:1286-2615 GCA_002503395.1 Euryarchaeota archaeon UBA60 | reverse complement strand
GAGCGAATCAACATCCTCTCGAACAGCGGGCACGAGCGCATGAAGTCATGGTATTCTTCATCGTCGCAGAATCCCATCACTCGCTCTACACCCGAACGGTTGTACCAACTGCGATCAAACAGCACGATTTCCCCCGCCGCCGGCAGATGTTGGATATAGCGCTGGAAGTACCATTCGGTCTTCTGCCGGTCGGTAGGTGCTGGTAGCGCCGCCACCCGCACCACGCGCGGGTTGAGGTACTGGGTGATGCGCTTGATAACACCGCCCTTTCCGGCCGCATCACGGCCCTCGAAAATCACCACGACCTTGAGTCCCTGTGCCTTGACCCACTCCTGCAGTTTTATCAGTTCAAGTTGTAGCCTGAAAAGTTCGGCATTATACTTCTTCTTCCCTATTCTCTCGACTTTTTTGCCATCGCTGTCACCCATGGTAATCACCCTCCGATTGCCGGTGGAGACAAAAGGGCTGTGGTAGGCGATAGTCAAAGACTCAAGCAACATTTCATCAAGAAAATTGTCCATCTAGCCTCAGCCGTGACCTCGGACTTGGGCCTTGAGCGACGCATCTTTAACTTGAAATACCGCCAGAATAAATCTCCATTATCTTTGGCTTCGAATTCAACCATGGCTATAGGTGATTCCGAATCCACCGCGCGGATGGTTCCAAGACACTGCTCCCTGATCGCACAAGATGAAGCAGGTGCCGCACTCGATGCAGTCCTCGTACTGGAACTTCATATGTTCCAGTCCTTGGTCGCGGAAGTTGTAGCACTGTGCGGGGCAACCCCAGACGCACATCATGTGGCTGCACTCGTCGCACTTCTTGATGTCGACAATTATATGCGCGAATTCGTGGTCATCGATATTGTAACCGATGAGGCCGAGTCCGTTCTTCACGTCGTAGGTGAAGAGGCCAATCTTCTGCGTCTCGGACATAAATCACATCTCCTCAGAGTTTCCTTGTCAAAAGACCCAGCCTCATGATACCGAAGAATCCCATACCCTTCTTGTTTGCCTTGTTGATCTTGCGCAACTCCTTGCGGGTCTTCAGCATGACCTTCTCGGCTGGAATCTTCTCTTCGCCAATCTCTCGGAAGACGCGGTTAGCCGTCTTACCGAGCAGTTCCGGGACCCAGGTGAAATTGCTCGGATGGTTGAGGAACTTGGTCGCGGACTTGAAGCGCTTGAGGTCGCGGAAGATGAAACTCGCCTTGAGTGCCTTGGTGTAGGTCGCGTCGAGGGCTTTGGCGGATACATCTTTCCTCGAGATGCAGTTGCCGATTGCCGCACCGGCGAGTTTTCCAGAGTGGATGGCGTAGTTCATTCCTTG
>DARQ01000073.1:606-1187 GCA_002503395.1 Euryarchaeota archaeon UBA60 | reverse complement strand
GCGGTGAAGGCCATACTCTGGGCACAAGTGGCCACCGTACTCTATTGCCTCGCCACCCTCGATAAGCGCGGCGATGGCCGGATGGGCCTTGAAGGCCTGATAGAGGTCGTAGGTGTGCAACCCTTCCGGTAGCGACTTGAGTTGCACGATGATGCCGCAAGATACGGTCTCCTCATTGGTGTAGAAGAAGCCGCCGCAGCGAGGATACAGTCCCTTCGTATTCGGGTACTTTTCCCAGGCTTCGTGTGACATTTCTCGATACAAGGAGAGTGCAAGTTCCATCGCCATCCCGCTTGGTGGGCGTTCCTCGTCACCGGGGAAGCAGTTGAAGCGTTCATCGATGCGTTCCTTGCCTAGATGGATTATCTCCTTGATACCGAGCAGCATATCCTCCTTGGATTGGGCGTGCAGTATGTTGTCGAAGTCATAGGCACGCGTTAAGATTGAGTTGGACCCCTCCGCAATAACAACGACCTTACAGGTCATGACCTCGCCATCCTGCACGATACCGGTAATGGTACCGTTACGAATCTTGTCGACCAAATCTCGGGGCAGGTTGTCAATCTTCCACTTCTGCGCCT
>DARQ01000073.1:0-381 GCA_002503395.1 Euryarchaeota archaeon UBA60 | reverse complement strand
CCTCCTATAGGGTCGCCGCGGTCGACGACGAGGATACGGTCACCTTCGATTCCCTCCTTGAGAAGTTGGAACGCAGTCGCAGCACCAGCGAATCCGGCACCAATCACGATGACATCAAAATCCGTCTCCTCATCCATCGATAGACCTCAGTCAAGTTTCCCGACCAACGACCCACGTTTGAACCCAACTGAGGCCATAATCTGCATACTGAGGTTTGTTGCCCAACCCCTAAGACCCAACACCGATTGCTCGTACCATGGTGAGAGCCAGCGCCCCGGGTAAGTGTATCCTGTTCGGCGAGCATGCGGTGCTCTATGGCCAACCCGCGGTAGCGGTCGCCATCGAGCAGAGATGCCATGTTACAATCACCGATAGCGTGGA
>DARQ01000068.1 GCA_002503395.1 Euryarchaeota archaeon UBA60 | reverse complement strand
GATGCTGATGGGCACTTGGTCACTCGAGGAAGGTACCATGGAGATGGTCGGGGGGATTATCCTCATCATCGTCGCTGCGACGCTGTTCAAAGTCAGTCGTAGCGTCCTGCAAGGGCCCGCAGTGATTATTCGCTATCGAGGGGTGATGGGTGGATTGGGTTGTGTTCTCACCCTTTCTCTGGTAGTGGCTTCGATTCCGCAAGCGCCGACACTTTACCTGCACCTGGGCATCCTTACCGGTGGAGTCGTAATGGCCTTCCTCGACTGGTCGGGAGGTGATGAAGAGCGAGAATTGCGCAAGGAGTTCCGCCGCCGTCTCGACAAGTTGGAATTCAGAATTCTTGAACTTCGGTCGCTTGGCGCCGCCGTCGACCAAGCGGCTTCGTTGGTGATGACCGCCGCCGAAGAAGGATACCTTGACCTCGCCAACGGAATGCGACTGCTGGATGAAGCCGAGGATGATATCGAGAGAACCCTTCGGTTCACTGAAGATGTCGAGGAGGTTCGAGCCGAGGTGGCTCGCAGAGTTGAGCAGGCCGAGGAAATAGCACCACTGGCAAAACGACCTGCACGAGCGATGACCCAAGGTGATAGGGAACTTGAATTGGGTAGCCCGCGCGAGGCAGAACAATTATTCCGACAGGCGAAAATCCGCGCTGAAGAGGTCATCGAATGGTGGCAACAGGCCGAGTCCGCCATCAGCACCGCAAAACGGCTGCTCAGCGAAGTCACCGGTCAAGAAGCCGACTCGATGCGCTCTATTCTCAAGGAAGCCGAGTCCAGCCTAGCCGCTGAGCATCCGAAAAAGGCCTTTGAATTTGCAACTGCAATACCCGATCAACTAGCCAATGTCGGCACCGCGGTCGAAAATGCGGGCCATGCGGTAGAATTGGCACAAGTGGCTCTCGGCGAGACAGATGGTATGGATACCTCGCAATGGGAACAGCGGCTGAAGCAGGCGAGTCAAGCCCTAGAGGATGGTGACCATAGCCTCGCCCGTGGCCTATGCGACGGAATTGTGCGAGAAATCGACCGTGAGCGCGCGGCGATGGATGATGTGCGGCGGGGATTGCGGCAGCGCAAGAAACTGGTCGCTCGTTTCAGCAAGCGTACCGATGCCGATGACTGGCAGGAGAGACTGGATGGAATCAAAGCCGCCGCTGATGACCGGCAATGGTCGCACGCCGCGACCTTGCTCGAACGCTTGACCAGTGACCTCGATACAAAGGGCAAGGCGCTCGATGAAGCCGATGAATTGCTCGGTTTCGTGCAAGGGGAATGGCGCATACTGCGCAACCAACTAGAAGCGGGTGGCGTCACTGCAAAAGATGAGCAAATGCGCTCCGGTGAGGCCGCGGTAGCGACCGCTCTGGAAGCGCATGGACAGGGGCGACTCGAAGATTGCTTGGCGCTACTGGGCGAAGCTGATGCGGTAATGGAAAAACTCCGCCGCCGTCTTTGAATAACAGACTCATCGGTTCTGTTGCAGACTGTCGTAGCCACCCAAGGAACAGCCTCCGCTCACCAGGACAAACCCAAACCCGTATCACAGATTCATCAGGTCGACTGTCGAAGCCGCTTCAGGGTCTAGTTCGGTCGGCATACCGATGTCGACCGGCATCCCCCCGATGGTGGTTGCCAAGCCCTTCAAGATGAGATAATTTCCGAGTGGTTGATTTTTCGGTAGTGAATTTGAGCGCCGCCATTTCCTCAAGGTCATACCCGCGGGATGTGCCCCACTCTCCTTTATCTCACTCGCCAGTGCCCAACCATTAGCATCCCAATAGCGCATCTCGAGACGAGGGTCGAGGTCCTGAATCGGTAGCGGCATCACCGTATAACGCGTGAACCAGATGCCAATCCATGAATCTCTGCTGACGTCAGGACTGATCCAATCGAATTCGGTTCGGTTCATCGTATCAGGGTAATCATCAATGATTCTGATCTGATTGGCCAAGCGTTGTAATTCTCGCACCGCTGGATGGTGCGGAGCGACTTTGATTGCCTTGTTCATGATTCGAATTGCGGTCATTTTCATGCCGCGGTCGAGATATAGTAATGAACGTGCGACATCACCCATCACCCAATCCTCGACATCGTTATCCTTAATCCAGAATTCCAAGCGATTCAAAGCCTCACCCGATTCGCCCAAGATTCGCATTCGCGCTACATCACCGAGCAGGAAATGGCGACCGATGTAGTCATTTTTGTGACCGATACTTGACCATGGTTCAAGTGTCGACCAACGCTTGATGAGGTCGATATTCATCTTAATCACCGGCATCATCGCCGCACTCGGACGCAGTTTCGCCTCAAAAGGCATGGTTTCAGGAGACAGGATTCCTGCCAACCATCGTAAGACGATGGTCTCGTGAGAATTCTGTGGCATGCGTGACTGGCGAGGTCTGGCTTCATCGTAGTCGCGCTGAGCCAGAGATGCGGCGAAGAGAATCAGGCCGGCGCTGGCATCAGAATCGCCACCGCGTAGCGCCAGCAATGAGACCGCCGACTCCTCGGCTGCATCCCAACACCCCTGTGCGGCATCGAAAACCATCTTGGCGCGTTGCCGGCGGGCGAATTCGATGCCATCCGGAGTGGCTTCCATATGGTCGTAACGTTCGATTGCCCGTTCCCAGTCATCATCGCGAATCAGTTTCTCAAATGACGTCTGCTTGAGAAAAATCTTGTCCTCATGCGAGTGGACTATTGCTCTCTGGTCGCCGGCACCGGCATCGAGTACTATGTCGTCCAAGCGATGGCGATCGTTCCATGAAGGGAACCATACGAACAGGAAGGCGATTTGCCCGCCTGCAGCCAACATCCAGGTGAATTGTTCCAACAGGTCTTTCTCCATTATCACACAGATATTGTCCTCCCAGACCCCACATTCACTACCCTGAGGTAGGAAGGCCGAGTCCCAGAAGGTAATCATAGCCAATACGAATAACAGCATCGACTGACCGGCGAAGCCGCTGAAACAGAAGTTGAGAACTTTGGCCTGTTGTGCTGGATCGGCCCTTAAGAGGCGTTGGTCGGCGAGTTGTAGGCCACCTTTGCCGGCTATTTTGAACAATCCGAGGAAGAGAATGTGGGCGACTTCATAGACGAAAACGACTCCGACAATGGCGACGTTTAGCAAGAGGAACAGAAGAGTAGCGACTACCAATGGCTGACGTACACCCTGCTCACCGATATTCGAGAATAGTTCGATAGCATAGAACCCCAGCACACCTCCTTCTTCCATCACCGAAGCTTGGGGGGTGTATTCGGGTAGGCTGAGAACTTGCGCAGAATGGACGAACATCTCTGGATTCAAATTTATCATGATGACCGAAAGTAGTGCATTGAGGGCGGTAAAGGGCATCAAACCCGCGGTCACCGTCAATACCATGGCGGAAAATTGTCGGCGCAGTGTGGGCGGTTCGGGATGCAGGTCACTAGGCTCTCCCCTAGACAAAATCCGGTTCGATTGAAATAAGGGCAGCCAGGATGAGCCCAAGATTCGACCATAGGCGATAACCGCGGGAAGAAATACCATGAACATAAACGTCGCTCGCCGGCTGGACACGGACATCGAATCGAAAATCTGGAAACTGAAGATGGCGTAGTTGAAGCCAACCCAGATGATTGCCAGCACGATGTAGAGTAGATGGGTGGTGAAGGAAGTGTCTTGAAGTGTGGCCTTGGTATCGCTCTTTTCTCTCAAGACCTGCTTACCGAGACTGACAACGACAGATGAGACTCCTGGAATGAGAACAAAGATTCCAGCCAGAGCCAGATTGATGCCATCGTAGTGGTCTTTTATGCCAATCTGAGTGAACATCCACTCAAAGAAAAATAACAGTGCTCCTGCTATGGCCATGATGTAAATGACTATTCCAAAGCGCATTTTCGGCTGACCCAACAGCGCCCTTACATCTTCGATTGACTCTGTTACCACGTGCACTTCATACTGTTTCTTGGAGCGTGGAAACGAGACCTGTAGCCCGCGTAGGGAACGGGGGACGAGCCAGTGCCAAATCGCGTAGGTGACGATGGCCATGACTAGAAATGGAGCGATAGCCGAAGAACTGAATTCAGTCTCTATACGCATCAAGCCACCCTTTGGGGGTGGCTTTGTTCTTAGGGTCTTCAACTCTCCGGGGACACGGAAAGCAATGATTCGGATTGGCTGGATGGAGGAAAACCCAACCTGAGGGGTGGAATAGGGTGGTGCGAGTGGCCCGGGGGTGATTACAGGACTGAGTCGAAGGCGAGGGAAGTGCGAAGTTCAGAAAGAAGCAGAAATACCAAGGCACGAGCACCGCTACGCGTTTAGATTCAAAGGTGCTCGTGCTGGGATTAATCCTCTGTCGAGGGGGGGGGGGTCAGGTTGAGTTGCGCCGATTTACTCTCGATTTCAGCCCGCAGTTCAGCCACGAAATCAAATAATGGAATACCATTGCGTTGCACGTTATTGCGTCCGCGCAGGCTGACGGTATTATTGGCGACCTCTTCATCACCGATGATTAGTAGATAGGGTGGTTGCATCTTGCGGTGAGTGCGGATTTTCTTGCCGATGGTCGCATCAGAGGTA
Organism: Euryarchaeota archaeon UBA60; assembly: GCA_002503395.1. Taxonomy (GTDB): domain Archaea; phylum Thermoplasmatota; class Poseidoniia; order Poseidoniales; family Poseidoniaceae; genus UBA60. The sequence continues at coordinate 5,972 of DARQ01000068.1, read as the reverse complement.
TCCGACTCGATGCGTACCCCAGCCTCCTTCAGGGCGGCCGTCACCTCATCAGCCCATTCGGTGTGCTTCTCGGAGATGGTGATGATGTGCACTTGGGTCGGAGAGAGCCAGGTCGGAAATTTACCGGCGAAGTGTTCGATGAGTACCCCGACGAAGCGTTCCATACTTCCGAACGGGGCGCGATGAATCATCACCGGACGGTGCTTACCTCCATCGGCACCGGTGTATTCCAACTCGAAGCGCTCGGGTAGATTGTAGTCGACCTGAACCGTGCCGAGTTGCCATTCTCGGCCGATTACGTCTCTGACTATGAAGTCGATTTTGGGTCCGTAGAAAGCCGCCTCACCGGGCTCTTCGCTGAACTCTACACCAAGGCTTTCGACTGCGGCTAGGCAGGCAGCTTCGGCTTTATCCCATTTTTCTGAATCGCCAACATACTTGCTTGAATCCTGGTCGCGCATGCCGACTCGTACTCGATAATCGGTCATCCCCAAAGTGCCGAATATAATCTGCACGATTTCGATACAACCGAGCACCTCTGCGGCAATTTGTTCCTCGGTCACGAACAGGTGCGCATCGTCCTGGGTGAAACCGCGCACCCGCGTCATTCCCGAAATCTCACCAGATTGCTCCCAGCGATAGACGGTGCCGAACTCGGACAACCTCAGTGGCAGGTCTCGATAAGAGCGAGCCTGACTCGAGTAGATTTTGATGTGGTGCGGGCAGTTCATCGGTTTCAGCAGATAACCTTCAATCTCTCCGGCTCCCATCAAGTTTGATAATTCACCACAGGTACAACCCTCATCGGCAAGTTTGCTCATCAGTTCCCGCTCGACCAAAGGTGGGTACTGGCTCTCTTGGTAGTAGGGGAAATGGCCACTACGGCGGTACAAAGCTAATTTTCCGATATGTGGGGTGAATACCTGAGAGTAACCCTGGCGGCGCAACTCAACAGAGATGAAATCCTGTAATTCCTGTCGAATGACAGCTCCCCTGGGGGTCCATAGAATCAGCCCTTGACCGACCTCCTCATCGATGTGGAACAACTGTAAGTCCCTGCCCAGTTTGCGATGGTCGCGCTTCTTCGCTTCCTCAATTCGCGACATTGTGGACTTCAGGGCTTCCTTGGTCGGCTCGACCAAACCGTAGATGCGTACTAACTGCTCACGCGATTGGTCGCCTCTCCAGTATGCGCTTGACATACTGGTCAGTCTAACATTCATCAATTTCGAGGTACTGGCAACGTGCGGGCCAAGGCACAGGTCGTACCACTCACCCTGACGGTAGATGGTTGAGCCACCCCCATCCTCCAACTTGTCGGCGATAATCTCCAATTTGTAGGGGTTGGCAGAGAATAGTTCAGAAAGTTCGGAATCAGAACACTCAACTCGCTCGACCGCGAGGTTCTTGCGCGCCAATTCGTGCATCTTCTTCTGTATCGCCTTCAGTTCCGACTCATCGATCGGTGGCATCGCGAAGTCGTAGTAGAAACCACGCTCGATGGCAGGCCCGATGGTCGGATTGGCCCCAGGATACAACTCCATCACCGCTTGGGCAAGCAGGTGGGCAGCGCTGTGGCGCAGGATGTGCATTCCTGCAGGGGAGTCGGCCAGAATCCCTGAGACGGCCGCATCGGAGGCGAGGGGGAAGGAGAAGTCGCGCTCGACGCCATCGACCTCTGCCGCCAGACAGCCGTGCTTGCGCCCGAGTATGTCCTCGACCACTTCACCGGCGGAGATGCCTGAGGAATACTCGTTGACCGAGCCGTCTGGGAGGGTGATATCGACCATGCTCATGGGGCTGCCCGACCCCTACGGGGTCGTCGGACGTTCATCAACCCAACCCAAACCAAACCCAAACAATGCGTACCTTCCAGTTCAATACTAAGAATCGAATATCCTTGAACTCGAGTATAATGCTCTTTAGTTACGAACATTGAAGCGTGAAAGTGACGGCCTTTGCCCATGGCCGATGAGGTGCTGATGGCCGAGGTCTCGGCTGGCTCGGCCACCGAGCGCCGCGAGACCCGCCAACTCAACATCGCCCTGGCCTCGACCATCACCATCGTCGTTCTATTCATCATTCTCGCAGTCACAATCGGCAGTCCACTGGCCGACGAATTGGTCTCGGGGTCGGGCGAATCCCATTGGCTCCCTCCCGTTGAAGAGCGCTCGGGCCAGCAATACCTCGACGAAGACATATTCAGTCGAGTCTCTTGGAATGGCACCTATGGTATTGGAGAGCCACTCTCGGTCTTCGTACCCGTTCCAGAGATTGTCTTGAGTGACGGTGGAGCCGGGGCAACTGGCGGAGCCGAGGTTCACATGGGATTGTGGTTGCCCGTGATTGAGGGTTGTGATTTCACCTTAGAGGAAATCCCGGTGTTCTGCAAGGTGCCCGTCATCACCGAGATTGGCCCATATTACGGCGACGGTGATGTCGAAGCCCTCACCCCAGCCGACCGACTGGGTCGGTTCCTGATTGAGAATTACGTTCCCCACGGCTATGGCGTGGCGCAGGTATCGGTCTTCGGAACCGGTGAATCGAACCATTGCATGGACTTGATGGGCTTGGATGAGCAAGCTGGGATTAAGGCCGCAATCGACTGGCTGGGAGTACAATCCTGGTCGAATGGCAAGGTCGCGGCAATCGGAAAATCCTACGACGGTTCAACCCCTTGGAATGCCGCCGCCTCCGGCTCAGAGCATTTGGCAACTATCGTTCCGATGTCGGGTCTTATCGGCGTGCACGAATTGATGTGGCGCAATGGCAGTATGGAGGCTCGGGGGGCGATAATGCATAACGGAGTCTACGGCTCTTTCGGATTGGATGGCGATGGCGAGGATATCGAGAATGCCTGTGAGGGTTATATGGAAGGATATTACGCTGGGGCTGCTGCCTACATGACCGGTGATAACCTTGCTTGGATGGGCAGTGATTACTGGGAGGAGCGTTACTTCCTTGACCGGGCAATGGAAGTTTACAACGGCTCAATCTACATCATCCACGGAATGCAGGATTGGAATGTCGACCCCCACATGGCCTTTCCCACCCATCAGATTACGATCGATGCAGGTTTCGAGGTCAAGGGGTTGTATGGGCAATGGGGGCACGAATATCCCGATCGGATAAGTGGTCACGAAGGGGGGATTGCCTACCCCTGGTCATTGCGCTGGGACTGGGCTGACGACCTGCTCGAGTGGTTCGATTTCTATCTGCGCGACCTAGGCCCCCAGCCGCGCTTGATTGCCGAAATCCAGGATGATAAAGGCGGCTGGAGAGTCGAGGAGACCTACCCGCCGGCCGACCAAGAGTGGCTGGCAATCACCTTGGATGCATGTAGTCTCGAATCCGGTGGTGAATCCATCACCTTGACCAGCACCACCGTGCTCGATTGTGGGACGATGGAGAGTGACTTGAGAATCGTCGGTATGCCGACCTTGCACATCACCGCTAGCCTTTCATTACTGCAACAACTTCCGGCCAGCGGCCATCTCTTTGCTGAACTACAGCGCGGTAGTGATGGCACCCATCTCGGCCATGCGGTGATGGATCTGCGTTTTGCCGATGGTGGCAAGACCGGTCAGGTATTGGTGCCGGGTCAGACCGTGTTGGCGAAAATGGAATTCTTCGCCATGGATGTGGTCGTGTCGGCTGGAGACAGCATCAGGTTGGTCATCACCCAAACCGGTATGGATTACGTGCCCAGTGCGGTCAGCACTCAGCCGGTGACGGTATTCCTAGATGAGTCGAGCACGCTTTCACTGTCGACGGTGAGCAGAACCTGTGAGGACATGTTCGTGCCGGTGATGCATGAAGTGTATCCCCACTGTACGGTTGAGGAATAGGGTTACCATTCGATTTCCAGATCACCCGAAAAGGCTGGCTTGACCACCCTTGGTGGTTGTGGAGTTGGCGCTTCTTTGGCTGGCTCCACCTCGGGTTCGGACTCCAATTCCGGCTCCGGTTCGGGAGTGAAGGCCTCATTCCAATCACCTTGCCCAGAGGAAGGAGCAGGATGTAATTGTTCGACCGGCTCGGCGGGCGATTCAGGTTCGTCAGCGCTTAGCTCGACGGTGGGGTCGGGATTGGTATCCATTTCGTGGGCTGGCTCGTCAGTTTTACCGGGGATTATCCAACTTGTACGGGTCTCGACCGCTTGCACCGATTTGATGAGTTCTTTGACTTCTTGGGTTGCAGGAGAACTGGTTGGCTGTTCAATGGTTTGGTCATCAGATTGGTCTAAGGATAGTGGAGTGTATGGTACACTCTCATCAACCAAGCCGAACTCAGCCATTCCTTTGGCAACAAGTTCCTCAAGACTATCGGCCCGCTTTCTCGCCACAACCGCGGATTGATGTCGACCGCTTCAAGGCGTCGCCTTCATGTCTTGCCCACAACTCGCCTTTGATGCCCGAGCGGGAGGCATTGGCATGAGAATCGGACTGGTCGTCAATCCCGATGCTGGATTAGGGGGTCGTTTAGGATACAAGGGCTCGGATGGACTGGCTGAGACTGCACGAGCGGCAGGGGCTGTAGACTGCAGTGGGCCGAGGGTGGCTACGGCTATGCTGCGTCTGGCTGAACTGGTCGAGCAACGTCCCCTCAGTGAAGCATTGACGATTATCGCCTGGGCTGGGAGGATGGGTGAGACCTGGCTTAGCCAAACCCTCTCCCAAAGTACCACCGCCGAGCCGGCTTGGGAGGTTGAACTGGTTGGCGAAATCGGTGAATCCACCAGTGCTGAAGATACCGCCGCAGCGGTCAAGAAACTCGTCAAATGCGATCTCGACCTGCTGGTTTACGGTGGGGGTGATGGAACCACTCGCGATATCGTCGCGGCTCTGTCCGAGGCCGAAGCCGGTGAGTTGCCGATTGTGGGAATTCCTGGCGGAGTCAAGATGCACAGTGGCTGTTTCGCCACCACCCCTAGGGCTGGCGCCGAAGTGATTCGCGCCTTTCTGGATGGGGATTTACTGCCAGGGCGAACCGAGGTCATGGACCTCGACGAAGAGGTCTACCGGCAAGGCGAATGGCGGGTCAGGATGTACGGCGAGGCGATGACACCTAGCAGTCCGAGGTGGATGCAGGGAGCCAAGGAACAGGTGATGGCGGCTGATGAAAGCGAGACGATTGCGGCTTTGGCTGAGCACATCAACACTCTGATTGAGGCCAATCCAGAACTGATGGTGATATGGGGAAGTGGCGGGACGTTGCGAGAAATCGCCAGACTCTGTGGGCATGAGACCACCTTGCTGGGTATCGACATCTCCTGTGCCGAGTGGCCAGAGCCACTCGAAGCGGACCTTAACGAGGCACAATTGCTCGAGATTATCGGGCGACACGAGGGAGAGAAACTGCTGCTGCTCTCGCCGATGGGGGGTCAAGGTTTCCTCATCGGGCGCGGCAATCTGCAACTTTCCCCCGAAGTCCTGCGGGCGGTAGGCCTGGACAATATCCTCGGGGTGGTCACTCCGGCCAAACTACTCGCACTCGAAAAAATTAGAATCGATACCGGGGACCCAGACTTGGACGATGAATTCCAACAACGAAAATATGTCAAACTCCTGCAGGGTTTTCGCACCACTCGTATAATGAGAATAGAGAACGACTGATTGCTTGTAGTGCCCATCGAATGGTGTTATCACAGGTAGACGCACAAGCGTTTGCACAGACCCACTGAAAGCCCATCAAACTACCACATTCGGCCGGAAGGGGTTTCGGATGAACCCTTCCAACCTATCCGAATTGATTTGAAGTTAGTCAATATAATATGCACTAACCCCACCGGTCATGATATGGGAACTACACCGGAGGAGCATTTGTGGATGGCCGTAGAATCTTATACTGAATCTTGTCCGGGATGTGGTGGAACTATGATATGCGAACCATACAGTGAGGGATACCACTGCAAATGTAAAAAATGTGGATTTGAGATGGAAGCCAATTAATTCGGATAGTTACAGAGGGTA